>CAYVQH010000018.1:0-22355 GCA_964454105.1 uncultured Halobacteriales archaeon | reverse complement strand
GGCGACGGACGGATCCTCACCTTCTTCGTGAGCGACGACCGCGAGTCGGATCCCCGACCCCAACGGACGGGATTGGGGGCGGTCCACCACCTCGCCTTCAGCGTCGAGCCCGAGCGATTCGCCGAGACCAAGGAGGCCTTCGACGAGGCCGACCACCACTACAACGAGTTCGACCGCGGGGCCTTCCACTCGATCTACACCCGCGATCACAACGGGCTGGTGCTGGAGTTCGCGACCGACAAGTTCCACGTCCCCGACGACCGCCGGGCCGAGGTGCTCGCGACCGCCCAACGCATCCGGATGGAGGCCGGCGCCGACTACGTCAAGGACGACCACATGGAGGCCGCACTGGAGGAACTGGGCCTCGAAGTCGATCCCTACGACCTACCGGACGCCCCGACCGGCGCGGGCGACGGTCGATAACTACCGATTCAGCCATACAGCATGACCGCCGCACCACCCACCACCGGACTGCATCACGTGACGAACATCTGTACCGACATGGAACGTACGAAAGCGTTCTACGAGGAGGCGCTGGGCTGGCACACGGTCAAGCGCACCCGGAACTACGACGATCCCGGGACGCTTCACTACTACTTCTCCTCGACCCCCGATGGCGAACCCGGAACCACCGTCACCTACTTCGAGTACCCGGACTCGCGGGGTCAGCCCGGCCCCGGGGCGTCCCACCACTTCGCGTTCGGCGTCGAGGACCGCGAAACGCTGGAGGAATGGCGCGAACATCTCATGGATCAAGGGGTTCGGGTCTCGACGGTGAAGGACCGCACCTACTTCCGGAGCATCTACTTCAGCGATCCCGACGGACTCGTCTTCGAACTCGCCACGCAGGGTCCGGGTTTCGGCGTCGACGAGGACGACCCGGGAAGCGGGGAGATCGACCCCTTCGAGGGCGAGTGAGATGGAGGTCGACGTTCCCGAACTCGATTCCGCCTACCGGCTGCTCGCTGCTTCGGTGGTTCCCCGGCCGATCGCCTGGGTGAGCACGCGCGGCGAGGACGGGGAGAACCTCGCGCCCTATAGTTTCTTCAACGTCGTCTCCGTCGATCCGCCGGTGGTGATGTTCGCGCCCGTGGGGACCGGCGACGACCTGAAGGACACCCCACGGAACGTCCTCGACGCCGAGGAGTTCGTCGTCAACGTCGTGACGATGGAGCTGGCCGAGGCGATGAACGCGACGAGCGCCACGGTCGAGGGAAGCGAGTTCGAGCACGCGGACCTCGACCGTGCGGAAAGCGTCAGGATCGATGCCCCGCGGGTCGCGGATGCGAAGGTCGCCTTCGAGTGCGAACTGTACGACTTCGTCGAGATCGGCCGTTCGGCGATGGTACTGGGCGAGGTCGTCTACGCCCACGTCGCCGACGACGCGACCATCGGCGGCAAAGTCGACGTGACGAAGCTCGATACCGTCGGGCGGCTCTCGGGCAGTTACTACGCGAGCACGCGCGATCGATTTACGATGGAGCGGCCACCCTGATCGGGGATTAAGCCGCTGGCCACCGTACGGAGGTTATGGCACTCTACGACGCCATCTCGACTCTCCCCCTAAGAGTCGAGAACGCGACTCTCGAACGATACGAACGCGACACCTCCAGCGACTTCACCCGCGTGACGACCGGTATCTCGCTATCGGGTGTCGACGAGGTGGGACGGGGCGAGGACGTGACCTACGAGACGGCCGACCACGACGCGCTGCTCGCAGCGGGGCCGCCCGACATATCGGGTGACTACACCGTCGCCGAGTTCTCCGAGCATGTCGGTTCGCTCGATCTCTTCCCCGAGGGACCGGATCGAGAAGACTTCCGGAACTACCGACGGTGGGGATTCGAGAGCGCGGCTCTCGATCTCGCGCTCCGACAGGCGGACACCGACCTCGCGAGCGTGCTCGATCGGAGCTACGATCCCGTGCGATTCGTTGCCAGCACGCGGCTGGGTGAGCCGCCGACCCCCGATCGGGTCGAGCGCTTTCTCGAACTCGATCCGAACCTGGAGTTCAAACTCGATCCGACGAGCGAGTGGACCGACGGGCTCGTCGAACGGCTCGCGGAGACGAGTGCGGTCCGGACCCTCGACCTCAAAGGTCGGTATGAGGGAACCGAGGTCGACCAAGCGCCCGACCCCGCGCTCTACGAGCGGATCGTCGCAGGCTTTCCCGAGGCCGTGATCGAGGATCCAGCGGTGACCGACGAGACCGAGGGAGTCTTCGAGGGACACGAGAAACGGGTCTCGTGGGACGCGCCGATCCACGGAGTCGAGAGCATCGAGGAGCTCCCGTGGGAACCGTCCTGGCTCAACATCAAACCCTCGCGGTTCGGTTCGATCGAGTCGCTGTTCGGGACGATCGAGTACTGCGAGGAACACGCGGTTACCATGTACGGCGGCGGGCAGTTCGAACTCGACGTGGGACGCGGACAGATCCAGGCGCTGGCCTCGCTGTTCTACCCTGACGGGCCGAACGACGTCGCGCCGGGCGGGTACAACGAGCCCGGGATCCCCGTCGACCTTCCTCGCAGTCCTCTCTCGCCGCCCGCCGTCCCCGACGGCTTTCGGTGGTGATCACTCGGCGAGAGCGTCGATCCGTGAGAGCGCGATCCGGCACACGGGAACGTAGGGGGTCGCGAGAACGGGCACCTCGAACGCCACACGGCAGCCCTCCGTGAGCGGTTCGACCCGGTGGCCCGTGGCGGGGATCCCCGCGACGCGCCAGGTCCAGCCGTACCGTTCGCAGGCCGTGAGCTCGAAGGGAATCCACAGTCCGCCGATGGTCCGCACCCGACCGGTCGATCCCTCCTCGATCCGCCGGTCGGTACACTCGACTTCGATGATCGAGGGCCCCCACTCGGGCCAGCGCCGCGTATCGATCAGCAGGTCCCAGACGGCTTCGGGAGGCGCATCGACGACCCGGGCGACCGTCACCGCGGGCGCCTCACGCGTCACCAGTCGAGCTAGCCGTCCCATGACCGGGCTACACGCTCCCGACGCTAATCGTTCGGGGTCGGTCCGGTTTGGCAGGGCGTGCCGGCGGGCTTCGCCAACCTTCAAATACGAACGGGGCCCCAGGGTTCGACAGATCTATGCAGCGCTCAAAGGAAGCATCTCCCATGCCCGCCTGGCAGGACGTTTTCGGTCACGAGGAGCCCTACGACAGCCAGACAGCGGGTATCGAAACCGCCATCGAAACCGCCGAGGAACGCGGCTTCACCGTCATCGAGGGGGCCTGCGGAACCGGAAAGACGATGCTCGCGCTCACCGCCGGAATCGATCGCGTGCGCGATCCCGACAGCGACTACGAGCGGGTGGTCGTGCTCACGAGCGTCAAACAGCAGCTCCGCCAGTTCGAGACCGATATGGAGACGATCAACGCGAACCTCCCGGAGGACTGGAACCCGGTCTCGGGGCTCACGCTCGTCGGCAAGGCCGACGTCTGTGCGTACAGCCGCGAGAACGCGGCCGGGATCGACGGGGAGAACGTCTACGATCGGTGTGAGACGCTGCGCGAGAAGACGCGCACGCTCGTCGGCGACGGCGGGGCGACGAGTGCGAACGCGCTCACGGCTGACGCGCGAAGCCAGCAGGTCGGGCTGGCCGACAGCGCCGATACCGACGCGCGCTTTCTCGAAACCGCCGGCGAACCCACGCCCTACCCTCCGGAGCTTCCCGCATACGACGACGTGGAGTTCTGTCCGTTTTATGCCCAGTACCTCGACGATCTACCGGAGGACGGCGACGCGATCGAGGCGGTGCCCTTCGATCCGGCCGAGCAGGGCCACCTGACGCCCGAGGAACTGGTCTCGCTGTCGGCCTCCCACGGCACCTGTCCGCACTCGATGATGGGCGCGCTCGTCCCCGAGGTGGAGGTCGTCGTCGGCAACTACTACCACGCCTTCGATCCGTTGACGACGGGATCGTTCACCGGTGCGCTGCTCGATGACTCGACCTTTGTGATCTGCGACGAGGCCCACATGCTCGAACCCCGCGTGCGCGATCTGGTCAGCGACGGCGTCGCGGGTTCGACGCTTCGGGACGCGGAGAGCGAGCTCACCCGGGTGCTCCAGACAGCCGAGATGGGTGGCGAGGGAAGCGCCGCGGGGAGGGCGGAAACCAAGGACGCTACGCTGGTGCGCGAAGAACTGGAAGACAGCGACGTCACGCTCGAGGAGTGCAGGGAACTCCGGGCGTTCGTCGCGGACCTGCGCGAGGAACTCGACCGGCGGATCGAGAACCATCTCGACCGCGAACGCCCGGCATGGAGGGCCGATCCCACCGATCTCTCGGACGGGGAGATTCCGCTTCGAGATCCCGAGGTACCGGGACGGGACGCGATCTCCGACTGGGCCGAACGGGAGGGCTACGACGGCGGGACGTGGGTCAGAGCCCGGTCGGTGGGGGCGATCGTCGAACGGATCCTGAACGCTGCCGAGGACGAGGAACGCTCGCGGGCGACGCTCGCCGTCGGTCGGCTGCTCGGGAACTGGTACGAGGCCGATCACGAGCGGCATTTCCGGGAGATCGAGTTGGAACGGACGTGGGACGACACCGAACCAGAGGGCTCGTGGCGACGGGTCTACACCGTCCGACTCGCCCTTTTCAACTGCGTACCCAGCGATGCGATCGGCGATCGACTGGCGGAGTTCGGCGGCGGCGTGTTGATGAGCGCGACCCTCGAACCGCTCGACGTGTTTCGGGAAGTAACCGGGTTGGATCACCTCGAAAGCGAGGGCCGACCGGTCGTCGAGCGGACCTTTCCCCTCGATTTCCCCGCAACGAACCGTGCGAGTTTCGCGGTCGACGCGCCGAAGTTCACCTACGAGAACCGCGGCGATCCGAGCGAGGAGACGGCGGTCCGACAGCTATACGGCGGTCTACTGGCCGACATCGCGAGAACGCCGGGCAACGTGCTCGTGGGCATGCCCAACTACGCGGAGGCGCGGTGGGCCGCCTCGGAACTCGACCCGCGGGTCGAAAAGCCCGTCCTCCTCGACGAGAGCTCGGGCGATGAGACGACCGAGGCGCTCAAGCGGGAGTTCTTCTCCGGGGAGGAGAAGGTGCTGGTGACGAGCCTACGGGGGACTCTGACGGAGGGCGTCGACTACAGCGGGGACCGCCTCTCGGCGGCCGTGGTCTGTGGCGTGCCGATCATCAACACCGCCAGTCCGCGGACGAAGGCGGTCCGCACCGCCTACGACCGGGCCTTCGGCGACGGCTTCGAGTACGCACTCACCGTGCCCGCCGTTCGAAAGGCCAGACAGACGATCGGACGGGTGATCCGCGGACCCGACGAGATCGGGGTACGCGTGCTGCTCGACGCCCGATACGCCCGCGAGTCGTGGGACGGGGTGCGCGAGCACTTCCCCGACGAGGAGCGCGCGGAGTTCCAGCCCGTGAGTGCGGACATGCTCGCGCTCGGTCTCGAACGGTTCCGGGAGCGCCATTGATTATACGCCGTCGCGACGTAGACGGTGGCATGTCCTTCGAGACGAACGACGAGGTCGTCGAACAGGTCGGCTATCGACTGATGGGCCAGGGCGTCTACTTCGAATCGATCGAGCGATCCGAGGACCGTATCGAGATCGAGTACGAAACCGTCGCGCCCGGCGAGGGCGTCCCGCACCGACAGATCGGACGGGTGATCACCGTCTTTCGCGACGCGATCGAGGAGGGCTGGGAGCCGACGACCATCGAGGCCACCGCAACCGACACCGACGGTGCGGTCCGTGGCACCTGGCGAATGGACGAGTCGTGGCTCAACGCGCTCGAACGGGGCGAACTTTCGGAGGTCGAGTTCTCCGAGCGCGTGCTCGACACGCTCGACCAGTCCGTATGACGCTCGCTGTCGTTCGCGGTCTATATAGCACTCGTTTCAGATATTATTTCAATGTTGTTCAATTAGTTAGTTACACGTGATTCTGACTGAATCATCCAGTCGTCATGCGAGAGACGACCGGACTGCATCGGCGAACGTTCGTGACCGCGACAGGTGCTACCGTTCTCGGCGGAGGAGCCGTCGGATCCGCACGGGCCGACGGGAGGGCTGAGATGAGCGACGAGCCACGGATCATCGCACATCGGGGCTATGCGGGCAGGTATCCCGAGAACACGGAACGGGCCGTCGAGCGTGCCTCGGAGACGGCGGCCATGATCGAGATCGACGTCATGCCCACCGCCGACGGGAAGGTCGTGGTGTTCCACGACAACGACATGAGCGCCCGCAACGGCGGCAGACGGGGGCTCACCGACGTCGAGGGCTGCGTCTGGGAGAACGACTGGGAGGTCGTCCGGGAGGCCGAGGTGCTCGAAAGCGGTGAGACGGTTCCCTCGTTCGCGGAGGTCCTCCGGACGATCCCCGCCGAGGTCAGCGTCAACGTCGAGTTCAAGAACCCCGGTTCGGTTGACGCCGTCGCGGGCGCGGCGTCGGGCGAGGAACTCGAAGCCCAGAAGGAGCTCTGGCGACCCTTCGCCGAGGACGCGCTCGAACTCGCCGGGGCGGCCGACAACGAGATCCTGGTCTCCTCGTTTCACGAGGCGGCGTTGGCGGTCGTTCGCGACCTCGCGCCCGACGTTCCCGTCGCGTTCCTGTTCTCGGACTCGGTCGACACCGGCTTGGCGGTCACCGAGACCTACGACTGCGAGGCGCTCCATCCCTCGCTCGAACTGATCGCGGGCGCGCCGTTCTTCTCCGGCGAGGAGTCGGACGACGACCTCGTCGAGTGGGCACACGACCGCGGGAAGGCGGTCAACGTCTGGACGGTCGCGACGTGGTACGAGGCCGAGCGACTGGCCGAGGCGGGCGTCGACGGTCTGATCGCGGACTACCCCGATCTCCTGGGCTAGGCGAGGTCCGCGAGGATCTCCTCGGCGTGGCCCTCGGGGGAGACGCCCTCGTAGGCGGCGACGACCTCGCCGTTCTCGATCACGTAGGTGTTGCGTGCCGCACTGCTCCCGCCGTAGGAGTCGTAGGCCGACGCGACCTCGCCGTCGGGGTCGCTGAGCAGGTGGAAGGGCAGGTCGTGTTTCTCGGCGAAGTCCGCGAGGTCCTCGACGGGGTCGTCGCTGACGGCTAAGACGGTGACGTCGCGCTCCTCGAAGTCGTCCCAGGCGTCGCGAAAACCACAGGCCTCGGTGGTGCAGCCGGGCGTGTCGGCCCGGGGGTAGAAGTAGACCACGACCCGTCCGTCGAACTCCGCGAGGCTCACCGGTTCGCCGTGCTGGTCTTCGAGGGTGAACTCGGGTGCGTCGTCGCCGGTATCGAGCATACGGGAACCCACTCGCGGACGGGTCAAACCCGTTGTGGTCAGAGGTAGGTGTCCTCGACCGTGTCCGCGAGCATCGAGTCGGGATCGGGCACGAGGTAGACGACGACGAACGGCTCGTCGACGGGCCGGAGGACGAACACCTCGTAGGGCTCGGGTTCGACGTCCGCGAGCCGTTCGATCAGCGGTTCGAGCGGCATCGCCCCCGTCCGGAACTCCTCCCAGATGTCGCGTGCACCCGGCTGTTCGGCGAAGGCGTAGACCGCGCCGTTGGGCTCGCCGTCGGTGCTGTAGGTCGTCTCCCCGAGGACGCCCTCGTCCTGCATGCGGGCGTCCCGACAGAGCTCCCGTGCGACCTCGAAGAGGTCCGTGACCCCGTCGACGAACCACAGTCTCGTCTCAGAGAGGACCTCGAACTCGACGAGGCGGGCGTCGCCGGCGTCCCACTCGACGGTCCCCTCGATTAGGTAGCCCGGTTCGAGGTCGCCGCCGGTGACGGCGATGGGCTCCGTCGACTCGCGGTCGACGAGCAGCCACTCCCCGTGGGGATCCGAGAGCACCCGGTAGGTCCCGCTCGTCGTCGGTTGCATGCTCCGAACTACTCCCGAGGGAGGGATAAACCGACCGAAAGACTGAGCCACGGCGCGCTTCCAGTTCCCTCATGCACCGATCGACGTTCGTCAGGTGGAGCCTGCTCTCCTTCGCCCTCGTTCTGGCGACGTTCGTGATCCGCGGTTCGACGCGGCTGTTCCTCGGCGATCGCACCGCCACCCTGCTCTCGGCACCGATCGGACTGGGTGCCCTCGCGTTACTCGTCGTCCTGTTCGTCGTCGCCCTCCTCTCGGCGACCGGGATCCGGCCGATGGAACGGGAGACCGACGAGCGTTAGTGGCCCGGACTCGCGGTCGAGATATGGACCGACTCCGGGCCGCGGTCGGCGGGCTCGTTTTCGCCGTGGCGATCCTCGGCGGGTTCGTCGCGATCCGCATGCTCACGCGGCTGTTCTACTCGGTCGTGCTCCTCGTCGAGACCCTCTCGCTTCTGGCGTTCGCGCTCCTGATCGGCTACGCAGTCTACCGGATCCTGCTCGGTCCGTCGGACGATCCGCGTCGCTCGCACTAGCGGTCGTTCGTCTCGCGGTCGACGCTCCAATCGACCGCACTCTCCTCCCCGAGTGCGTCGTAGAAGGCGCGCAGACCGCTCGATTCGGTGGTCGTAGTGACGTGAAGCTCCACACGGTCGTCGTAGCCGACGACCCGGAAGACGGTGCCCAGCTCGCGATCGTGAACCAGGTACACGGGGACGGGAAGGTCGAACCAGTCGCCCGCGGTATAGCGTTCGCGTTCGAGAACGCGTGCGAGACGATCGTCGACGGATCCGTCGTCCGGAACCAGCGAGAAGACCGTTCCACCCGTGCGCGTGATCCCCCCGTCGTGGTACTCGGATTTGGGATGTACCGGGATCTCGAACGACGGATCACCGCTCATGGCGGAAACACATCCGCGATGGGCTTCAGTTTGCTGGCTCCGTCCGTTTGATACGCTCTATTTTCATAGGAAACGAAGAGTTAGTGATAATTCAGCCCGGTCGAACCTAACACGGGATGGTAGACGATATCAACCAGCAATCGGTACGGAACCCGAGCCGGCGTCGTTTTCTGACGGGGGTAGCGGCGAGTGCGGCACTTCCAGTCGCGGCATCGAGCGCGAACGCACAGGAGAGCGTCCCGGCAGTGGACGCCAACCGGGGGGCGGTCGCCACCGGCGAGGACGGGATGGTGGTCTCGGTCAGTCCGGCCGCCAGCGAGGTCGGCGCGCGCGTGCTCAGGGACGGCGGCAACGCGGTCGACGCCGCGGTCGCGGTGCAGTTCGCGCTCAACGTCACCCAGCCCCACTCCTCGGGGATCGGCGGCGGCGGGTTCATGCTGTACTACGACGCCGCCGAGGACAGCGTGGAGATCGTCAACAGCCGAGAGCGCGCACCCGCCGGCGCGACCCCCGACATGTTCCTCGACGACGGCGAGCCGATCCCGTTCGACGAACGCCACACCCACGGGAGAGCGGTCGGGGTCCCGGGCACCGCGAGCGGACTCCGGCGTGCAACCGAACGCTACGGGTCGCGCTCCATCCAAGAGCTGATCGACCCCGCGATCGACCTCGCGGAGAGCACGGAGGTCGACGCCGTTCTCGCCGAGGAGATCGCGGCCAACGAGTGGAAGCTCAACGACGCCGCCCGCGAGGTGTTCCTCGACGACGGCGAGCCCCTCGCCGAGGGCGAGACACTCTCCCAGCCGGACCTCGCCGACACCCTCCGGCTCATGCGCGACCGGGGCATTCGGGAGTTCTACGAGGGCGAGATCGCCGAGGCGATCGCCGAGACCGTCCGGGAGGAGGGCGGGAGCATGGCGTTCTCGGACCTCTGTCGATACGAGGCGACCATCGACGAGCCGGTACAGGGCTGCTATCGAGGGGCGGACGTCTACTCGATGCCCCCGCCGAGCTCCGGCGGACTGACCGTCATCCAGATCCTCAACCTGCTCGAACCGTTCGAGTTGGGAGAGAACTACGACGTGCGCTCGGGCACCAAGTACCACCTGCTGGCCGAGGCGATGCGTCTGGCCTACGCGGACCGCGGCGAGTACATGGGCGACCCCGAGTTCGTCGACGTCCCCAGCGAGGGCTTGCTCGATCCGTCGTACGTCTCACAGCGCCGGGACCTGATCGGGCCCGACTCGCTCAACGAGAACCCCCAGCCGGGCGATCCGTGGGCCTACCAGCCGGGAGACGCGGCCTCGATGACCCAGCAGACCGACCGTGCGCTTGGGCACACGACCCACTTCACCGTCGCCGACTCCGAGGGTAATCTCGTCTCCTACACCACGACCATCGAACAGCTGTTCGGATCGGGGATCATGGTCCCCGAGTACGGGTTCATGCTCAACAACGAACTGACCGATTTCGACGCCGAACCTGGCGGTCCGAACCAGGTCAGGCCGAACAAACGCCCCCTCTCCAGCATGAGCCCGACGATCATGGCCCGCGACGGCGAGCCGTTTCTCACCGTCGGCTCACCGGGCGGTCCCACGATCATCACCTCGGTCGTTCAGGCGATCCTCCACCACTTGGAGTACGGGTTCGATCTCATCGACGCGATCGACGAACCGAGCATCTACGCGCCCGAATCGCCCGAGATAACCCGATGGGAGGACGGGATCCCCGAAGACGCACGCGACGAGGCCGCCCAACTGGGCAACGACTGGACCGACGAGCCGATCGCCATCGGGAACGTCAACATGCTTCGGTCGAACGGCGAATACGAGGGTGCGGCCGACCAGACACGCGACGGACTCGCGATCGGGTTGAGTTACGAATGAATTCTTGAAATAGAGTTCCATTTTCACTAAAACATTGATACTTTCTAGTTAGATATTATGTTTGATAGAATGATTTATAGCGTGTACGTCATATGTGAAACATGAGCATGGATCTACAGAGGCGCGATGCGCTCAAGGCGATCGGTGGAATAGCAGCGTTGGCGGCGGGTGGCTCAACGGCGGCCCTGTCCGACCCCGAAACGGAACGGGAGTTCGCATTGGATTATCTCGATGACGACGACCTGCTCGACAATCAGGAGTTGGAGACGATCCTTCAAGGACTGGCGGATCGGAACCCGGAACGGGTAACCGTCGAACGGATCGGCGAGTCGAACCAAGGTCGACCGCTGTACTCGGCGGCCGTACGGAAACACGACGCCTGTCCCGACGTGATGGTGATCGCCCACCAACACGGGGACGAGGGACTCATGGCCGAGGGGGCGCTTGCCGCTCTGCGATTCCTCGCAAGCGGGGATTCGAGGGCCGAACGGATCCTCGACGGCGTCTCGGTCCATTTTGTCCCGCGGGTGAACCCCGACGGGTTCGTCGCTCGCCAGCGGTACAACGTCGATACCGACGCTCCGGCGGACGACGAGGGAAGCGACATCTTCGGTGCCGACAACGGTATCTTCGCCGCTTCCGACGAGGGGATCGGCTGGGACATCAACCGGTACAACCGCCACGACTGGACCGAACACGAACTGTACCAGAACTTCCCGGACGAGTATCCCGAAAACCCGGTCCCCGAAGCGCGCGCGGTCATCGACATGGTGGACGACGTCGATCCGAAGTGGATCGCCGATTTCCACCGTCAGGGCGAGTACGTCGTCGATTACGAATCCGAGTTCGACATCGACGACGTGCTCGGTGACGACGAGGACGACGACGAGGAGATGGCGGACTACCCTCCGGACCCGGACGATCCGGGCGACGGCGACATCGTCACGGGATCGATGTTCTGGCCGATCAACCCCGACGTCGACGAGGAGGTGCAGGACCTCTCGAAACAGGTGGTCTATACGATGTATGACGCACTGTCGGGGTTCGACGGGGCGAACTACACGCGGTATCCCGGCGGAACGTTCGGCGGCATCGCACGGAACGGACACGCGTTGGCCGGCCACGGCAGCGTTCTCTTCGAACTCAGCGCGGGGACGCTCGGCGACAGGGAGTTCCGCGTCCGGCAGGTGTTCGAGGCCGTACTGGCGACCGCCCACGCGACGGCGGACGGCTCGCTGGACGACGTCGATCCGGACGACGTGGACGAACTCCCCGAACGGGGCGATTCGTTCATCGTCTGAGACGGCATCGGCGGGAACGGTCGGGAGGTCCGGAGCCGCGGTCGGTTCGGCCCGCGGGCCGAATCGGAAAGGTTGACTGTCTCGCTTTCGACCTCCCGACATGTCGCTTCTCGACGCGGCCATGAACGCCGTTCATCTCGGCTTCGCCGGTCTCTGGGTCGGCAGCGTGGTCTTTCTCACGGTCGCGATCCTCCCGCTCGCCCGAAACGGCACGTTCGACGCGGCGCCGCTCGAAACCGTCACCGGCAGGCTTCGATGGATCTCGCGGATCAGCGCGCTCCTGTTGTTCGCGAGCGGCGGCCACCTCGCGGGGACGCGCTACACCGTCGGGTCGCTGTTCGGCAGCGCACAGGGACATCTCGTCCTCCTGATGCTCGCGCTGTGGTTCGTCCTCGCGCTGCTGGTCGAACTCGGCTCGAAGAAACTGGTGACCGGCTTCGCCGATCGGAAGGTCCGCCAACCCGCAAACGAGGCTCGCCCGTACTTCCTCGCGGCCTCGATCGTCGGCGTCCTGCTCTTTCTCGACGCCGGCCTGCTCTCGGTGCCGACGGCGATCCCGTTCTAAGGTTCCTCGGGTCCGGGATCGCTGACCGCCCACCCGAACTCGAACTCGCCGTGTTCTTTCAACGCCGTATAGAGCCGATAGCCGAGATACGTGATCGTCGCGACCACTACGAGCGACGCGAGTCCGCCGATCCTGAGTAGCTTCGAGAGCACCACATCCCCCGTTGGATCGCCAGTCACCTAACGTTGGCCGTGGTTCGTCTCTCAGCGCTCGAACTCGCGTTCGAGATCCTCGACCGTCGATTCGACCCCGATGTCGTCCCCGTTGCCCGTCATCCGGTAGAGCCTGTAGGCGAGATACGCGATCCCGGCGACGATCGCGATCCCGACGAGCAGCCCCAGAAGCGACAGCAGGAGGCTCGCGAGCGCGCTGATGATCGTCAGGGCGATGATCGCGACGAAGACGTAGCCCGCGATCTTGAGCAGCCGTAGCGTGTCCATACCCCGTCGTTCGATGCCGATCCACCTTAACGTTGGCCGCAACACCGACGTTTTTGTCCGTACCTCGCGGACGATGGCGTATGGAGTACACCACCCTCGGATCGACCGGGATGTCGGTCAGCCGGATCTGTCTGGGCTGTATGAGCTTCGGCGATCCCGACTGGCGCGAGTGGGTCCTCGGGGAGGAGGAGGGCCGGGAGATCATCGACCGGGCGATCGACCTGGGAATCAACTTCTTCGACACCGCGAACATGTACTCGCGCGGCGAGAGCGAGCGCATCCTCGGGAACGCACTCGAAGGGTACGACTCCGATCGAACGGTCGTCGCGACGAAGGTCTACAACCCGATGGACGACGAGAACCCCAACGCACGCGGGCTCTCGCGAAAGGCGATCGAACAGGAACTCGAGAACAGCCTCGACCGACTCGGGAGGGAGACGATCGACCTCTATCAGACCCACCGGTGGGATTACGACGCCCCCATCGAGGAGACGATGAAGGCGCTCGACGACGCCGTCCGCCGGAACCAGGTCCGCTATCTCGGCGCCTCGTCGATGTGGGCCCGCCAGTTCGCCGAGGCGCTCCACACCAGCGACGCGCTCGGGCTGGACCGGTTCGTCACGATGCAGAACCACTACAACCTCGTCTACCGCGAGGAGGAACGCGAGATGCTCCCGTTCTGTGAGAAGGAGGGGATTGGCGTCATGCCCTGGAGCCCGCTGGCGCGGGGCTACCTCGCTCGGCCCGCCTCGGAGATCGACGCCACGGCGCGGGGCGAATCGGAGGAACACATGTACGAACACCCCTACCGCGAGGGCGGCGGCCGCGAGATCAACGAACGGGTCGGGGAACTCTCGGAGGAAAGGGGCGTCACGATGGCCCAGATCTCGCTCGCGTGGCTGCTGCACAAGGACTGGGTCGACGCACCCATCGTCGGCACCACCAGCGTCGAACACCTCGAACAGGCCGTCGAAGCCCTCGAGATCGACCTCTCGGACAGCGACTTGGAGTACCTCGAGGAGCCCTACGAGCCCGTCCGGGTGTCGGGCCACGACTGAACTCGGTTTCGGTCGGTGGTCGTCACCGTCCCGTCACGGCCGCACGTCGTCGGCGACCTCACGGATCGTTTCGTACTCCTCGTCGCTGTACGCGATCAGCCGTACGTCCTCGAGGGTTTCAGGTTCGTAGACGTCGATTTCCTTGGCGATGATCCGCGCGCCCTCCCGGAGATCGAAGCCCGCGACTCCACAGCCCAGCGCGGGGATCACGAGCGACTCACAGCCCAACTCGTCGGCCGTCTCGAGGGTGTTTCGAGTCGCGTCGCGGATGCTCTCGGCGGTGGCCTCCCCATCCCCGTAATGGGGCATCGCGGCGGCGTGGATCACGTACTCGGAGTCCAGATCGTAGGCCTCGATCACCGCGACGTCCCCGAGATCGACGGGTCCCTGTTCCATCGCCGCCTCATTTATCGGCCCGCCGGCGCTGCGGCGGAGCGCGCCCGCGACGCCCGAACCCATCCGCAGGCTCGTCCCCGCGGCGTTGACCAGTACGTCCGCCTCCTGTCGAGCGATGTCACCCTGGCTCGCGTCGAACTGCATACCTCACCTCTCGTCGCCAGAAGGAAAACGATGGCCCGAACCATCGGCCGAATTGACACCGAGATGTGATATAGCACACCACATCGAACCACGTCAATGCCCGGTGGGCGCCTATGGCGTGACGGTCGAACGCGGCCAAGCCCTCCCGAAGACGAGGGGTGGGCTGGCGTGTTCGGCCGGCCTACGGCTGTCGTCCACGAGTCGACTCGCCGAAGTTTCGGTGGGCTTATGACGTGTTAGGCTGACCTAAAAACATGCCGAATAACGGAGATGACCGCGGGACGTCGACCCGACGAGGATATCTGAAAGGGGCCGGTGGCGCCGTCGTCGCAGGGCTGGTTGCGGGATGTACGGGTGATGGATCGGACGGCGAGTCGGGAGCCGGCGGCTCCGGGTCGTCCTCCGGCGAAAGTCACACGGTCGAACTGTCGCCGGTCGGGGCCGTCGACTTCGAGGGAGTGCCCGAGAACGTCTTCACAGTCTTCCCCCAGTACGCTGACATGGCGGTCGCGCTTGGTCACGGCGAAAGCGTGAACTCCCTGTTCTCGACTGAGATGGCCGGAACGACGATGAACCACTACTACGAACGGCTCCCGGGGGTCTCGTTCGACTGGGAGGATCTCGCGAATCCCTGGAGCAACGGGTTGCCGAAGGAGCGCTTCTACGAACTCAATAGCGACGTTCACCTGATCGATCCGACGTACGTCACCACCCTGGAGAACTGGACGCGAAGCGACGTCGAGGAGATCGCCGAGAACGTTGGTCCCTGGTTCGGGAACTTCTACAGCGGCACCCACGCGGATCCGCCCGAAGGGGGAGACGAGTACCGATACTACACGCTCTGGGAACTGTTCGGCAAGGTCGCGGAGATGTTTCGGGAGGCGGAGCGCTACGAGGCGCTCGCAGCGGTCCACGATGACCTGCTCGCGACCATCGAGAGGGATCTGCCGCCCGAAGAGCAGCGCCCCACGGCCGTGCGGGTCACGCAGAACGGCGAGGACGAGTTCTTCACGTACCACCTCAATAAGCCAGGATACTGGCTCGCGGACACGCGACCGCTGGGTGCCGTCGATGCCTTCGCCGAGGAGGACTGGTCACAGCTGTGGGGAACCGTCGGGTACGAGGCGATGCTCGAAGCCGACCCCGACGTGATCCTCCACCTATGGGGGCTCGGGCCGAACTACGACATGGGACAGGTCCGAGCGGACCTCCAGTCCCATCCCGTCGGAAGCCAGCTCTCGGCGGTTCGAAACGATCGAGTGTACCCCGCCGGGATGCGCTATCAGGGTCCGATCATGAACCTCTTCCAGTTGGAAATGGGAGCGAAACAGCTCTATCCCGAGATCTTCGGCGAGTGGCCCGAGTACGCTGATGGCGAGTCGTACCCGGAGATCCCCGCCGAGGAGCAGTTGTTCGACCGCCAGCGCGTCGCCGGGATCGTCACCGGCGGGAACTGAGCGGTTCCCTCCCTCCTAGCTTCGAGACGTTCGAATTCATATCGTGGTCCGGGGTTCATCACGGGGATGACGCGGTTGTCGTGGCTTTTTGCCGTTCCTCGTTCTATCTCGAACCATGTCCACGACCGACGGCGATATCACGATCGACTGGCTCGGCTATGCGACCTCTCGGATCACCGACGGCGAGCGCGTGGTCCACATCGATCCCGGCCGATACGGCGTGCTGGACGGTTACGACGCCCGAGACGGCGATCTCGTGCTCGTGACCCACGACGACCACTACGACCCCGACGGAATCGATCGAGTCGCCGCGCCCGACGCCGTCGTCGGCGTCTTCGAGGGGATCCGTAGCGACGAAATCGAGCGCGACTCGCGTCCGGTTGCGGACCTCGCATATGACGTCCGCCGAATCGGGATCGGCGATTCCTTCGAGGTGAGCGGGGTCGGGATCGAGGCGATCAGCGCCTACAACACGGCCGACGGCCACACCCGCGACGACGGCACGCCCTACCACTCCGAGGGCGAGGGCGTGGGCTACCGGCTCGACTTCGACGGTACTACCGTCTTCTATCCGGGTGACAGCGACGTCGTCCCCGAGTACGAAGGGCTCTCTGCGGACGTTTTGCTCGCGCCCATCGACGACGCGTTCACCATGTCGCCCGACGCTATCCTGGATCTCGCCGAACGGATCGGCGCGGAACTGATCGTCCCGGTCCACTACGACACGTTCGAGGCGCTCGAAGCGGATGCGGAGACCTTCGCCGCGAACGCCCGCGATCGTGGGCTCCAGGTCGAGGTCCTGAGTCCCGAGGCCTAATCCAGACCGTTCATTTCCATCGAGTTCGAACGGCAGGTAATGCGCTCGCTCCATCCACGGATCCGGATCGTCTGGATCCTACAGGCCGTCCTCTCGGCGGCGATGCTCGCGGCGATCGTCGGCGCGGTCGGGTTCTTCGCGCTCGATCTCGGACTCTGGGTGCCGGTCGTCGTCTTCGTCGCCGTCTTCGCGCTCACCGCGATCCATAGCCTGCTTCGCTACCGGATCTGGCGCTACGAGATCCGTGAAGACGCGCTGTACCTCGAACGCGGCGTCTTCACGCGGGTGAAGACGGTCGTCCCCTTCGTCAGGATCCAGCACGTCGATTCGCGCCGAAGCCCGCTCGAACGTGCGACGGAACTGGCGAGCACCGTCGTCTATACGGCGGGCTCGCGCGGCGCGGACGTCACGGTGCCCGGGCTCACCCCGGAGGACGCCGACGACCTCCAACGTCGGCTGAAGGCGCTCGCGATCGACGCCGAGGGTGACGACGCCGTATGAGCCGTCTGCACCCGTTGTCGGTCCCCTACCGGGTCGCCCAGTCGATCGTCGGATACGTCCCGCTCGTCTTCTTCCTCGCGTTCGCCTCGGGACCGGCGTTCGGCGGCGTCGGGATCGCCCTCGCGATGCTCGGGGCGCTCGTCGGACTCGGAGCGATCGTCGCCTGGCAGGTCGCCTACTACAAGCGCTTCCAGTACGAGGCCACACCCGACACGTTCGACATCCGATCCGGGGTCGTCTCCCGGCGTAACCGCGAGATCCCGTATCGACGGGTCCAGAACGTCGACATCTCGCGGAACGTCGTCCAGCGCGCGCTCGAGATCGCCGAACTGCGCATCGAGACCGCGGGCGGTGGCGAAACCGAGGCCGTCCTCCGCTTCGTCGGCTACGAGGAGGCAAAGCGCCTGCAGAACGAACTCCGCCGGCGAAAGCGCGCCGACGCCGTCGAGCAGGACGAGTCGGCCGACGACGAGGACCTCCTCTACGCCATCACGCCCGAGGACCTGGCCGTGCTGGCGGTCGCCTCCTTCGACCTCCGGCTGGCCTCGTTTCTCTCCGTGCTGCTCTCGCTTGCCGGGCCGCCCGTGTTGATCGAACTGCTTACCGACCTCCCGGTCAATCCGTTTCTCGTCCTCGCGGCAGTGATCGTTCTCGTGATCGCCGGCTCGGCGCTTCTCAGCGGCGTCAGTGCGGTCCTGAGCACCTACGGCTTTCGCCTCACTCGATCGGGCGACGAACTGCGCTACGAACGGGGGCTGGTCCAGCGTTTCGACGGGTCGATCCCGCTCGACAAGGTCCAGTCGCTCGTCCTGCGCGAGAACCTGCTCAAGCGGCTGCTGGGCTACGCCAGCCTCGCCGTCGAGACCGCCGGCTACGCGCCCGGCCAGGGGGGGACCGGTGACGTCGGCTCCGAGTCCGCGGTCCCGATCGCCCGGCGAGAAACGACGTGGGGGATCGCTCGCGAGATCGAGCCCTTCGAGGACGGGGAGATCGTTCGTCCGCCGAAACGCGCCCGCCGGCGCTACGCCTTCCGGTACCTGCTCGTGCTTTTGGTCCTCGCGGGGCTGGTCTACGCCGGAACGCTCGCCCTCGGCGTCGAGATGTACTGGTACGCCGTCCTCCTCGGCGTACCCCTCGTCCCGGTGGCGGCCCACTACAAGTGGAAGTCGCGGGGATACTACGCCGGCGAGGGGTACGTCGTGACCCGAATCGGATTCTGGCACCGAACGACGCGAGTGGTACCCTACTACCGGGTCCAGAACGCCATCCAGACCCAGACCGTCCTCCAGCGTCGATGGCGGCTCGCCTCGGTGGTGATCGACACCGCGGGCACGAGCAGTCTCGTCGGCGGCGACGCCCGCGCGATCGACCTCGACGACGGCGAGGCGACGGAGCTGCGGGAGACGGTGGCCGACCGACTGCAGACCGCCCTCCGAAAACGAAAGCGCGAGAGCGCACGCGAGCAGCGCGAGCGGCGGATCGATCGGACGCTGCCCCGGTTCGAGGAGGTCCGATGAACCGGCTCGTCGGAATCGGCCGGCTCTTCGCGTTCCTCGCGCCCGCGGTCGCCGCCGTCGCCATCGTCGGGGCGGCGCTGCTGGCCCCGGGGTTCTCGTGGACCGGCGGCGCTCTCTCGGACCTCGGCGCGCCGGCCGCCGGAACCGCATCGTTGTTCAACGGCGGGCTGGTCATCGCCGGCGTTCTCGGCCTTTTCTTCGCCGCGACGCTCACTGTCGAGGCCCGGACCCGTCTCGACTGGCTCGTCGCCGCCGTGCTCGTCGTGACCCTCGTGCTGTTGGCAGGCGTCGGCCTCTTTCCGAGCGGCCATCCGTATCACCTGCCGGTCGCCGCCGGGTTCTATCTGGGGGCGACGCTCACCCTCTGGATCGACGGCACGGCCGGGATACTGGCCGACGAGCCACGCTTCGGGCTCGCGGCGATCTGGCTCGCGAACTGTCAGGTCCTCCAGTGGGTCGCGTGGGCCGCCGGCCTCCGGCTGGGACCGGGACTCGCGATCCCCGAGACGATCGGCGCGGTCCTGTTCGCGATCTGGATTCTCGCGCGCGTCGACTGAGTTCGAAGTTCGAAGGGCGCTTTGCCGCCCCTCGCAACCATAGCCGCTTTACGAGTGGCGCGTGGATCCCGACGTATGCCACGATCGCTTCCGACCCTCGGTTTCGGGACGTACAAGCTCGAGGATCCCGAGGACTGTGTCGAGAACGTCACGCGCGCGCTCGACGCCGGCTACCGGCATATCGACACCGCGCAGGTCTACGAGAACGAGGAGTACGTCGGCGACGCGATCGCCGAAAGCGACGTTCCCCGCGAGGAGATCTTCCTCGCGACGAAGGTCGGCACCGAGAACCTCGCCTACGAGGACGTCCTCGAATCGGTCGAGGACAGCCGGGACAAACTCGGCGTCGACACCATCGATCTGCTGTACGTCCACTGGCCGACCGGCGAGTACGACGCCGAGAGCACGCTGGAGGCGTTCGACGACCTCGTGCAGAACGGCACCATCGACCGGATCGGCCTGAGCAACTTCCGAACCGATCAACTCGAGGAGGCCGAACGGATCCTCCAGGCGCCGGTCTTCGCCCACCAAGTCGAGTGTCATCCCCTCCTCCCCCAGGACGAACTGCTCGCGTTCGCCGAGGACAACGACCACCACCTCGTCGCCTACTCGCCGATCTCCCGGGGCGACGTGACCGAGATCCCCGAGATCAACGACATCGCGGGCAACCACAACGCGACGCCCGCCCAGGTCGCGATCGCGTGGTTGATCAAGCGGGGGATCCACCCGATCTCGAAGGCGAGCGGCGACCACATCGAGGAGAACTACCGCGCGCTCGATCTGGCCGACGACCTCACCGAGGCCGACATGGCGAAGATAAACGACCTCGACGACCGCGAGCGCCTGATCGACCCCGAGAGCGCGCCGTGGAACGACCCGCCGGCCGCCGAATGAACCACGAGGGAGTCGTCCTCGACGTCGACGGCACGCTGATCCGGGGTAGCGAGCCGATCCCGGGAGCGGTCGATGCCGTGGCTCGTCTCCGCGAGGCCGGTCTCCGGCCGGCGTTCGTCTCGAACAACCCGATCCAAGCCCGCGAGACCTACGCCGAACGGCTCGCGGGCCACGGCTTTTCGCTCGATCCCGCCGAACTGATCACCGCCGGAACGATCACTGCCGACTACCTCGCACGCGAACACGGTTCGCACTCCCTGTTCGTCGTCGGCGCTGACGGCCTCCGCAAACAGCTCCGCCAGGCGGGGCTCGAACTCACGGACGATCACGAGCACGCGGACGTGCTGGTCGCCTCGATCGACCGAGGGTTCACCTACGACGACCTGACCCGCGCGATGTGGGCCCTCTCGGACCCCGAGGTTCGGTTCGTCGGTACCGATCCCGACCGGACGATCCCCACCGAGGATCGCCAGGTGCCGGGATCGGGCGCGATCATCAACGCCATCGTGGGGGTCGCCCGCGAGCCTGACGCGATGATGGGCAAGCCCGCACCGAGCGCGGTCGAGACGGTCGAACGTACCCTCGGGGTCCCGGCCGAGGACTGTCTGATCGTCGGTGACCGCCTCGACACCGACATCGCGATGGGCGATCGCACCGGCATGACGACCGTGCTGGTGCGGACGGGCGTCACCGACGAACGGGCGCTCGCCGAGTCGGGAATCGAGCCCGATCACGTCCTCGATTCGATCGCGGGGATCGATTCGCTCCTCTAGAGGCTTGCGACGGCGGCCAACACGGCGGTCGCCGCGGCGATTCCGACGGCGAGAAGCAGGTAGTTGGCGATCGGGCTCCTTGCGGGGACGAGGTTCGCCGAGTAGTGCCACCGGGACAGCGGCCACAGCGGGCGGATCCCCATCGGGGTGATGCAGTCGGCGGCCAGATGCGAGAGCACCGCAAGCGTGCCGATCCCGAACGAGAACAGCCCCATGGTGGCGGCGGAAACGCCAGTGAACAGGCCGCCGAAGGCGAACCCGGCGGCCCCGAGCAGGCCGCCGGTCGCGAGCGCGAAGACGACCGAGTGGGTGGGACCGCGATGGGCGATCAGCGGCAACCGGTGGTCGCAGTCAGGGAGCGACGCGAGCGCGACCATGCCAACCCCGCCGAGCACCGCGAGTTCGTCGATCCCCGCCGCTAGAAGCAGGAAACCGATCGGCGAGTACACCAGCAACGCCGCGCCGATGTGACCCGTCTTGTACATGGGCGGTGTTGGCGACGGCGGGTATATTACTCCGTCACCTCCGTGCCACGCCGTCGATCAGCACCGTTAGGGCGCTCGCCTCCGAACGACCGGCATGAACTCGCTTTGGCTCGTCGACCTTCTGGGGCCGTTCCTGATCCCGATCGTGATCTTCGCCCTCGGTGCGGTCGGCTACGGCGTTCTCCTGGCGCTCACGCGGCGGGGCTGGCTGTGAGAGGGCACTTACCGACCGGTAATCCCTCCAGTTATTCATAAGTTATCTTAGACTTATATGCTATTGTATTTTTCATAACCATGTGGAAAACATGCCACGACAGCAACCCGCGGACGAGGCAGAACTGAACAGCGATTGGACACGACGGACGTTTATGAGCACGCTGGGTGCGGCCGGCGTCGCCGGTGCGTCGACCGGCGTGCAGGCGACCGACGCCGAGGCCGTCACGGAGATAGAGCAGACGAGCGACGGCAGCGTCGACCTGCGGGCGTTCGACGAGGTTCTCGGCAGGCTCGAGGACGCCGCCGACGCCCTCGAATTCCCCGCCCGCCGTATCGGCGCGCCGGTGCGAGGCACACAGCACAGTGCCTCCCACTGGGGCATCCACTTCGAGACCGAGAAGGCGATCCACCTCGGTACGGCGACGGTCGACGCCGACGAGTCGGGCACCTTCACCGCGGTCGTCGGTGAGTACGACGGTGGCGACCGGTTCGAACCGGTCCACGAACGCGACATCAGCGTCGATTCGGGCGTCAACGAGATCGACCTCGACATGGCCCTCGAGCCCGGCGAGTACCTCCTGACCCGCGACGGC
>CAYVQH010000017.1:0-24622 GCA_964454105.1 uncultured Halobacteriales archaeon | reverse complement strand
CGTCGACCAGATACTCGCCCGATGGGAACCGTACGAGCGTGTCGTCGTCGGCGACCTCTTCGAGCGTGGAAGTGATCGAGCTGTCGCCGGAGTCGTCCGCCCCTGCTTCGACGATGTCGACGACGTTCGAGTATTCCGATTCGTCTGCCGCGCTTGCAAGTGATCCGAGAAGCGGTGTCGCCATGAGTCCGCCGATGGCACCGAGATATCCGCGTCTGCTAACGGAACTGCACTCTTGGTGGTCGTGATCTCGCATTCCGCTCGCATGACTTCGATCCGGGGGTGTAATAGTTTCGGAACGCTGAAAGTATGCCTGATGAGTAACCAATCGAAAACGATATTTGGGACGATGTATCACGGGTTGGATCGGCCCCGCTGACGGGGTAGCGTATTTCTATCGCACCGTTGGCTTGAACGTCGATCGGTCGGTATTCGTTGAATGTTCTAGTATCACTTTCCGCGAATATTAGAAACGACGCGCTTATAACCCCCACCGGTAGGGATCGAACCGCCCCGGACGCGGGATCGGTGATCGGGGGCTACGACGGTCTACCACCGCCTCGTCACTGCCGTAGTCGCGCTCCTCCATCGGGATTTATTCGATGTATAAATAAAGGCCGAGGTCCGGATAGTAGAAGCGATGACGCATTCGACTGGATTCCAACCGAACCGCCGATCGTTCATGCGAGCCGTCGGCGCGGGAGCGGCCGCGATCGGCGCTTCCGGTATCGCCACTGCACAGAACGGACAGGGGAACGAACCGGCGGGTTATCTCTCGATCATCTACGATGACGGTCCGGTAGAGGACTACGAGATGTTTCAGGTCCATCAGCAATACAACGCGCCCGGTTGTGTCGCGACCTGTCCCGGCCTGCTGAACTCCGATGCGGACTGGCTCAACACGGGCCAACTCCTCGAGATGTCCGACGCCGGCTGGGAGGTCATGTCCCATACGATCAGACACCGGGCTCTCGGTGAGATTCCAATCGTGGAGAACATCGAGGCGGGGGACTCCCGCATCTACCCCGACGCCACCCTTCACGGCCGATTCGAGGGCGATCCGATCGTCGTCTTCGACGAGGACGGCAACGAGGCCGAAGCGGTCGTCGCGGGCAACGGCGAGGACGAGACCGGTTCGTACATCGAGCTCCGGGAACCGATCGGCACCGGTTTCACCGCTGCACCCACCACCCGCGTTCGCTACACGGACGAGTTCATCGAGGAGATCCTCGCGGACTCCAAGGCCCAACTCGAACAGTTCGTCGGCGAGGGACAGGTCACCGATTTCATCTACCCGTACGAACGGGACGATGGCTACGTCAGCGAGGCCATTCCCGAGTACTACAATGCGACCCCAAGCAAGGACGGCGTCGGCCTCAATCCCGTCTATGAACCCGACCCTTACGATCTCTCGCGCCGGTATCTGGAGACCGATCACATGACCGAGGCGGAGATAGAGGACTACCTCGATTCGATCGTTGAGGAACCCGATTGGGGGATCCTCGCGGGACACAGCCAGTACGATACCCTCCCTCCGGAGCGCATCGATTTCGTCCTCCAACAGGCCCGGGAACGAAACATCGAGGTCCTCACCGTTCAGAACGCGCTTGAGCGCTTCGGGGTGGTCGCCGCACCCGAACCAGCACTCCCCCAACACAGGAACGATAACAACAACGAACCGAGCAACGTGAGCGCAGAAAGCGACGACTCGATGGGTCTCCTAGACCGGATCGTTGCCTTCCTTCGCTCGCTTTTCGGCTGATCCGTCCCCGCTGTTGGCGCTTCCTATCGTCCGCATAACCATATTTATACTAGATATCCTATGATAAATTACGGATGAGGTATTATTGTACATAGAGGATAGAAGGTGAACGGCAATACCGATCGAACACAGAGGGTCGTCGATACCGTCGATCTCATTTCGAAGAAGTGGCATCCGGTGATCATCCAGCGGCTCCTCGAAGAGGGGCCGCTGGGGTTCAACGCGCTCAAAGAACAGATCGAAGGCATCTCGGCAAAGGTCCTTACGGACAGCCTCGAGGACCTCACCGAAAACGGGCTGGCACATCGGACGGTGGTGAACGAGTCGCCGTTGCGGGTCGAGTACGAACTCACGGACCGCGGTCGCGAACTCCAATCCGCCCTCGAAGCGCTCGCTACGTGGGGCGATCAGCATCTCGACCCGGATCCCGATCCGGTGGTTCTCATCGTCGACAACGATCCGCGGTTGGTGAACATGCACGCCAGTTGGCTCGAATCCGACCACACCGTCGAGCGTGCATACGATGGTGATGAAGCGTTTCGGCAACTCGACGAGTCGATCGACGTCGTCCTGCTGGATCGGCGGATGCCCGGCGTTTCCGGCGAGGACGTCCTCGCCCGTATTCGGGAGTGGAACCTCGATTGCGGCGTAGTGATGCTTTCGGCCGTCGAACCCGACTTCGATATCGTCGATATGGGGTTCGACGCGTACATCACCAAACCCGGTTTCAGGGAGGAGGTCCGCGAAACGGTCACCGATGTGCTCGCTCGTGACGTGCACGACGCTCCTCTCCGGGAATACTTGTCGCTGTCGGCGAAGGAGTCGCTACTGCGTGCCGAGAAGTCGACGGTCGAACTCGATGCCAGCGACGAGTACGACCGTCTTCAGCGGCGGCTCAAGGAGCTCGAATCCGAACTCGACGATCCGACCGAGGCTGCCAACGACGACCGGATCCGGACGATCGTCAATGACGCTTGAAGAACGGATTCGTATGCGTGTCCCCATCTGCCACACAGTGTCGGCCCCTCGTGCGAGCGATCACGCCGCTCGTATTCGCCGCTGGATCCCGCAATCGACCCTCCCCCAGCGCCGGATACGCCGGTATCAGCGCTCCGTGCTCCCCTATTTTTGACACACGACCGCACGGGAACGATCGATACCGCGAATCGAACACCGCTCTTCGAAATCCATATCAATATTTTTACTATCTATAACTCGAAATATACTGCCGCTCGAATGTACGACCTCCACACGAACGCCGCCGGTAGGGACTCCAGAGCCATCGAACGGTACGGCTCGACCGCCGATCGTCCCGACTCGATTCGGCCGCCGAGCATGAGTCTACGGGTAACGCCATGAGTACCGACCCCGCGTTCGAATCGGTGCTTCTGATCGAGGACAACCGCGGCGACGCCCGCCTCATCGAGGAGATGCTCCGCGAACGGCGGGACTCCCCGGTCGAGTTCACCCACCGGTCCTCGCTTGAAACGGGACTCGACTCGCTCTCGGAGGACGACCCCGACGTGCTCCTGTTGGACCTGCGCCTACCCGACAGTACCGGCCTCGAGACCCTCGAACGGGTGCTCACAAGGACCGACACGGTGCCCGTGATCGTCCTGACTGGAATGCCCGAAGCAAAACTCGGGATGGAGGCCGTCTCACACGGTGCACAGGACTACCTCGTGAAGGACGACGTCACCCCCGAAGTGCTCGTGCGGGCGATTCGATATGCGATCGAGCGAAAGAAGACCGAACGCGAACTCAGAATGCGTACGCGCGAACTGGCAATCCTCAACCAGCTCACCCGACACGACATCAGAAACGACGTCAGCCTCGTCGTCGGACGTGCCCACGAGGTCGCAGAACACGTCGAACCTCGAGGTCAGGACGCCGTCGATGAGATCATCCAGTCAAGCAATCACATCCTCCAACTCACCCGTACCGTCGGTGACATCGTCGAGACGGTCACGGACGACGAGGAAGTCGATCTCCATCCCGTCGTCCTCTCACAGGTGCTCGCGACCGAGGTCGAGAAGGCACAGGGACTCTATCGTGACGTCGAACTCTCTATCAAGGGTGAGGTCGCGGGGTTCCGAGTGTGCGCGAACGACCTGCTCTCATCGGTCATCGGCAACCTCATCAGCAACGCCATCTTCTACAACGACAAGGACGTTCCAGTCGTGACGCTGTCGGCCGAACCCGACGAGGAAACGGTCGTCGTCCGGGTCGCCGACAACGGTCCCGGCATTCCCGACCGGCGCAAGGAACGCATCTTCGCCGAGGGCGAGCAGGGTGAGGCGAGTTCGGGAATGGGGATCGGTCTCTCGCTCGTCGATCGGCTCGTCACCCGGTACGACGGCGAAATATGGGTTGAGGACAACGAACCCGAGGGGTCGGTGTTCTGTGTCGAGCTCGATCGAACCGACGGGTAGCTTACGACACTGATAATAAGGTACGCCACTCGGAAAGAACTACGAGAATGAACGATGGAACCGACTTGAGTGTGGACGATGTCTGAGCGCCTCGACGTTGCGTTCGTCCCGGCTGAGTGTCCGGGGAGCGACGGCACTGGCGCGACCCACAGTTCAACGATCTACATCGAACATCTCTCGCGCCACCACGATCTGACGGTCTACGTTTCGACACAGATGGATGCCGCCGACGCGACCCTGCCCGCACGGGACCGCGTGGAGTACGTCCTCCATGACGGCCTCCCGAAGCTTCCACACCCGATCTTCACGAAGATGGACGCCCTTCGCGAGGAGAGCACGGCCCTCGAAGACCACGATCTGGTGCATTCCTACTCCTCCGCGTTCATCCCCGTCCTCGCCGACCTCGACGTTCCGACGCTCGTCACCCTCAACTCCTACCTCCCCGTCTGTCCGAAGGCCGATATGATGTATCACGGTGAGCGAAAGTGTTCGGGACCCGGTCCGGTGAAGTGTGCGGGCTGCGTGCCCGCAACCGCGTTCAACCGCCGGCAGGGCATTGAGGCCGAACTCAGGCAGGGCTACGTCTCGATGGGACAGATTCCGTTCGTCCGCTCCTCGATGGAACACGCCGACGAGATCACGGCTTATCACGCCCTCTCACCGCATCTCCGGGACGACTTCTCCGACCTCGGGTTCTCGAGGGATGCCATCACGGTCGTCCCGCACTTCTACGACGACGAGTTCCATCGCCCCCGCGAAGACGGATCGATCGAGCTCGAGGAGCCGATCTCGGCACTCTACGTCGGTGCACTCCAGGACATCAAGGGTGTCGAGACGCTCGTTCGGGCGCTCGCGGTGCTCCGTCGGAACGGTCGCGACGTCGAGTTGCGGATCGCCGGTCGTGGCCCGCTCGAACACAAGCTCAGGGAGCTCGCGTCCGCCCTCGAGGTCAGCGATTCGATAACGTGGCTCGGCTACGTCGACCACGACACGTTACCCGACCTGTACCGTTCCTCGGACGTGTTCGTCTATCCGGGCGTCATCGACGAGCCGTTCGGTCGGGTCATGCTCGAAGCGCTTGCGACCCATACGCCGATCGTGAGCGCCGACGTCGGGAGCATGGACTACATCGTCGGTCCCGCGGGAACGCTCTTTGAGCCAGGCGATCCGAACTCACTCGCCGACGCCTTCGACACGCTCTGTGACGATTACGTGGACTACCGACGGGCGATTCCCGAGCAGCTCGATCGCTTCGCGCCCGAAACGGTGATCGGCTCGCTTCGCTCGCTGTACGCCGAGGTCGCGTCGACGGGCGCCCTCCGATAGGGCGGAGACCGACCACGGATCGTGTCCGCTTTGCGGGCCGTATCGTGACTCGGTGGACCGTACCCTCGAAGCACGAAATGGTGGCGTCCAACGTTCGGTGACGGTCAAACGACCGTCACGCTCATCCTGTGAACGCGAGCCGAGTGGTCTCGTCCGCGTTCTCCGGTGAGGGATCCTCGGGCACGTCACCGTGATAGAGGAGGAACCAGAGGTAGACGTCGCCGTCCGTCGTCGGACCCGCGTCGTAGGCCACCTGTTCGGTCTCACCGTCGTCGACGGTGGTCTCGAACCGATCGAGTTCCTCCGCTCCGTTGACGCTCTCGACCGTTTGACCGTCGTCGCTCAACGACACCTCCTGTTGATAGACGACCGTGGTGTACGTTTCGGTCTCACCCTCGTGGTTCTCGATCGCGACGGTGATGGGCGCGGTCTCACCGGACGAGAGGTCCGTCGGCAGATCCGTCGAAGTCAGATTCCCCTCGCCGTTCTCCGAGAGCAGGTAGAACTCCGTGTGTGGCTGCTCGTCGGGGAGCGAGGGTGCTGCGAGAGCCATGTAACCTCCGCCCGCGAGCAGTACGAGGAGGCTGAAGACGAGAAAGACGTTCAACAGCCGATGGCCCTCGCTTTCCGGTTCGAACGGGCCCCTACTCTCGCCTGCCCGGCGCCGCTGGACGGTGAAGAGCCCGGGAACGGCGTCGAGAGCGACACCGCCGAGCCTGTATCGGTTCTCGGGGGCGACTCTGGCGCGTCGGAGCAGGCCGATCAACGAAAACAGCACCGTCCACGCGACGATGGCGACGGTGATCGGGGCGACAGTGATCCCATAAGGCGTGAAGTTCGCCCCGTAGGCGATCATCGAAACGAACGCGAGGCTCAATGCGACGGCCAACACGACCCGTTCTAGGGTCCCGAAGCCGCTCCCGTCATCGGTCGGGGCTTCCGGAAAGAGGGAACTGATGAACGCATACCCGGGCAACAACAGCACGAGCGGAAGGGCGAGCGCGACGCGAATCGGCGAAACGGTGATGTCCGCCACTAGGATACCCGCGGCCGCAAGCACGCTGAAGAGGAGGGAGGCGAGGAGATCCCCCGTCCATTGGTGGGTTCTCATTTCCCCCGGCTACGTGGGGTATCCTGAAAAACCCCCCGACCGTTCAAGCCGCCCGTGCGATTGTCACCCGAACGTCGTCCATCCGACACGAACGCCGTGCCGTCCCACGATTCCGCCCCGTTCATCACTACCTATCGCAAGTTAATACGTTTATAACCAAGGCGCTGAATTGCTTGAGATGAAGTGACCGCAGGCTTGGCCTGTTTTGATCCCATCATGCAACGGACATCACATCACCCCACCGACGCGGACACGAGGTCGCAGACGGGGCACGACCGCACGCCACTCCCTCCGTCGTCCCGCATCACCATCGCCGAGAGCCCGATCTTCGGAGGCCATCGATGATCCCGATCGCGAACCCCGACATCGGCGAGCGCGAACAGGAAGCCGTCGCTGACGTCCTCAATTCGGGTTACATCGCGAGCGGCGACGTCGTCACGGCGTTCGAGAACGAGTTCGCCGAGTTCTGTGGCGCCGAACAGGGCGTTGCGACCGCGAACGGCACCGCCGCCCTCCACGCCGCCTGCGAGGCGCTCGACGTTGAGGGTAGCGCGGTGATCACGACGCCGTTCTCCTTCGTCGCCACCGCGAACTCGATCCGGCTGGCCGGGGGCGAGCCGGTCTTCGCCGACGTCGACCCCGAGACCTACGACCTCGATCCCGATGCCGTCGAATCGATCCTCCGCGAGCGCGACGACGTCGCCGCGATCATGCCCGTTCACCTCTACGGCCTGCCGGCGGACATGCGACGGTTCGTCGAGCTCAAAGAGGAGTACGACGTCGCGCTGATCGAGGACGCCGCTCAGGCCCACGGCGCGACCGTCGACGGCCAGCCCGTGGGCTCGATCGGCGACGTCGGTTGCTTCTCGTTCTACCCGACCAAGAACATGACCACCGGTGAGGGCGGAATGGTGACGACGAACGATCCCGAGATCGCTGCGGGCGTCAGGCAGTTCATCAACCACGGACGCGACGGAAGCGCCCAGTACGCCCACACCGAGGTCGGGCACAACCTCCGGTTGACGAACATCGCCGCAGCACTTGGCCGCGTCCAACTCGAACGTCTCCCCGAGTTCACCGAGACTCGCCAGGAGAACGCCAAACGGCTTACCGAGGGACTCGCAGAAACGGCGGTCGAGACGCCGACGGTACCCGAGGGTCGAACCCACGCCTATCACCAGTATACGGTCCGAACGGACGATCGCGCCGAACTTCAGGACGTCCTCGACGAACAGGACATCGATAGCAAGATCTACTATCCGACCTGTATCTACGAACTCGAGGCCTACCAGGGGTACGAGGCAGACACTCCGAACGCGACGCATGCAACCGAAACGGTCCTCTCGCTGCCGGTCCATCCGAACGTCACCCCCGACGATGTCGATCGGATCGTTAATACAATTTCGAACACTGGGATGAACCATGTCTGAGCAACCGCTGGTCCGTGCCGGCGTTATCGGCGTCGGTAGCATGGGTCAGAACCATGCCCGGGTGTACCGCGAACTTCCCGAGACCCAGCTCATCGGCCTTCACGACGTGGACACGGAGCAGGCTCGATCGGTCGCAGAAGCCTTCGGATCGACGGCTATGGAGCTTGACGATCTGCTCAATAGCGTCGACGTCGTTTCGATCGCCGTGCCGACCCAGTTCCACTACGATACCGCACGCGAGTGCATCGAGGCTGGCGTCAACGTCCTCGTGGAGAAGCCGTTCGTCGAGAACCTGGAGGACGGCCGGACACTGATCGAACTCGCCGACGAGCGCGACGTCGTCCTGCAGGTCGGCCACATCGAACGGTTCAACCCGGCGATGAGGACGCTGATGGACCTACTCGACGATCTGAATATCATCGCCATGGAGGCCCGCCGGCTCGGTCCGCCGGTCGATCGGGATATCGAGGACACCGCCGTGATGGACCTGATGATTCACGACATCGACATCCTGCTGTCGATCCTCGGGGAAGAGGCTGAGGACGTCTACGCGGCGGGAACCCGTGGGTCGGACTACGCCACTGCGACGATCCAAACCCCCTCTGGGCGGATCGGCCAACTCACGGCGAGCCGAGTTACACAACAGAAGGTCCGCGAGCTGACGATCACCGCTGAGAAATGCCGTGTGATCGTCGACTACATCGATCAGTCGATCGAGATCACGCGCCAGTCGCTGCCGGAGTACGTCAAGGAGGAAGGCTTTCGCTACCGCCACGAGAACATCGTCGAGCAGGTACTCGTCGAACGCCGCGAACCCCTGAAAAACGAACTCTCGGCGTTCGCGGAGGCCGCCCGTACCGGATCCGAACCCGTGGTGACCGGCGAGGACGGGATCCGTGCACTCTCGCTCGCCCGGGAGATCGATCGGCTCGCCGCCTGCGGACGATCCGCACCGACTGATACCGCCTGACGTGGTTTACGTGTTTAATATTAAATACCTCTGGGAGCGACAGTCTCCTATAGCCAGCACGCGAACGAAACGATGACTCCAATGCTCACCACCTCACCACGACAGACGGAGGCCGCTTGATGACGGAGACGCGCGTCCGGTTCGGCGACGACTGTGTCATCGACGACCCCGACTCGATCGGCTACCTCCATGAGGAGTCGGCCGATCCCGCGGTCATCGGCGATCGGGCACGCATTCGCAAGGGTACGATCGTCTACGCGGACGTCGAGATCGGCGATGACTTCGTCACCGGTCACAACGCGCTCGTACGCGAGGAAACGACGATCGGCGACAACGTGATCGTCGGTACCGACACCGTGATCGATGGCACTACCGAGATCGGCTCGAACGTCAGCCTCCAGACGGGCGTTTACGTTCCGACCGACACGACGATCGGCTCGAACGTCTTCGTCGGCCCGCGTGCGGTGATGACGAACGACCCATATCCGGTCCGGCAGGACGCGAACCTCGTGGGCCCGATCCTCGAAGACGGGGTCTCGATCGGCGCGAACGCGACGATCCTGCCCGGCGTTCGCATCGGCGCGGGGTCGTTCGTTGCTGCGGGTGCGACGGTTACCGAGGACGTTCCGCCACATACCCTTGCGCTCGGCACCCCGGCACGACACCGCGACCTTCCCGACACTCTATCGGGAGAGAACCTACTTCATGAGTGACAGCGTACCCAAGGGCGCTACGGCGCTCTACGGCTCCGACGCATCGACCGACGACCAACGCGCCGCCCTGACCGGCGGCGACGTCCCCGTTGCAGTCTACGGCCTCGGCAAGATGGGATTGCCACTGGCTTCGGTCTACGCCGACGTGAGCGGCAACGTCACCGGCGTCGATGTCGACCCCGACGTGGTCGAGGGCGTCAATCGAGGCGAGAACCACATCGTCGGCGAACCCGGCCTCTCCGTCCTCGTGAACGAGGTCGTCGATCGGGGAGCGTTCTCGGCGACGACCGATGGCGCTGCGGCCGCAAGCGAGGCACGAGTCCACGTGGTGATCGTCCCGACGCTGGTCGACGAGAACAGCAAGCCCGATCTCTCAGTGGTTGAATCGGTCCTGGCAGACATCGCCTCGGGACTTTCCGCGGGCGATCAGGTCGTCCTCGAGTCGACGGTCCCGCCACGGACCTGCCGAGACGTCGTCGCGCCGGTACTCGCCGAGGAGAGCGGGCTCGACCCGGAGGAGTTCGGCGTCGCGTTCTGCCCCGAGCGGACTGCAAGCGGACGCGCCCTCGAAGACATCCGCGGGGCATACCCCAAGATCGTCGGCGGGGTCGACGACGAGAGCACGCGGGTGGCCGAATTGATCTACGGCGAGATCAACTCAAAGAAGATCATCCCGGTCGCAGATGCGACGACCGCGGAGGCGGTCAAGGTGTTCGAGGGGGTGTATCGCGACGTCAACATCGCGCTCGCGAACGAACTCACCAAACACGCCGAGGAGCTCGAGATCAGCGTGCTGGAGGCAATCGAGGCGGCGAACACCCAGCCGTTCTGTGACCTCCACATCCCGGGTGCGGGCGTCGGGGGCCACTGTATTCCCTACTACCCGCACTTCCTGATCCAACAGTTCGAGGCCGACTCGCGGCTGATGGAGCTTTCTCGGGAGATCAACGATGCCATGCCGACGTACACGGCGGAACTCGCCCTCTCGGGATTGACGAAACACGGCAAGGAAAGCGAGGATAGCGACGTGCTCGTCCTCGGACTCACCTACCGTGCAGGAGTCGACGAACTACGTGCAACGCCCGCGATGGGCGTTATCGAGCGTCTCGCGAGCGCGGGAGCGGACGTCACCGCGGTCGATCCGATCACCGATACTCACGAGCCGTTCGAGAACGCGGGTGCGGAGGTCGTTTCGCTTGACGCCGTACGCGAGCGAATCTACGACGCGATCGTATTGGTAACTGCCCAGGAAGCGTTCGAGGACCTCGACGTTTCCGCGTTGGCGGCAGACGACCCGCTGGTGGTCGTCGACGGCCGTCAGGCGCTTTCGGAGCTGGAAAACGAAGACGGAATCTATTACAGAGGAATCGGTATCAATGCCTGAATCCACCGAAAACACGGTTTGTATAGTCGGCCTCGGATACGTCGGTCTGCCACTGGCGAGCGCCTTCGATGAGGAGGGGCTCGATGTGATCGGCTACGACGTCGATGAGGCGAAAGTGACGGGGTTATCGGAGGGACGCGATCCTACCGGAGAGATCGGCGATGACGCCGTCTCGAACAGCAGGATCGAGTTCACCACCGATCCGACCCCGATCGAACGTGCCGATTTCGTCATCATCACGGTGCCGACGCCGGTCGACAGCATGAAGAACCCGAACCTCGATTTCGTCGAGAGTGCGGGTCGAACCGTCGGCGAGCACCTCTCGGCGGGCGCGACGGTCGTACTCGAATCGACCGTCTATCCCGGTGTGACCCGCGATCTGCTTGGCCCCGCCATCGAGGAGGCTTCCGGGCTCACACAGCGCGAGGAGTTCAACGTCGGTTACTCGCCCGAACGACTCTCGCCGGGTACCGATAAGAGCCTCCGCGAGGTCGTGAAGATCGTCAGCGGTGACAGCGACCAGACGCTTGAGGACCTCGCCGCCCTCTACGGCCGGATCGTCGATGCCGGTCTCTATCATGCACCCACCATCGAGGCCGCCGAGGCCGCAAAGGTGCTCGAAAACGTCCAGCGCGACGTCAACATCGCGGTCGTCAACGAACTCGCGCTGATCTGCGATCACATGGACCTCGATACTCAGGAAGTGATCGACGCTGCGGCCTCGAAGTGGAACTTCCATCCCTACGAGCCCGGTCTCGTCGGCGGTCACTGCATCCCCGTCGATCCCCTGTTTCTGGTGCATGGATCGGAGCGTGCGGGCTACTCGCCGAAGCTCATCCTGCAGGCCAGGGAAGTCAACGAGTACATGCCAAAACACACCGCCGAACTCACTCTGAAGGCGCTCAACGAGTCCGGCAAGGTGCTTCGAGACAGTCGATTGGTCGTTCTGGGACTGGCTTACAAACCGAACGTCGGCGACCTTCGGACTTCGGAGATCGGTGGCGTCATCACGACGCTGGCCGAGTACGGCATCGAGTGTGACGGGTACGATCCGCTCGCTCCCGACGATCAGATCCGCGAGTCGTTCGGCATCGATCCCCTTTCGGAACTGGACTTCGAGGGTGCTGACGGGATCGTGCTGGCGACGCCACACGATACGATCCTCGAGGACTTCGATCTCGAAACTGCAACGGAGCAACTCACGGAGGATCCGGTGCTCGTCGACGTAAAGGGCGTACTGGACGAGGACGAGGCCCGGGAGGCTGGTTATGCCTACCGCAAGCTCTGATCGCGATCGGATCTGCGTCGCCATTCAGCATCCGGCGCACGTCCACTTCTACAAGCACGCGATCCGCGAGCTCGAGGACGACTACGAGATATCGATCGTCGTCCGTGACTCGGAGGTGGCGACAGATCTGCTCGACGCGTATGGCTTCGAGTATCGCGTGCTCGGGCGCTCGGCATCCGGTCTCCGTTTGATCGCCTCCCAGGCGCTTTACGAGGCGAAGATGCTGCGCCACGCCCGTGCGTTCGAACCCGACGTGATGACGGCGATCGGCGGCTCGGCCGTAGCCCACGTCGCACGCGTGACCGGGGCGAAAAGCGTCGTCTTCACCGACACCGAGCACGCAGCGCTCACGAACAAGCTGATGGCACCGTTCGCTGACGAGATCTGGACGCCCGAGTGTTTCCATGCCGACTTCGGTCCGAAACAGATCCGGTATCCCGGCTATCACGAGCTCGCCTACCTTCATCCCGATCGGTTCTCTCCCGACGAGACGATCCGTGATGACGTCGGCCTCGAACCCGACGAGGAGTACGCCGTTCTTCGCCTCGTCTCGTGGGACGCTTCTCACGACGCCGGTGCGGGTGGGATAGACGATGTCGGAGACGTTGTCGATCGTCTCGAGGCCACGGGTACGACGGTGCTCATTACTGCCGAGGGTGACCTTCCTCGACGTCTCCACGATCGACGGGTCGACATAGCTCCTCACCGAATGCACGACCTGCTCTCGAGCGCCGCTCTCTTCCTGGGTGAAGGGGCGACAATGGCCGCAGAGAGCGCCGTTCTCGGGACTCCTGCGGTCTACGTCAACACTCTTCGAATGGGGTATACCGACGAACTCGAAGCGAGATACGGTCTCCTGTACAACTGCCAGGGCGCGTACCGACACGTGATGGCGCTGGATGCTGCGGAATCGATCCTCTCGAATGCAGAAGACACCGATTGGCAATCCGCTCGCGAGCGACTGCTCGATGAGAAGATCGATACGACGAACGTGATCCGTACGGCACTCACCGGCGATGAAACCCATTAACGTTCTGCAGTTGGTAACGACGCCGCGGTCGTTCTTCGACCAACAGGTCCGCGTGCTCGAGGAACGGGGGGTGCGATCGACTATTATCGAGGTCCCTCGACCCGAGAACGGCCGGGGAGTGGGTGAGTTCGCCCGGTTTTACCGTCGAGTACTCCAGGAAGCGATGTCCGGGAAGTACGACCTCGTTCACGCCAACTACGGTTTGATCGGGCCGTTCGCGCTCGCACAGCCCATCCGCCCGATAGTGCTTTCGATTTGGGGGTCGGAGGTGATGGGCTACTCGAGGCGCTTGGATCGGATCACTCGATTCGCCGCACGTCACAGTGACGCGGTGATCGCACCCTCGAAAGCCGTATCAGACGAACTCCACGCCCCTCATACCGTGATCCCCTTCGGCGTGGATACCGATCTGTTTCGCCCCATGGAGCGATCGAAAGCACGCGAGTACTTGGGCTGGGACACGGACGCCCGGATCATCCTCTTTCCCTACGATCCGGAACGACCGGTGAAAAACTATTCGTTGGCCGAGGAAGTCGTGGATAGTGCTTCGGTTGCTGCGGAGCTACGTACGGTTTCAGGACTCGCGTACGAGGAGATGCCGTACGTCATGAACGCCAGTGACGCCTTGCTCGTCACATCCGAACGCGAGAGTGGTCCAATGGTCGTCAAGGAAGCCGCTGCGTGCAATCTTCCGGTCGTCTCGACCGACGTCGGCTTCGTCTGTGAACTCCTTCGGGACGTTTCGAACTGTTACATCGAACGAACGCCCGATGCGCTCGTTCGTGCACTCGAATCCGTGCTCAAAGCCGATGTCGAGTCGGATGGGCGGACCGTTATCGATGAATTAGGTCTCGATGCGATGGGGGATCGACTCCTTACGCTATACACAACCACACTCGAACTCCACGATTCTATATGATTTACTTCGACGTGCCCCTCCATCGGAACCGGTGCTCTTATAACATACTTAAACAGTCATTTCTTAGGAGGATACGTCCCAAACGATCGTATTCAGCCAGCTGAAGCTGCTATACGCGCTCTTTCCGCATCACGTTTCCATTTTTGAGGGTGCCTTATTGCATCGGATATATTATCATTCTCCTGGCCCGTGATCGGGTGGAACGATCTGGAACGATCTAAAACTACGTGGAACAACAGACGGTTTATTATACGTCGAATGATATAGTAAAACCGACGAAATGATGTCGACCGTCAATGCGGAGCAAACCTCTTCGGCCGACGCCACTACCTCGGAGGTTGCTTCCCCTGAACACTCTCTCTCGAAGGACGACACGTTTCATATTCTCCAAAACGAGCGTCGTCGCCGCGTGTTACAGTACCTTTCCGATACGGATGGCGCTGTAGACATGCGTGATATCGCTGAACAGGTCGCCGCGTGGGAACACGATACGACCGTTCAACAGCTCACGTCCGATCAGCGTCAGCGGGTGTATATTGCTTTATACCAATCCCATCTCCCCAAGCTCGCCGACTTCGACCTCATCACCTACAACCGGAGCCGAGGGGTCGTTGAGCGAACATCGCTGGCGGATCAAGTGACTCGCTATCTCCGCACGTCCGACGATACCTCGGCGGATTCCGAGAACGAGAGATGGTCGCGATATTATGGTGGAGCGACCGTCATCAGCATCGCCCTTCTAACGATCGCATGGCTCGGTTCCGCGTCCGTTGGCAGTCTCGGTTTAGCGGCGTTGATTATCACACTATATGCCGTTACGACGTTGGGATTGATGGGCTCATCCGACAACTGACGTCATCTGATAAGATGATTCCGATCGTCTCTACGCTCGTCTCTTCGGATGACAGTCGGTTCATGGAAAACGGCCGACCTTACGGATCCGCCAACGCACTCGGTGGACCACCCAACAGTCATTCGTATATCGGGATCGGAGGCGGAATGACCCTCCTGCAAATAACTCCTGGCATCGACTGTATGATCGCTCTCTTGGTTGGACTGGCAGGGGGTATGTTGGCGGGGATGACGTTAACACGGGCACGGACCTCTGACGAACCGTCGGGAGCCTCTAAGCCCCGCTCGCGGGTACCAGTGTCAACGTCACAAAACGACAGACCCGAACTATCGACCCGGGCGTTCGATGACGGTCCATCACTGACGGATGAGGAGCGGATCATTCGTTTGCTGGCATCAAACGATGGACGGATGAAACAGTCCCAGATCGTCGGCGCTACCGATTGGTCAAAGGCGAAAGTCAGCCGCCTCCTGTCCGCGATGGAAGCGAACGAGGAAATCACCAAATTGACCGTTGGTAGAGAGAACATAATCTTCCTCGGGGAGATGGATGGACTATACGCCTCGGGCGGCGGATCGGATGAGTAACCGCCATAGACGGGCCATATGACCGGTAGTACTGCTTCGACCGATCGGCTGCCCACCTGTTCCTACGTGAATCGGTTCCGAATCGGATGAGTACCTGACTGGCGGAACGCGTTATGCGAACGTGGGGGTTTTAGTACGTTTCGGCCCGCAGACGTTTTCGCTGACGATCGGGACGATTTTGACGACGTCTCGATCGGACGTCTTCGGACGGCCTGTGTAACGACCCACTCATGTACCTTCGTTTACTGGTCCACTAAACCATCATCCACTGCGTTCTCCGCTGCTGTAGCCGGCAGCATCTGGTTTCGTGACTAACCTGTTTATCGACGAACCGTCTTATCAGCACGATCCGGTAGTGTTTTAGTCTGCGTATAGTAATGGATAGGAGAACGGTTTTATTGGACAGAAGTTCGATGATTTCCCCCGCAGTGTAAGACCCTCCAACCATGATATTTCAGGACCCACATTCCGAAACGTATCGACCCCAGACCCCTTCGATTCATGGGGTGAACTGACATGTGTGGCATCATAGCCTGTGTCGGTTCCGATGACGCCGTCAACACGGTGTTGACTGGGCTCAAAAACCTCGAATATCGCGGATACGACTCCGCGGGACTCGCGGTACAGAACGGTACCGATATGGTCGTTCGAAAGCAGGCCGGCAAGATCAGCGACCTAACCGATGGGTTCCTCGAGGAACTTCCCCATGGAATCACTGGGATCGGTCATACCCGCTGGAGCACTCACGGTCCGCCGACCGACGAGAACGCCCACCCCCATACGAGTACGTCGGGCGACGTTGCAGTCGTTCACAACGGTGTCATCTCCAACTACGAAGCGCTTCGAACGGAGCTCGAAGAACTCGGATACCAGTTCGAGAGCGATACCGATACCGAGGTCATCCCGCATCTGGTCGAACATTACCTCGACAACGGTTTCGATAACGACGGGGCGTTCAAGGAAGCCGTTTCTCGTCTCGAAGGGAGCTACGCCATCGCGTTGATGGTCGAGGGTGAAGACACTGTTCGAGCAGCCAGACAGGGCTCTCCGCTCGTCGTCGGTTTGCACGACGACGCATACTACCTCGCGAGCGACGTCCCCGCGTTCCTCGAGTTCACCGACGAAGTGATCTATCTCGAGGACGGTGACGTCGTTACGATCGAACGGGGATCGCTCTCGATCACTGACCTCGAGGGCGAACCGATCGCTCGTGAGATCGACACCGTCGATTGGGATCCCGAAGAAACCGGCAAGGGCGGGTACGATCACTACATGCTCAAGGAGATCGAAAGCCAGCCCGAATCCCTCTCGAACACGATTCGAGGGCGTATCGACCCTGACGAGCCGGCCGTCCACCTCGACGGGCTCCCCGCGGGTTGTTTCGAGGACGTCATCGAGGTTCATTTCGTCGCCTGTGGTACCTCCTATCATGCGGCGCTTTACGGAGCGCGCCTCCTTGAGGAATCGAACGTTCGCGTTCGCACCTCCCGAGCCAGCGAGTTCACCGGTCGGGTTCCGGACCCCGAGGGAACGCTCGTCATCGCCGTCACACAGAGCGGCGAGACCGCGGATACACTCGGAGCGCTTAGAGCTGCTCGCGAGGCCGGTGCCCGTACGCTTGCACTGACGAACGTCGTCGGCTCGACCATCGCCCGTGAAGCACAAGACGTGTTGTACATCCGAGCCGGACCCGAGATCGGCGTCGCTGCTACCAAGACGTTCTCCTCGCAGGTCGTCATGCTGGCACTTCTTTCCGAACGCCTCAGGGAGGACATCGAAGGGGCAACGCCGCGTGAGGATCTCGGTTCGTTCCTCGAGGCACTCTCGGTGCTTCCGAACCAGATCGAGGAAGTGATCCGTACCTCACGAGCCGAGGCGCTCAGTGCGAAGTATGACGACCGTGGAGCGTACTTCTTCATTGGGCACGGCCTCCAACATCCCGTCGCCCTCGAAGGGGCGCTGAAGTTCAAAGAGATCACGTATGAACACGCCGAAGGGTTCGCATCGGGTGAACTCAAACACGGTCCACTCGCACTAGTGACGCCGGGAACCCCGGTTTTCGCGCTGTTCGATGGTGTACACGACGAGAAGACACATACCAACGCCAAGGAAGCACAGGCGCGCGGTGCGGAGATCATTGCGGTCACCGCCAGCGAGCGAACCGCGGAGTTCGCCGATGACGTGTTGGTGATTCCCGACACGCATCCGGATCTCAGCGGCCTGCTCGCAAACGTCCAGCTCCAGTTCGTCTCCTATTACACGGCACGGTTGCTTGGTCGACCGATCGACAAACCACGCAATCTCGCGAAAAGCGTCACCGTCGAATAAACTCTCCCTGGTCCCGGGATCCGTCGGTACCGATGGTCCGTTACGAATGAAGGTACAAACGGCAAGATACATCGTCGTCCTCTCTGTAGGTACTTCCACATGAGGACGGAGTTGTTCGGGGTGTTCGGTGACCGCGAGCAGTTCACACAGATCCGATCACCGGCCGAATTCGATCAACTCATCGGCTCCGCGTCGATTACCGTCGGCGTCCGCGATCCCAACCTCGGTGCTCCCGGTCGGACCAGCGTGCATCGTACCCCGGAAGGGTGGTGTGTGGTCTGGGGGGAGGCGTTTTCCCCGCGGGACGTCGAGGGATCGACCGCGGCCTGGCTGCTCGATCGATATGCCGAGGTGGGAGACGACGCTTTCGATCAACTGAATGGCTCGTATCTCGTCGCCCTCGAACACGACGGTGAGGCACTCGTTGTCAACGATCCGATCCATTCCTGGGAGTGCTTTTACGTCGACACTGGCACGGGACGATATTTCGGTACGGATACGGCCGCGCTGACTCGAACGATATCCTCACCGACGCTCGACTGTCGCGGTCTCTGTGAACTGATCCACTTCGGGTTGACCTTCGGAGCAACCACCTCCATCGAGGAAATCAGGCGACTCCGTTTCGATAGCTGTCTCACCGCCGATTCCGTCGAACCGCTTTCGCGGTTCGTCTACGACCCAGGGGCGTTCGACCACGCCAAGGAACTCGCGACCCGGCTCGAACGGGCGATCAAGCGTCGTGCCGTTTATCCCGGTACGAAGGGGATGTTGATGAGTGCTGGCTTCGACTCTCGAGTGTTGCTTGCAGGACTTTCCGACGTCGACATCTGTTATACCCTTGGGACGCCCCAGACACCCGAAGTCAAGGTCGCACGCAAGGTCGCGAGTCAGTACGGTGCGCGCCACCAGACGTTGCTAGTCGACGAGAACTACCTCGCTGCTACCCCGGAGATCGTTCAGTATACCAACGGAATCCGTGAATCGATTCACATCCATCATCGGGGTCATTCGGACGAGATCACGGCCGATACGATCTATCACGGACTCTTTCTCGACACTCTTCTCAGAGGTCGGTTCGTTCCACACGACACCATTCATCTCGATGTCATCGACCGTGATTTCCCATTACCGCGGCTCGATCCCGATCCGGATATCGTGGGACTCTTCGCCGATAAGTTCGGCTTCTATGCCGACAGTGATCGACCGCTCGTCGATTGTCCCGACATCGAGGCCGACACCTCCGAGGAGTTCCTGGAGAACACGATCAAACGCCACTATAAGCGCGGGTTCGATCGCTCTGATTCGCGCTACAACGCGATGGCGTTGCTCGGTATCAAGTGCAAATCCGCCCTTCCGTTTCGAAATCACCTCGCGGATCAGTTCTTGGAGAGTTTCGTCGCTGCCGACAGGGAACTCATCGACTGGCATCTTACGACACCGCCCCAACACAGAAACGACACCACGTATCAGGAGGCCTTACAGATGATCAACCCCGATCTCTTCCGATATCGCCCGCCGGACCGTCCACACCGTTCTTACCAGCTCAACCAAGTCGAGAAGTATCTCCGCAAGAAGCTCCCCGGACTCAATCCGTTCGGAACACCATGGCCCGATCGAGATCGGATCTACGACGAGAACGACCTAGATCAACGCCTGTTCGCCGACCAACCTGAGCTTCACGGGTTGCCGCCCAGGATCAAACTCCGGATCAACGACGCCCGAACCTGGCTTGAATACGCCGCGGGCGGAACCGTCCGTGTGCCGGACGATCTCTTCCGATCGACGCCCACGTCCTGAATTCAACCGCCGAAGATCGGGCTGCTGTCGTCCTCACTTTCGTTTCCGCCGTTCCCCGTGTCCGTTCCGTCGTCTTCGTCGGTCGTCGATTCGCCATCGGTCGAGTCCGATGTGTTCTCGTCATCCGTTCCCGTACTGTCGTCATCGCCACCGAATATCGGCTCGTCACCCCCGCTTTCATTCCCATTTTCGTCGTCCGTGCCTGTGCCATCGTCACCGCTGTCCGTTCCTTCCGTCTCGTCGTTTCCGTCTCCATCTCCGTTTTCGTCTTCGGTATCCGTTTCGTCCGGTCCGTCACTCCCAGTGTCACTCGGCTCCTCCGTGTCGCTTTCCGTGCTCTCATCTTCCTCATCGGACGTGTCGGTGGCCCCCTCCTCAGTGGCTCCATCCCCATCGCCCTCGGATGGATCGTTGTCCGTATCATCCGGTGGGGCGTCGTCATCATCCCCTTCCTCTTGTTCATCCGTATCGTCTTCTCCGCCGGTTTCATCGCTCGATTCCTCCGTTCCGTCGGCATCCGTCCCGGATCCGTCCGAGTTCCCGGAATCGTCATCTCCCGTCGGGATCGGGCTTGATGCTACGTCGCCGCCCGGAAGCCCGGCGGTGATCGCAAGTCCCACGACGAACAGACTCACTCCCAGCACCAACAATGCGCGCTGCATGAATACCCGATCGAATCGTATCGCGAACGGACGAGGCTGTCGGGGAACTGCAAAGGACTGTCTCGCACTCGAGGGGGCCCACATTGTCATATCGTACTGATCTCCATCATTTTATTATCGGCTCGATAAGAGATGTGTGAGACTGGCATACCCGGAGTATGTGAACGGGATGGTTAAGTGCTAAGTGTTTGAGATCGGCGATCGGATCAGGTACCCGTTTCGTCGGCGTCTCCGAAGAGCCGTCGAATCGTCGCTGCGTGTCGGCTCAGAGGTTCGGGCAGTCCGCTGAGAATGGTGTCGATCTCGTCCGCATCGATCGCTCCGGTCACGAGGGTCAGCGTTCCATAGACGAGCAGTCCGGCCGGGGGGACGACGAAGAACGAGATCACTGCGGCGCCGATTGGGAGCGTCGTTCCGGTCAACGGGATGGTGACCGAAGCAAGCGGTGACCGGATCAGTGCGTCCATGCCCAGCGCAAGCGCGACGAGCACGATACCCGTCGTAGCGACGGTGATCGAGATCCGGATCGGTCGAATATCGCCCATGGGGTTGTACCCGATGGTACGCGCCCCCCAGAGATGGAACATCGGTAGGGAGAGATACCCGAGCGAGGTCGCTACTGCTGCGCCTTCCATTCCGAACCGCGGAATCAGCGCCACGTTTAACGCGACGTTCATCGCCGCAGTCGCCCCGGTTGCGAGGATCATGACTCGCATGTCTCCGCGTGCGTGGCTCACCGAGAGAATCGGACGAGCGACGGCAAACCCCACCGTCCCCGGTAACAACAGAAGCAACGGCGTGATCGTCGGCTCGAAATCCGCACCGTAGTAGCGCGGGACGAACTCCGTTGCAAGAACCGCGATCCCGATCGCCATCAGCGCCGTCAACAACAGCGTATAGCGCGTCGCCTTCGAGGCGAGGGCGGTGATCCGCTCGATCCGGTCGCGATGCCAGAGTTCGGACGCTGACTGGATCATCACCGACTGCACGGCCTTCGGAGCGAGCCACAGGAACTCCGCGAGTACGAGCGCGGCTTTGTAGTAGCCGACCTGTGCCTCGGTCGTGTACGCCTGTAACATGAGCACGTCGACGTGATACAGCGACGTCAACAGGAAGATGTAGACGATCGAGAGGTTGTTGAAACTGAGAAGTTCCCCTCTCGGGAAGTCCTCCGGCGTTCGTTCGAAGATCGCGCCGAACGAGACGTGTCTCGCCAGCGCGGTGAATCCGATCGCCGTCACGCAAGCGTCCGCAAGAATGTGTCCGATGAGCACGCCGGTCACGCCGTAGCCCATGTACGCGAGCGAGATCGAGAAGAGGAAGAAAAACGCCTTCTGCGCCACGAATAGCGGTTCCGAGATGTGTTCGAGCTTCAGACCCAACAGCGAGCGTCGCGTATACTCGCGAAACTGGGCCATGATCGTGATGACCGCAAGCAGGAAGAAGAACTGAGCGTACTCCTCGCCGAGGGTGGCGTCGACGACTCCGGTCTGGGCGGCAACGAGCAGCAGGGCGGAAGCGACCAGCGCGAGGGCCGTCGCGATGCGGAAGTAGTAGCCAAAGACGTTGTCGTGCCAATCGGGATCGTTTCGATCCTCCGCGAGGTACTTACGGGTCCCGCTGTCGACGCCGGAACTGACGACGATCATCAGGATCGCAAATACCGACATCACGGTCGCGTACGTTCCGTACTGTGACGGGCCGAGTATGCGAACGAGGATCGGCGTCATGATCGCCCCGAGGAACGTGGCGCCGACGTTCGCGCCGGCGATCGATATGAACGCTGTGACGAGTGTCCGTTTCATTTACCCTTCCTCCATACTCCCGTCGCGGTCGTTATCAACCTCGTGTCACCTACCGGTCACGGAGGACCGACTCGCCCGGCGTGGTCGTTGCGTTCCCCGAGAGGGTCACGCCGGGTGCGAGGCTCGTGTTGATCGCCGTCTTGGCACCGTGACCGACGACGACGCCGAACTTCCGGCGACCCGTCGAGGTTCGGTCGCCCTTGACCGTGAGCTTCACGTCCTCGTCGTCGTGACGGAGGTTCGCGACGTTCGTTCCCGCACCGAAGTTCACGTTTCGTCCGAGGACGCTGTCGCCGACGTAGGAGAGATGGGGTACGTTCGTGCCCTGCATGATCACGCTGTTTTTGATCTCGACTGCCTGACCGACGTGTACGTCCCCCTCAAGCAGGGTCGCACCGCGGACGTAGGCGTTGGGACCGATCTCGCAGTCCGGCCCGATGTAGGCCGGTCCCTCGATCGTGACGCCCGATTCGACGGTCGTACCCTCCTCGATCACGACGGCTCCCTCGATGGTGGCGTCGGCATCGACCTCGCCGTCGATTCGACGGCTCTCCTCACCCAACAGGAGTTCGTTCGCCTCGAGAAGCTCCCACGCACGTCCGACGTCCATCCAGCGATCGAGCTCCACCGGTGTGACGTCGTGGTCCTCGATGACGCGTGCGAGGACGTCGGTGAGTTCGTGTTCGCCCCGTTCACTCATGGGTACGTCGAGGAACTGTCGTGCCTCTGCGGGGAACAGGTACACTCCGGCGTTCGCGAGGTTCGTCGGCGGGTCGACGGGTTTCTCGATGATGTCGGTCACCCGTCCGCCGTCGGTCGAGAGCACGCCGTAGTTCGAGGGATCCGTGACCTCGAAGACCCCGATGGCGGGGCCGTTCGAGAAGAGGTCGGCGATGCTCTCGGGGTCGTAGAGGTTGTCGCCGTTGAGGACGGCGAACTCCTCCTCGATGTGGTCGCGGGCGGCTCGGACGGCGTGGGCGGTCCCCAGTTGTTCCTCTTGGGTGGCGTAGCTGACGGGCACTCCACGATACCGGTCCCCGAAGTACCCCTCCACGACGTCGGCCATGTAGCCGGTAACGAGGATCAGTTCGTCGGCCCCACCGGCGACCGCCGCGTCGGCGACGTGGGCGGCGATCGGACGGCCGGCGACCGGCAACATCGGCTTCGGTACCGACTCGGAAAGGGGACGAAGGCGGGTTCCCTGACCCGCCGCGAGGATCACTGTCTGCATTGTGAAATCGTTTCTCTGCACCCGGCTTTGTTATCTGTCGGTTAATGTATGGCGATTCCCGTGGGACTACGAGCGGTGTTCACACGCTTCCCAGAGCGTCGTCGAGGAGCCCCTGTGCCATCGAAAGCAACTCCTCCGCACGCGCTTGTTCGCGTGACTCGGCTGTTATGCGCACGAGCGGCTGGGTACCGCTGGCTCTAAGCAGGAACCACCCGTCGTCGAAGCCGACGCGAACGCCGTCGATCGTGAGCAGGTCGGCGTCGGGATATGCCTCGGGGACTGCCCTCGCGACGCGATCCATCACGGCCCGTTTCTCCCTCGTCTCCGCGTTCTCCCGGAGCAGGTGCGGCGACACGACGCTGTCGACGAGTTCCGAGAGCGGCGTTGCGGCGACGGTCGCCGCGAGCTTGCATGCCGCAAGCGGGCCATCGGGACAGAGCGTCTCGTCGGGCCAGATCCACGCCCCACTGGGCTCACCGCCGAACACCACGTCCGGATCGGTCGCTCGTTCGGCGACGTGGACGTCGCCAACGCGGGTGTGAGTGACCGAGGCACCGACGTTCGCGAGTTCGTCGTCGACCACGAGACTCGTATCGACCGGGACAGCCACACGCGTCCCCTCGCTGGCAGCCGCGCGCGCGAAGAGCGCGAGCAACACGTCCTTCGGGACGAACCGCCCTCGCTCGTCGACGGCCATCATCCGGTCGGCGTCGCCGTCGTGGGCGATGCCGAGATCGGCATCGGTCTCGGCAACCCGTTCACAGAGCTCCTCGCAGTTCTCCGCTGTCGGCTCCGAGGGTCGGTTCGGAAAGCTGCCATCCGGGTCCGCGTTCATCGCCTCGACGTCGCAGCCGAGGCGTTCGAGGGCTGTCACCGTGACGCCGCCCGCTCCGTTACCCAGATCGACGACGACCGATAGCTCCTCGAAGGAGACGGTTCCCTCGACCGCCTCTACGAGCGCCTCGACGTGGTGTTCGTTCGCGTCCTCGATGAC
>CAYVQH010000016.1:0-24758 GCA_964454105.1 uncultured Halobacteriales archaeon | reverse complement strand
AAAGCGACGTCGTGCTCCACGACAAGCTGCCCGGCCCGGAGATCATCGACTCGATTCCCGAGGACAAACGCGAGGACGTCGGCAAGCGCGCGGGCGGCGAGCGCACCAGCCAGGCGGAGATCAACGAGCGGCTCGCGGAGCTCGCCGGCGAGGGCAGGCGTGTGGTCCGACTGAAGGGCGGCGACCCGTTCGTCTTCGGGCGCGGTGGCGAGGAGCTACAGTACCTCCGCGAGCGCGGGATCGAGGTCGAGATCGTCCCCGGGATCACCTCGGCGATCGCCGCCCCCGCCGTCTTCGGGATCCCGGCGACCCACCGCGAGCACGCTTCGAGCGTTTCGTTCGTCACCGGCCACGAGGACCCCACCAAGGAGGAGACGGCGGTCGACTGGGGGGCGCTCGCGGCCACTGGCGGAACCATCGTCGTGCTGATGGGCGTCGGCAAGCTCCCCGAGTACACCCGGGCGCTGCGCGAGGCGGGGATGGACCCCGAGACGCCGGTGGCACTGATCGAGCGTGGTACCTGGCCCGACGGCCGGGCGGTCGCGGGCACCCTCGAAACGATCGTCTCGGTGCGCGACGAGGCGGGGATCGAACCCCCCGCAGTGACCGTGATCGGCGGAGTTGCGGGGCTCTATGAGAGTTCGGAGGGACGGGAATGACCCAGGAGACGCGGATCGCGGTCTTCCGCCCGAACGACGAACGACTGTCGGGGGCCGTCGAGCTGTTGGAGTCCCTCGGCGCGACCCCCGTGGCCGATCCGATGCTCGCGGTCGAACCGACGGACGAGAGTCCCCGAGAGGACGCCGACTACACGATCCTGACGAGCAAGACCGGCGTCGAACTCGCGGCGGCGGTCGGTTGGACCCCGTCGGGGACGGTCTGTGCGATCGGCGACCGGACGGGGCGGGCGCTGCGGGAGGCCGGTTACGAGGTGGATCTGATCCCCGAGGAGTTCTCCTCGACGGGGCTCGTGCGCGCCCTGGAGAGCGGGGTCCCGGGCGCGCGCGTCGAGGTCGCTCGGTCGGACCACGGCAGCCGGGTCCTCACCGAGGGGCTGAACGACGCCGGCGCGTACGTCCACGAGACGGTGCTGTACGAGCTGATCCGCCCGCCCGACTCGGGCGTCTCGGCCGAACGGGCCGCCGCCGGCGAACTCGAGGGCGCGCTGTTCACCTCCTCGCTGACGGTCGAGCACTTCCTGGACGCGGCCGGGGAACGCGGACTGCGCGAGGAGGCGGTGGCCGGCCTCTCGGACGCGGTCGTCGGCGCGATCGGCGAGCCGACCCGCGGGGTCGCCCAACACGAGGGGATCGACGTCGACGTCGTTCCCGACACGGCGAGTTTCGAGGAACTGGCGTGTGACGTCGTCGAGCGCGCTGCGCCGAGCCGTTACGACTGAGCGCGCGTGAATCGGATCGCCCGCGCTCCCGTGTCGATCGTCATGGGCGCGCCAAGCGGCAGGGGCAGGTCCGGCGCGGCGTGGCCGAAGTCCAGATCGAAGACGACCGGCAACTCGGGGGCGTACTCGTCGACGGTCGCGGCGATCGTGCGGCGCTGACGGCGGCGGTACGTCTCGCGTTCGTTCAGCGTCGATCCGGGCGTCTCGGGCTTGCCGACGACGAGCGCCTCGCATCCATCGAGGATGCCCCGCTCGCCCAGCGCCATGACGAACCGCTCGACGATCGCCGCCTCGGGGGTCTCCCCGGAGGTCTCGATCGCGAGGATCCGTCCCTCACAGGCCTCGCGGGAGAAGTACGGCGCGTCCACGAGCAGTTGGGACTGCAGCATGGCGAGACAGCCTCCGATCACGGGGGCGGTGGTCGTCCGGCCGTCGGCGTTGTGCCAGCGCCAACCCTCGGCGTCGAACCACGTCCGGGGCATGTCGCTCTCCATGTCGTAGTACTCGTCGGTCCACTCATCGGCGGGCGCGAGCGGGCCGTACGGCGTCTCGAAGAACGCTCGATCGACCTGCTTGCGGGTGTAGGGGTGCATTCGCGGGTCGGCGACCAGATCCGGAAACAGTTGGGCGCCGTAGAAGGAGGCGATGCCGAGTCCGCCGAGAAACAGATGGAGGTGGGTGTTGTCGCTCGCGCCGTAGAACCGCTTGGGGTCGTCCGCCAGCACGTCGGGGTCGAGATGCGGGAGCACCTGGAGTTCGCGGTTGCCGCCCATCGCGGCGATCACGCCATCGACGTCCCCGCGCTCGAAGGCCCGGTGAACGTCCTCGGCGCGGGCCTCGGGGTGGTCGCGCAGCCACTCGGTCGTGCGGGTCGCGGTGTCGAGGGCCTCGACCTCGAGGTCGAACGAGCGCAGTCGCTCGACACCCCGGGAGAGCGCGCCGTCGGGAACGGCGTGGGAGGGAGCGATCACGGCGACCGTGTCGCCGCGTTCGAGCGGCGGCGGGTAGACGCTGTCCATACCGCTCTGTCACTCGGGCGGCGCTTTTCGGTTTCGCTATCCGACGAGTTCGCGGCCCCTCGTTCCCAGCGTGAACAGGCCGACGACCGCGAGTAGGACACCGACGAGCGCGCGATCGGCGAGATAGAGGGAGGCGCCAAAGGCCGCGATCCCGAGCGCGAACGCGACCTGGAAACGGACGTCGAGCAACCCGGTGACGAAGACGCCGCCCGCGAGCGTTAGCGCGATGTAGACGCCGAGCAGGCCCGGAACGGCAGCGACGGGTCCCGACCCACGGCCGATCAGATACGTCGAGACGACCGTGACCGCGAGCAACCCGGCGACGAACGACTTCACGAGGACCGTGACGGTCGAATCGGAGGGCACACCCGACGGTGCGCCGGTTCGAGAATAAACGTCCCGATCGTCCCCCACTCCGGAAGTTTATACCCGACGACCGGCCAAGGAAGGGTAGATGGCCGGTCCGGTCCCCGAACTCGAAACGCGTGCGAACGCCTGTGCGGAGCGTCTGGAGGAGGCGAACGAGGTGTTGCTCGTCTCTCACATCGACGCCGACGGACTGTCGAGCGCCGGGATCGCCGCGAGCGCGCTCGAACGTGCGGGGATCCCCTTCGAGACGACGTTCGCCAAACAGCTCGACGCCGACGCCCTGGAGCGGATCGCCACGAGCGATGTCGAGACGGTGCTCTTCACGGACTTCGGCAGCGGCCAACTGGACCTGATCGTCGACCACGAGGCGGCGGGCGCGTTCACGCCCGTGATCTGTGATCACCACCAGCCTGCGGAGGCCGAGACGGAGTTGCACTGCAACCCCCTGTTGGAGGGGCTCGACGGGGCCACCGAGATATCGGGGGCGGGTGTGAGTTATCTCCTCGCGCGCGCATTGGGGGGTCGCGAGAACCGGGACCTCGCGGTGCTGGCGGTCGTCGGAGCGGTCGGGGACATGCAAGCAAGCGATGGCGAACTCGTCGGCGCGAACGAGGCGATCGTCGAGGAGGGCGTCGCCGCGGGCGTCCTCGAGACGGGGACGGACCTCACGCTGTATGGCACCCAGACCCGCCCGCTCCCGAAACTGCTCGAGTACACGGGTGACGTGGGGATCCCGGGGATCTCGAACGACGCGAACGGGACGCTCCGGTTTCTAGATGATCTCGGCCTCGACCTTCGGAAGGGTGGTGAGTGGCGCTGCTGGGCCGATCTCGGTGCCGAGGAGAAGCGAACCGTCGTGAGCGCGCTCCTCAAACGGGCGGTCGCGAGCGGCGTTTCCGCGGAGCGGATCGACGGCCTGGTCGGAACGACCTACACCCTCACACGCGAGGAGCCGGGCACCGAACTCCGGGACGCAAGCGAATTCTCGACCCTGCTCAACGCCACCGCCCGATACGAGCGCGCGGACGTCGGGCTCGCGGTCTGTCGCGGCAACCGCGGGGGGGCGCTCGACGAAGCGCGAAGCCTGCTTCGGAACCACCGACGAAACCTCTCGGAGGGGCTGCGCTGGGTCACGGAGACGGGCGTCACCCGCGAGAACCACCTCCAGTGGTTCGACGCCGGCGATCGGATCCCCGAGACCATCGTCGGCATCGTCGCGGGGATGGCGCTCGGCTCCGATGGGATCGACCCCGAGACGCCGATCGTCGCCTTCGCCGAGAAGGACGCCGACCACGCGAAGGTCTCGACCCGCGGGACGCATACCCTGGTCCACCGTGGTCTCAACCTCTCGGCGGTGGTGCGGGCGGCGGCAACCGGCGTCGGCGGCGACGGCGGCGGCCACGACGTCGCCGCCGGCGCGACGGTCCCCAAGGACGGGAAAGCGGAGTTCCTCACGCGCGCGGATCGGCTCGTCGGCGAGCAACTGGCGTGAAACCGAAGGCGCTGCGGCGTGAAGAGGGGGCATGGTACGTTTCGACACGAAGTCACTCGGACCCGTACACTGGCTCGCGATCGGGCTCGCGGCGGTAAGCGGGGCGATCCATCTACTGCTTGCCGCCATCGTTCCCGCGACCGCACTGCGGGCGAGTTTCCTGTTGGCGGGCGTGGGGTTTCTCGGCGGGATCGGGCTCGTGCTCGCCGGTTACCGGCGACCGCTGGTGTACCTGCTCGGGATCCCGTTCACGGGGATTCAGATCGTCCTCTGGTACGTCGTCGGGCCGACGCCCGCGACGCTCAACCCGCTCGACGTCATCGACAAGCTCGCACAGCTCGTCCTACTCGGTGCGCTCGTGGTACTGTACGCACGCGAACGATAGCTACCTCCCGTCCCCGTCGTCGCCGATGACCACCGTGTTTTCGAGGACGCTTTTCTCCCCTCGCCGGAGCCGTTCCGAGAGGGCCTGATGTGAGATGCCGAGGTCCTCGGCGAGGTCCGTGAGGGTGATCGCCCGCGGGACGTCGAAGTACCCCCGATCGTAGGCGGCGACGAGCGTGTCCTGCTGTTCGTCCGTGAGCCCGAACCGACCCTCGCGACCATCGTCAAGCCGGTAGATGCTGTGAACGTCCATCGTGAGGCCGGCCTCCTGGCAGTAGTCGTAGGTGCGAGAAAGTGAGTCTCGGTCCGAAAAGAGCACGCGGAGTTCCCAGCCCGAGGCGTCGCCGAACGCGGCCAGGATCGAACCGTCCTCCTCGACGAGGATCTGAACCAGCGTCTGGATCTGCTCGACCCACTCCATCCGATAGAGCTGCTCGTCGTCGAACTCCGATAGAAGTTCGAAGCCCTCGATCGATTCGTCGCGTTCGAGCACGTCGGCGATCCGGTCGACGTCGTCGCCACTAGCCCAAACGAACGGCATCACTTGATCCGTATCCTGGGCGACGAAGCGCTCGACTTCGAACTCGACGGCCTCGAGTTCGGAGAGGGTCCGAGAAAGGGCGAACTCGTCGGCCGGGAGTCCGATCTCCACGATCGTAGCGGTCATATACCCCCTATAGGATGAGGAGTTATACACACACTGAATCGGTCGGGTCCGGGTAGTTTCGTATCGCCCCATGGAATATATCGGTCTCGGTCGAAAGTCGCCAACGACGGGGTCAGGAGGTCTCACGGACAGGTTCGGGATCGATCCAAGGACCGCGAGGTCCTGATCCGAAGCGGAGCGCCGCAACAGGAACCCTACTGCCGAACGAAGGGTGGATAAATCGATAGTGACGATAGAAAATTCGATGGTCGCATGACACCGTCCCGTTTTTACTCGTTCCCCACGAGAGGGGGACATGGCCGAGTTCGATCCCGAGAAGTTCGAGGAGAAATACACCCACTACTTCAACGAACTTCAGCGTGCGTACAAGAACGCCTTCGAACACATGAACGAACGGTACGACTCGGAGCTGGTGCACGCGATCGACCAGCAGGTGCTCAACGAGAGCGAACCCCAGTACGAGGACGGCGATTTCTCCGTGGAGCTTCCGGAGGACCCCCACGGTCGACTACAGGGAGTGATCGTGGAGGAAGACCGGTTCGATGAGGTCCTGTCGAGGTACGTCGAACGGATCGAATCGGAGCTCCATCGGGTGTTCGGCGTCGACCGGTGAGACAGTCCAAAGGTCTAAGAACGGTCGCACCCTACGCGTTGATATGAGTACAGAAACGCAGGAAGCAGAAGACCTCGAAGAGCGCATCAGTAACTTCCTGCGGCGCAACTTCCCGCAGATCCAGATGCACGGCGGCAGCGCCGCCATCCAGAACATCGACCGCGAGACCGGCGAGGTCTCGATCCAGCTCGGCGGGGCCTGCAGCGGCTGCGGCATCTCTCCGATGACGATCCAGGCGATCAAGAGCCGGATGGTCAAGGAGATCCCCGAGATCGATCAGGTCCATGCCGAGACGGGCATGGGCGGCGACGAGATGGGTGGCGGCGGCATGAGCCCCTCGTTCCCCGGCGAGACCACCGACGACGAGTCGAGCGACGAGGGTCCGCAGGCCCCCTTCTAACGCAGCTCGCGCGAGTTCTCCCACGTTTTCACCAACCCCGCCAGCAGCGCGTTCGTCGGAGCTTCGTCCCGGGCGCGGTCGACGACGGAGCCGTTGATCGCGTCGATCTCGGTCCGTCGACCCCGTTGGAGGTCCTGGGCCATTGAGGAAGTGTTGCCCTCGGTGGCCGCTGCGACCCGGCGAAGCGCCGCGATCGCCGCCTCGTCGGACAGATCCGCGCCCTCCTCGCGGGCGACGCGAGCGGTCTCACGGGCGGCCTCACTGGCGATCGACCACGCCGGCTCATCGAGAACGGTCCCGTTTTCGACCCCGGCAAGCGCCGTCAGGGGATTGATCGCCGCGTTGACCGCACACTTCTCCCAGAGCCGCCGGGGCATGTCGAGCGCGACGGTCGTAGGGATCCCGCTATCGACGAACGCCCGCCCGATACGCCGGCCACGGGCGCTCCCACCGCCGCCGGGGTCGCCCAGCGTCACCTCGCCGGTCCCGGTGCACTCGATACGGCCCGGGTCCTTACGGCGTGCCCCATACGTGGCGATGCCGGCGAGGACCGGACAGTCGAGTTCGGCCGCGAGCCGTTTCTCGTTGCCCAGTCCGTTCTGCAACGAGAGCACGGTCGTGTACGCACCGGTTGCGAGGATCCGGGCAGCCTCGACAGTGTCGTAGCTCTTGACGGTGACACAGGCGAGATCCGCAACGAGACCGGTCCCGTCGGTCGTCGCTTCAGGGTAGGTATGACGGTCGACCTCGCCGGCGATCCGCAGGCCGTCCTCGCGGATCGTCGCGACGTGGGGGTCGCGCCCGACGAGAACGACGTCGTGTTCGCGAGCGAGCAATCCCCCGACGAGGCTCCCGAGGCTCCCCGCACCCAGGATGACGATCCTCACGGGAGGACTAATCCTCGGTCCAGTACATCAGCGACTCCCTGGACTCGCCGCAGTTGGGACACTCCTCGGGGAGCCCGTCCTCGATCCGTCCCATCTCGCCGCATTCCATACAGCGCCACATGAGCTCCGCCTCGCCGAACTCCCCGCCAGAACGGGCGTGCTCGGCGCTCATCGCCTCGTATCCCTCGCGCATCGTCGTGTAGAACCCCGAGCTGTCGAACCCTCTGATCTTCCCCAGGCGGTTGCCCTCCTCGTCGAAGACCGGCTGGCCGAGATCGATGCGGGTGATCTCCTCCTCGTCCACGTCGTCCGGTGTTTCCCCACTGCTCATGACGACTGATTCAACCCCGGAGGGCATAAAGATCCGTCTCAGACCGTCGCGTACCGGAGCGGCAGCGATTCGACGCCGTAGATGAACGAACTGCGGGTCGGATGGAGCGTCGTTTCGCTGATCTCGACGTCCGCGAGCCGGTCGAACAGCTCCGAAAGGGCGGCTTCGGCCTCCAAGCGGGCGAGCGGCGCGCCCAGACAGTAGTGGGTGCCGTGACCGAACCCGAGGTGCTGGTTGGGCGACCGGTCGGGAACGAACGAGTCGCCGTCGGGGAACTGGCGGCCGTCGCGGTTCGCCGAACCCATCCAGGCGATCACCCGATCGCCGGCCCCGATGGTCTCGCCGGCGACGGTCACGTCCTCGGTCGCGATGCGGGTCATCGCCTGGACCGGCGCGCGGTATCGAAGTGCCTCCTCGATGGCCGGCGTGGGAACCGCGCCCGCGTCGACGTACGCGTCGAACAGGCCGCTCTCGCCGAAACAGCGGACGGCGTTCGTGATCAGGTTCGTCGTCGTGATGTTGCCCGCGACGAGCAACAGCATGCAGGTTCCAAGCACTTCCTCGCGGGGCAGGGGCTCGCCGTCGATCTCTGCGGTCGCGATCGTCGAGATCAGGTCTTCGCGCGGGTTCTCGCGGCGTTCCTCGATGAGCTGGAGGAAGTAAAATCCCATCTCGCGCTGGACCTCCTGCTGGCGCTCTGCGAACTCCGCGCCGCCCTCGTCGTCGCTCGCCGAGGAGACGATGGCGTCGGACCACTCCTTAAACCGGTCGCGGTCCTCGACGGGCACGCCCAGCAGTTCGGCGATCACCACGACCGGCAGCGGGTAGGCGAACTCCGAGACCAGATCCATCTCGCCCTCGTCCTCGAGGGCGTCGTCGAGGATCTCTCGGGTCAGCTCCCGAATCCGGGGTTCGAGTTCGCGGATCGCCCGCGGGCGAAACGAGTCCTCGACGACACCGCGCAGTTCGTCGTGGCGCGGCGGGTCCTCGAAGAGCATCGTATCGAGGATCAGCCCCGCGCCCTCGCCCTCAGGTTCGACGAAGTCCGTCCCCTTCGAGGGGTCCACCGAGAAGGTCGCGTCGTCGTTCAGGATCTGCTTGACGTCGGCGTAGCGAAAGACGTCCCACGAGTTGCGTCCGGGGTCGTACCTGACCGGTTCGTTCTCGCGCATCTCGCGGTACCACCCGTACGGTTCGAGCCACGCCTCGCGCGTCGAGAGCGCCTCGGGAAACGCCTGCAGCCCCTGGGGTTCGGCTGAACTCATACTGTCAGTAGGATCGAGACACACATCAACCTTCCGTGGGTCGGCGAATCCGACTGACAAAACATATAATATAATATGGAGATATCGTCAGCCATGAATTGGAACGTTAGCGCGCCGCGAACACGGCTCGAATGGGGGATCTTCGTCGGGTTGCTGCTCACGTTCTACGCAGTCGTCATGTTCCTTACGAGCGAGAATCTCGTCTCCTCGCTGTCGATGGCCCTCATCGCCGGCCTGCCGCTTGCGGGTGCCGTCGTCGCGGTCGTCGCGGCGTGGCGGATCGTGACCGGTCAAGCGTGATCAGGTAGGCGAATCGACCGGGTCGGTTACATGAAGTCAGCAATTCCTGACTGTTTGTTCTTGTCGTTCTCGAAGACGCTTTCGAGCGAGCGATCGAGGATCTTCAGGCGCTGTTTGGTGTACTCGCGACAGCCGTACTCGTCGGCGACCCGGATGGCCGTGTCCATGTACTTGCTGACCGAGCCCTCGTGGACGGTGAGGTTCACGTTCCCGCCACAGTCCCGACAGTTCCCGGACAGCGGCATTCTCCTGTATTTCTTTCCGCAGGAGAGACAGCGCGTCTCCTGGCTGGAGAAGGCCCTGAGATTCCCGATCAAATCGGGCAGGAAGTGGTACTCGATGACGCGTTCCGCGACGTCCGTCTCGTCGACGGCCCGGAGCTTTCGCGCCAACTCCAGTTGGGCGTCCATCTTCTCCATCATCGACCCGAGCGTCTTGTACGCCGACAGATCGGGTCCGAGCGCGACGTTCGAGGTGTCGTGGGTGTGGGCAAAGCCACGGTACTGGTCGTCGGTCCCCACCGATTCCTCCGCGATCGTGATGTCGACATCGCCGGGGTCGGCCATCTCGAGGGTAGCCTCGTAGAACTCGAGGGGGTAGCGCTCGACGACGTCCATGTTGTGGGCCTCGTCGTCGATCTCGGCGGGGTCGATCCGCGAGGACATCACCAGTGGCGCGTCCATCTGCCCGCCGCGCTTGTCGGGCAGGTACTCCTTCGAGAAGTTGAGCAGGCCGTCCATCAGCAACATCACGCAGTCCTCGTCGCCGTCGCAGTTCCGGCGCTTCGAGGCGTGAAAGTACGGATGGGCGTAGCCGACCGCGGCGCTCGTGAAGCCGACGACCCGGCCGACCACGGCGGCGCTGGTGTGGGGGGCCATCCCGAAGACGAGCTCCCCGACGAGTTCGTCGCGCTCGGAGACGTCGTAGAACGGTTCGAGCCCGTAGTAATCGGAGAGGAGTTCGTCGACGAAGTCCGCCGTCTTCAGGAGGTGTTCCGCCGCGCCGTCGGAGAGGACGACGTCCTGGACCTTGAGCTCGACCAGTTGGTCGCCGTGTTCGAGGGGGTCTCCCCGAACGTCCTCGTGGTAGCCCAACCGACGGAACTCCCCGACGGAAACGTCGAGTTCCTCGGGGCGGACGCTGGTCACGGGGAGATCGGTCATGTCGTAGCGGATAGTGCCGTCCTTGAACGCCGAAACGCCGTGTTTCGCACGCAGGATCCCCTTCTCCATCGGCTCGGGCGTCTTGTGCGACGACGTGAGGCCCTTGACGCCCTTCAGCGTCTCGAAGGACCCCTCGCGCTCGCCGAGGGTGGAGAGCGCGTCGTGGTAGATCCCGTCGAGGTCGATGGCCCGTCGCTCGACGCTCGTGCCTTCGACCTCACAGCGGGGACACTCGACGCGACCGGCCTCGTCGGGGTCGAGTTCGGTGCCGCAGTCGGGGCACTCGTAGTGCGGGAAGGTGTTGCCCCCGCAGTCGGGACAGTCCCCGCGGAAGGTGTGGGTGCCACAGTCCTCGCATTCGCGTCGCCCGATGCTCACCTCGACCTCGCCGGGCGTGTCGCGCATCCCGGGGGCGTATCGGGCTGCCTTCGCGACGTCGCGCTGTGGACCCCCGGCTTCCCCGATGGGAAAGAGGGTATGCACTGCAGGGGAGAGTTCGCGCTTCTCGGATTTCTCGGGTCGTCCCATCCGATTGCCGATCCGGGTGGGTGCCCGTTCGCGCACGGTGAACGGGGCGACCTCCGCGACGGCCTTCATTGCGTTCTCGCCGCCGTTCCATGCGCGGGCCTCGCTCGACAGCGAGACCCACTCGCGGGTAAGATCCTCGGAGAAGCCCATCGTCGCGGCGAGCGCGCGCCACTCGGGTATCGAAAGGGTTTCTGCGGTCTGGCGGTGCTCGATCAGCAGGGTTTCGAGCGCCTCGCGTACCGTCTGCGTCCGGGTGAGTTCGAGTTCGCCGGCTGTGATCTCCCCGTCGTCGATGGCGTCGGCGAGCGCCTCGAATTCCTCGACTGTGAGGTCGTGCCAGAGGTAGGTGTAGTCGGGATGCAGCGGGGCGTCGTGCTCGGTGGCCCACACGAGGGCTTCCTCGACGGCGGGCGACTCGAGATCGACGTGGGGGTCGTCCTCGAGCGCCTGGACGTCCGCGCCCGCCCGGTCGAACTCCTGGACCCACCACTCGACGGTGTAGGACGCCGGCGCGAGCGGGTGGTTGTTCTCGACGAACTCGCCGTAGTTGACGAGGTACTCCCCGGCGTCGATGATCTTCTCGACGCCGTTTCTGATCTCGAGGGCCTCCGCAGCGTCGTCGATCCGCCTGACCTCGCCGTTGGCCAGCCTAACGGTCGGGCCCTCGATCGTGTCGACGGGAACGACCCCCGCCGCCTTACCCGGTCGTTCGGTCTTGATCTGAGTACCCGTCGCGAGGAAGTCGTCGATCAGGTGCATCGTCGCCGGGTGGACGCCGGCGGTCGCGAAGCCGTGGTTGCGTGCCCGGCCGTATCGCATGCGGAACCCGCCCGCCCGCGACGGGTGCGAGAAGACCGGCCGGCCGGCGATCAGGTCCCTCAGGAACTTCGTGGCGGGTTCGACCCGCGGTGGGCCGGCCGGTTGCTCGGCTTCGTCGGACTCGAACTCGGATTCGTCGCCGTCGCCGTCCGGAGACGCATCCCCGTCCTCGCTTCCCTCGCTCTCCCCGATCGTGCCGTCGATGAGGTCCTGGAGCCACGGCCAGTCGACCTCGTCGAGTTCGCGGGTGTACCGTTGGATCTTCGGGGCCTTGAGCGCGATCCCCTCCGCGAGGACGAGGCACATCCCACCCCGAGGGTTGTTGGTGTCGACGCGCTCGAGGTCCCGAAAGCCCGAGACCTCGGCGTCGCCCGTCGACTCCCCGTCGAGCATGATCGGGCAGTTCCGGGCGATGAACTTCGTTTCTTTATCTTTTGGGGAGTACTGTAGCCCGGTCGTCTTGTCGTACAGCCCCACCTCCTCGGCGTACCGTTCGACCTCGTCGTCGCGGGCCTGGTACTCCGAGACGCCGAGCAGCGCACGGGTGTAGTCGGCGACGAGCACCGACAGCGCCTGTGCGGTCCCGCCCGCCGATCTGATGGGACCGGCGTAAAACACCCGCACGCAGTCGGTACCGTCGTCGTTCTCCAACAACTCGACCCGGTCGATCCCCTCGATGGGTGCGGCGACCACGCCCTCCGTGAGGAGGGCGACCGCGGTCCGCACGGCACCCTCGATCTTGCCGTCCTTGGTCTCGTACTCGCCGACCCGTCCCTCGGCGAAGTCCTCGGCGAGCGCCAGGGCGGCCTCCTCGCGGCTCATCCGCTCCTCGAGTTCCCGCACCCGTTCTGCGACCCCCGGAATGCCGAGGATGTTTTCCACTCTGTCGGCCATGTCCTTCGCGACGGGGATCTCAACCTCGGGTCGGGGATCGCCGCCCCGCTCGCGGGCGCGCTCCGCGAGATCGAACGCCTCGTCGAGGCGGGATTCGAGCCGTTCGAAGTAGCGTTCGTCCTCCTCGTGCATCTACAGCCAGAGGTCGAGTTCGGTCGTCTCGTCGGGCTCGCGGACGAGTTCGCCCTCGAACTCGCGCATGTAACACTCGCCGGCGAACACCGTACCGGAGTCGAGATGGCCTGCCAGTGCCTGTCCGCTGGGACGGGAGAGCACCGCGTGGGTGTGAGCGAAGCGCTCGGCGTTCAGCCAGGAGACGTTCCCGACGCAGGCGGCGACTTCGAGGGGTTCCTCGAAGCTGACGGACTCGTACTCCTTCTCGCGCTGGTCGTAGAACCAGAGTTCCGCGTCCCGGACCGCGCCGAGCGCGTAGAAGAACCCGGAATCGACCTCCTCGTCCTCGGCGAGGGTCTCGATCTCCTCGCGCCAGTCGGCGCCGGTCTCCATCCGGGCCACGAACTCCCGCCTCGTCTCGACCTCGCGGTAGTGCATGCACGGGGCCAACGAACGGGGTCGCCAAAAACGTATCCTCTCTACCGCCAGTCCGGAAGCGACGCCGCGTTACGAAGCGGCATGGCGATCCACGCATCGTCGGTGGTAACGTCGGCAATAACCACGCGCTCCTCGTCGTGCGCGTCGTCTATCGAGGCCATGACCTCGATCTCGCCATCCACAGCGGACGCGGGGGTCGCTTTCGTGGACATGATCTGTCAAACGATGGCATGCGTTATAAACTTCTCGGAGGAATCGGACGTATTTATCCCCCCGGTAATCAACCCCGCGCAGTCGCAGGCCATCGACACCGGGGGGAACGTCGTCTCGACGCCGGGGTGGGGAGACCGGGGGGTACAAGGCGGACGAGGTCGTAGGCGGCCAGCATGAAAGTCGCAGACGCGATGACGCCACGTTTGGAGCTCGTCACCGTCGAGCTTCCGGGCTCGCGCGACGACGCGCTCGAGCACCTCCAAGAGCGCGGGTTCTCCTCGGTGCCAGTGATCAAAGAGGAAAACGGCAGCGAGGAATTCCGCGGGCTCGTCTCCCGCGAGGGGCTGATCGAGAGCCCCGACGAGGACCAGCTCGCGCTGCTTTTGGAGGAGGTGCCGACCACGACCGAGGAGGCGACGATCGAGGAACTGGCGTCGCTGATGGTACGGGAGGGCGCACGGCGCGTTCCCGTCGTCGACGGCAGACTGGAGGGGATCGTGACGATCACCGACGTGATCCGCACAATCGCCAACGGGGACGCGGACGGCGACCGCGAGGTCGGCGACCTCGCCGCCAGACACGTCAACGGCGTCTACACCCGGACCCCGCTTCCCGTCGCGGAGCGCGAGCTCCACTACGCCGACGAGCCCTACGGCGTCGTCCTCAACGACGAGGCCGATCCCTGCGGGATCCTCACCGAGGTCGACGTCCTCGCGGTCGCGGAGGTCGTCGAGGGCGAAGCCCGCACCGGCGACAGCCTCGCGGACGACGACGACGACTGGAAATGGGAGAGCATCAAGGCCATCGGGAACCGGTATCTGCCGACTCGGAACGTCGAGATTCCGGCCGCCCCGGTCGAGGAGTTCATGACCGAGGACGTGGTGACGGTGACGAAACAGCGGACGGCCCGGGAGGCCGCCCAGCTCATGATCCGCCACGACATCGAGCAGATCCCCCTCATGGGCGGCGACGAGCTGATCGGGATCGTCCAGGACACCCACCTCTTGGAGGCGCTCGATGAGCGAGCGTGAAAGCGAGGCCCGCACGCTCGCCGAGCTCGCCAAACGGCGGGGCTTCTTCTTTCCCTCAAACGGCATCTACGGCGGGGCCGCCGGCTTCTACACCTACGGCCCCGAGGGGGCGGCGCTCAAACGCCACCTCGAGGACGCCTGGCGCGATCGGTTCACCGTCAGGGAGGACAACCGGGAGATAGAGGCCCCGACGGTCATGCCCGAGACGGTCTTCGAGGCCTCCGGACACTTGGACGGGTTCGACGACATGCTCGTCGAGTGCGCCGAGTGTGGCGAGAGCCACCGCGCCGATCACCTGATCGAGGACGACACCGTGATCGAGGACGCCGAGGCCCTCGATATCACGGAGGTCGAGGAGCTGATCCGGGAACACGACCTGGTCTGTCCCGCCTGCGGGGCTCCGCTTTCGGGCCAGCCCGTCGAGGACTTCAACCTGATGTTCGAGACGACGATCGGCCCGGGGTCGGGCCAGACGGGCTACATGCGCCCCGAGACGGCCCAGGGGATCTTCGTCGAGTTCCCCCAGCTCGCCGAGTACGCGCGCAACAAGCTCCCGTTCGGCATCACGCAGATCGGGCCCGCCTACCGCAACGAGATCAGTCCCCGAAAGGGCATCATCCGGGTCCGTGAGTTCACGCAGGCCGAACTGGAGCAGTTCGTCGACCCCGAGCGGGACGAGCCCGATCTCTCGCGAGTATCGAACGTCGAGGTGACGCTGTACCCGATCGGGAACCAGCGCGAGGACGGCTCCGAGTACGTCACCACCACCATCGGCGAGGCCGTCGAGGAGGGGCTCATCGCCAGCGAGTGGGTCGCGTACTACCTCGGGATCGCCCAGGAGTGGTACGAGCGGGTCGGGATCGACATGGACCGGTTCAGATTCCGCCAGCACCTCCCGGGCGAGCGGGCCCACTACGCGAGCGACTGCTGGGACGCTGAAGCGGAGCTGGGCGGCGACTGGGTCGAGATCGCCGGCTTCGCCTACCGGGGCGATTACGACCTCTCGAAGCACGCCGAACACTCCGGCGAGGACTTTACGGTCTTCGAGCAGTACGACGAGCCGATTCACACGGAGCGCGCGACCGTCGACCCCGACATGAGCTACCTCGGTCCGGAGTTCGGCGGGAAGGCAGGGGAAATCGCCGACGCGCTCGAGGCGCTCGCCGAGCGCGACCGGGCCGCGTTCGAGGGCGAGAGTGTGACCGTCGAAGTGGAGGGCGAATCCCACGGGATCCCGACCGAGAAGACCGGCTTCGCCGTCGAGGAGGTCACCGAATCGGGCGAGCACGTCACGCCCCACGTCGTCGAACCCTCCTTCGGCGTGGGCCGGACGCTCTACGCGGTGTTCGCCCACGCCTACCGCGAGGACGAGGTCGACGGCGAGGAGCGCACGTACCTCTCGCTGGCTCCGGAGATGGCACCCACCACGGTGGGAGTGTTCCCGCTGATGGACCGCGACGGCCTCGGCGAGCGCGCTCGCGGGGTCGCGGCCGACCTCAGGGAGGCCGGTCTGGAGGTGACCTACGACGACTCGGGGAACATCGGCCGACGGTATCGCCGCCAGGACGAGGTCGGGACGCCGTTCTGCGTGACGGTCGACTACGAGACCGAGGAGGACGGGACGGTGACGCTGCGCGATCGGGACTCGACCGAGCAGGTCCGGGTTCCCGTCTCCGACCTCCCGGGCGTTCTCGGCGACCTGCGCGACGGATCGCGCTCGTTCGCGGGCGTTCGTGACGGATACGAAGAACTATCCGGGTCGGCATCGAATCCGGCGGAATAGTGGCGGAGATCGGACGCCGACTGGTGCACGCAAGCGGGGTGGGCGCACCCCTGAGCTACCTGCTCGGCGTGCTCACGTGGGAGCAGTTGGGCTGGATGCTGTCGGCGGGCTGTCTGCTCGCGTTCGGTCTCGAAGCGTTGCGCCTGCAGGTGGGTCTGGAGTGGTGGATCTACGAGAACCTCACCCGCGAGTACGAACGCGAGAAGATAGCGGGCTACGCGCTGTACATGGTGGGGATGGTGGTCGCGAGCGCCTTCCGGCCGACGGTCGGCGTGCCCGCGATGTTGATGCTCTCGATCGCCGATCCCGTCGGGGGATATCTCGGAAAGGGCAGCCAGCGGAAGTCGCTGGCCGCGCTCGCGACGGTGTTCGTCGTCTGCGTACTGCTCGCACTCCCGTTCGTCCCGGCCGGCGCAGCCGTTCTCGGGGCGGTCATGGCGACCGCCGCCGACGGCTACCTGATCTCCGTTCGCGGGTACGTCATCGACGACAACCTCACCATCCCGATCGGTGCGGCACTCGCGATGTGGATCGGGGTCGTGTATCTCCCGGTTTGACTTTCACCGCGCCAACTCAACGTTTAACCAGAAGTACGCACAAGACCGACCAATGGCCACCACGGACGAGCAGATCCCCCGCGTGGACCACCCCCTCCTCACAGCGGGGTTCATCGAGCGCCGGCTCTACCAGATCCAGCTCGCCGGCAGAGCGAAAACCGCCCACACGCTGGTCTGCCTGCCGACCGGACTCGGCAAGACCACCGTCAGCCTGCTCGTCACCGCCGAGCGGCTGAACGATCCGGGCGGGAAGGCGCTCTTTCTCGCGCCGACCAAACCCCTCGTCGAACAACACGCGGAGTTCTACCGCGACGCACTGGAGATCCCCGACGAGGAGATCGTCGTCTTCACCGGCGAGGTCCGCCCGGACGACCGGGCGGCGCTGTGGGACGACGCGAGCATCGTGATCGCGACTCCCCAAGTGGTCGAGAACGACCTGGTCGGCGGGCGGATCTCGCTCGCCGACGTGACCCACCTCACCTTCGACGAGTGCCACCGCGCGACCGGCGACTACTCCTATGTCTACATCGCCGAGCGCTACCATGGAGACGCCGCGGACCCGCTCGTCACGGGAATGAGCGCCTCGCCGGGGGGCGACGAGGAGGCGATCCTCGAGGTCTGTGAGAACCTCGGGATCACCGAGGTCGAGGTGATGACCGAAGAGGACTCCGACGTCGCCGAGTACACCCACGACACGGAAGTCGAATGGAAGCGCATCCAGGTCCCCGAGGAGATCATCGAGATACGGGACGCGCTCAACGAGGTGGTCAAGGACCGCCTGGAGAAGCTCAAGGAAATGGGCGTGCTCGACTCCGCGCGGGTCGACATCTCGCGCAAGGAGCTGTTCGGGGTGCGAAGCGAACTCCAGAAGCTCATTCAGAACGATCAGTCCGAGGGCTATCAGGGCATGTCGGTCCACGCGGAGGTGATGAAGCTCAAACACGCCGTCGAGGTCGTCGAGTCCCAGGGCGTCGAGGCTCTGGAAGCGTACTTCGAACGCCTGCGCAACGAGGCCCGTTCTTCAGGAGCATCGAAGGCGAGCCAGCGACTCGTCAGCGAGCCCAAAGTGAGAGAGGCGATGCGCAAGGCCGACGCGTACGACGACCTCCACCCGAAGCTCTCAGAGACTCGCCGGCTCGCCATCGAGACGCTGGTCGAGGGCGGAAACCGAGTAATCGTCTTCACCGAGTACCGCGATACCGCAGAGACCCTGACGGACTTCCTCTCCGAGCACGTCGACGCCCGGCGGTTCGTCGGGCAGGGCGACAAGGAGGGGAGTTCGGGGATGACTCAGAAGGAACAGCGAGAGGTGCTCGACGAGTTTCGTGCGGGCGGGTTCGACGTGCTGGTCTCGACGTCGGTCGCCGAGGAGGGCCTGGACGTCCCCGAGGTCGACCTCGTTCTCTTCTACGAGCCGGTCCCGACCGCGATCCGCGCGATCCAGCGCAAGGGTCGAACCGGGCGACAGGACGAGGGCCGCGTCGTCGTCCTGCTCGCGGAGGACACCCGTGACGAGGCGTACTTCTGGATCTCCCGCCGGCGCGAGAAGGAGATGGAATCGGAGCTCCGGAAGTTGAAGGGCGTCGCCGAGGAGGTCGAGGAGGAACTAGACCCGAGCCAACGCCAACTCGTCGATTTCGACGCCGAGGACGGGGGAAGCGAAGGAGACGACGTCGACGAACTGGAGCACGGACTGGAGTCCTACGAGCTGGAAGCGGATGACGACGCGGACGGCTCGGAAGGTGGATCTGTGGAAGGGGGGGTTGCGACGCCCGAGCCGGACCCCGACGGGGGAATCGAGATCGTCGCCGACCAGCGCGAACTGGACTCGACGATCGCACGCGACCTCTCGACGCGCGAGGGGATCAGCACCCGCCTCGAAACCCTCGAAGTCGGCGACTACGTCCTCTCCGATCGGGTAGCGGTCGAGCGCAAATCAGTGACCGACTTCCTCGACACCCTCGTGGGAGGGGATCGCTCGGTGTTCGAACAGGTCGGAGACATGGCTCGCTTCTACTCCCGGCCGGTGGTGATCATCGAGGGCGAGGGGCTCTACGAGGAGCGAAACGTCCATCCCAACGCGATCCGCGGGGCGCTCGCGAGCCTCGCGATCGACTTCGGCGCGTCGGTACTCCGAACCGAGGACGAGGCCGACACGGCGGACCTGCTCGCCGTGATCGCCGGGCGCGAACAGGAGACCGCCGACCGGGAGGTCAGCGTCCACGGGAAGAAGTCCTCGAAGACGCTCGCCGAACAGCAGGAGTACGTCGTCGGCTCGATCGCCGACATCGGTCCCGTCACCGCCCGCTCCCTCCTAGAGGAGTTCGGGAGCGTCGAGGCGGTGTTAACCGCAAGCGAGGAGGAACTACTGGAGGCCGAGGGCGTCGGCGAGGTCACCGCGAGTAGGATCCGCGAGGTCGTCGGCAGCGACTACGGTGGATGATAGGACACCTAGTGAATATAAACAGTACAATGCGAATGATATCGTTGTCACACTAGCCTTATTAGCTCCTGGGGAAGACGTTCACCCAGAAATTGACGATGTTCGTAACCGAATCGCAGACTAAGGAGAGGGGTTCGTTACAATCGTGGTACGGAGATCCGCAACACGAGGAGGGAGACGGTACCGACTGGGAGATCGAGTACTACGGGGAGTCGGGTGACGAACGAACGGCCGATCCGGTCGAGTTCGTTCCTGAGGTCGAGTACGGGATGGACGTCAATGGGGACGCGCAGGTGACGCCGTCGGATCGACCGGCACGTCCGCTGTCGGCGAGCGACTAGGCGGTCTCCTCTCGGAGCTCGGTACGGCGGATCTTCCCCGTGACCGTTTTGGGAAGCTCCTCGCTGAACTCGATCTCGCGGGGGTACTCGTGGGCCGCGAGTTCGCTTTTGACGTGGTTCTGGATGTCGCCGACGAGTTCGTCGGAGGGATCGTGACCGTCGCTGAGGACGATATAGGCCTTGACGATGTTTCCCCGCTCGGGATCGGATTTCGGGACGACGGCGGCCTCGGCGACCGCCTCGTGTTCACCGAGCGAGCTCTCGACCTCGAAGGGGCCAATTCGATAGCCCGACGAGATGATCACGTCGTCAGCCCGGCCCTCGAACCAGAAGTAGCCCTCGTCATCGAGGTGACCCAGGTCACCCGAGAGATACCAGCCGTTCTCGAAACACGCCTCGGTTTTCTCGGGTCGTTCCCAGTACTCGGCGAAAAAGCAGGGGTAGTTCCCGCGCTGGGCGATCTCGCCCGTCTCGCCCGGCGGGAGCGGCTCGCCCGATTCGGGGTCGACCACGGCCGCCTCGATTCCGGGGAGGGGTTTTCCCATGCTACCGGGACGTACCTCCATGGTCGGGTAGTTGTTGATGATCATGTTGCCCGTCTCGGTCTGCCCGTAGGTGTCGTGGATCGTTACCCCAAGGACTTCCTCGCCCCAGTTCACGACGCCCGCCGAGAGGGGTTCGCCGATCGAGAGGGCGTGACGAAGGTCCAACTCGGTCCCGTCGAGCATCGACTCGTTCTCCCGGAGCATCCGGTACGCCGTCGGAACGCTGAACAGCACGGTGATCGGATACTCGTCGAGCAGATCCGCCCACTTCCCGGGATCGAACTTGCCCTCGTAGGTGAACTGGCTCGTTCCCCAGAACCAGGCTCCTAATGCATTGATCGGGCCGGTGAGCCAGCCCAGGTCCCCGGTCGACCAGTAGAGGTCCTCGTCCTGGAGGTCGACCGCGAAGCGCTGAGTGGCCGCGACGCCCGCGATCCAGCGGTGTTTGTGCAGTACGCCCTTCGCCCGTCCGGTGGTTCCGCTGGTGTAGTACAGCAGGGCGTCGTCCTCCCCCGACGTGCGGACGGCCTCGAACTCGGGGCTGGCCCCCGAGAGCGCCTCATGGAAGTCGAGGTCCTCGTCCTCGTTCGCCCCGACGACGATCACGTGCTCGACCGACGGGGCGTTTTCGAGCGCGTCGGCGACCGTCTCGCGGTTCGCACTAGTCGTGACGATCGCCTTCGCGTCGCAGTCGTCGAGCCGGTAGGCGATCCCCTCCGGACCGAACCGCTCGTTGATCCCGCCGAAGACCGCGCCCGTCTTGAGCGTCCCCACGAGCGAAACGTAGTGTTCGGGGATTCGTGGCATGTAGGAGAAGACGCGGTCGCCACGGTCGACGAGGTCGGCGAGGACGTTCGCAAAGCGGTTCGAGCGCTCGGTCAGGTCGCCGAAGGAAAGCGTCTCGCGTTCCCCCTCGGCACTCGCGTACTCCAGTGCGGTACGGTCGTCGGGATGACGGTCACAGACCTCGTGTGCGACGTTCAGCGTCCCGGGCGCGTCCCAGTCGGCCTCGGCGTAGATGTCGGCCCACTCGAAGCGCTCGTACAGGTCGTCGTAGTCCTCCATGTTATGTGTGGACATCATCCGTGACTGCGGCCGTGTCCCGTATAAATCATCGTGATGAAAGCGGTTTTTCCTTCGTCGGTACGGAGGGCGAACCATGAGCGAGATCCGTCGCTGTCCCGACCACGACTACTTCGAGGGGGAGACGTGTCCGGCCTGCGGCGTGACGGGCGACCGACTGATGGACGGCGACCGGCGAAAACGCCTCTCGAAGTTCATGAGCGGCGCGCTCAGACACTTCCCCGGGGACGCCGGCCTCTCACTCGACGAGCGGGGTTGGACGGCCTACGACGACCTCGTGGAGGCGGTCCTCGAAAAGTACGACTGGGCCGACCCGGCGAGTATCGCGGGCGTGATCGCCACCGATCCGAAGGGGCGGTTCGAACGCTCGGGCGAGCGGGTGCGCGCCGCCTACGGCCACTCCGTCGCCGTCGACCTCGGGACGACGGAAACGCCGGTTCCGGACGAACTCTACCACGGAACCGATCCGAAGAACCTCGAGCCGATCCGCGAGGAGGGGCTGCGGCCGATGGAGCGCCAGCACGTCCACCTCTCGGGGACGGTCGACGAGGCGCTCGAAGTAGGGCGGCGACACGCCGCCGATCCGACGATCCTGGTCGTGGACGCGACGGACATGGCGGCCGACGGTCGCCGGATCGTCCGACGTGGGGACGGGGTCTACACGACCGACCGGGTGCCGCCCGAGCACCTCTCGGTCCTCGAATGATCGTGCTGCTGTGTGGCCCGCCCGGCGCCGGCAAGACGACGATCGCGACGGGCGTCGCCGAACGGCTCGACGCCCGCGGGGCGCCGGTACGGCTGCTTCACTCCGACGAGTTCTCGACGGACACCTACGGGCGGATGTACGAGCACGTCGCCGAACGCGGGGGCGACTGGCTGCTCGACGGCACCTTCTACAAGCGGGAGTTCCGTGAGCGTTTTCGCGGGCTTGATGACGTGTACCTCGTCCGCGTCACCGCGAGCCTCGAGACCTGCCTCCGGCGGAACCGCGAACGCGAGGAGCCGATCGGCGAGACCGGCATCCACGTGATCCACCGGGAGTTCGATCGACCGCGGGCGGACCTGACGGTCGACACGGACGAGCTCCCCGTCGAGGAGACGGTCGCGCGGGTGGCCCAGGCGGTCGAGCGGTGGCGCGGTTAGCGGCCGTTCAGCGTCGAGAGGGTTTCCGCGGCCTCGTTGGCGGCTTCGAGGAACTCGCGGGCGCGTCGGGGGTCCTCGGCCTCGGCGGCCCGCCGCGAGAGGGTGGCGATCGTTCGGCCGAGTTCATCGCGTGCTCCCGAGAGATCGCCCGTGTCCGGACTCGCTTCGGCCGTCGGTTCCGGCGAGGCGGCGGGCCGTGAGGGTTCCGAACTCGTCTCGGCCTCCGCGTTCGGTTCCCGGACTTCGGAGGGCTGTGAGCCGGTGTCGACGGGATCGGTTCGCTCGTCGTCGGCCACCGCGCGGGCGGCGGCCTCGGATTCGGGAGCGGTGTCGGCGGGGTCGGACGACTCCTGGGGGTCGGGCCGTCCGCTCGGGGCGTCCGCTTGCCCGCCGGCGGACTGACACGAGGGACAGAACTCCTGGCCCTCGTAGCGGAAGATCGGGTCGCCGCAGGCGTCGCAGTGGTGGTTGGTCATCGTCGCGCCCTGCAACAGGAGGTCGCTCATGTGCTGGGTGGCCTCCCGGTCGGCCCGTTCGTCGGCGTACTTCTCGCGGAGTTTCTCGCGCTCGGCCTCCTTGTCGAAGTCGCTCATGGACGAGAAAGGGGCGGCGATCCGAAAAGGACTGTGGGTTCGTCCATCGAAGCGAGAGACATGCGGCGACGGGGAAGACCCCCGTTCCGACACGTTTAACGGCCTCGGCGTGGCGTGTTTACGTGATATGACGAAAGTGAGCGTCGTCGGCGCGGCCGGCACGGTGGGTGCTGCCGCCGCCTACAACATCGCGCTGCGGGACATCGCTGACGAACTCGTCCTCGTGGACATCCCCGAGAAGGAGGACGACACGGTCGGGCAGGCCGCCGACGCCAACCACGGGGTGGCCTACGAGGCGAACACCACGGTCAGGCAGGGAGATTACGCCGCGACCGAGGGCTCGGACGTCGTCGTCATCACGGCAGGGATCCCCCGCTCGCCGGGCCAGAGTCGGCTGGATCTGGCTGGCGACAACGCGCCGATCATGGCCGACATCGGCTCCTCGCTTGCCGAACACAACGACGACTTCGTTACGGTCACCACCTCCAACCCGGTCGACCTGCTGAATCGCCACCTCTACGAGGTCGGCGACAGGGAGAGAGAGAAGGTGATCGGCTTCGGCGGGCGACTCGACTCCGCACGCTTTCGCTACGTGCTCGCAGAGCGCTTCGACACCCAGGTGCGAAACGTCGAGGCGACGATCCTCGGCGAGCACGGCGACGACCAGGTACCCGTCTTCTCGAAGGTCCGCGTCGACGGTCGGGACCCTGAGTTCTCCGACGACGAAAAGGAGGAGATCCTCGACGAACTCCAGGAGAGCGCGATGAACGTTATCGAGCGAAAGGGCGCGACTCAGTGGGGGCCGGCATCGGGCGTCGGCCACATGGTCGAGGCCGTGGTGCGCGATACGGGCGAGGTGTTCCCCGCCTCGATCCCGCTCGACGGCGAGTTCGGTCACGACGACGTCGGCCTCGGCGTGCCCGCGAAGCTCGGCAGCGGGGGCGTCGAGGAAGTGGTCGAGTGGGATCTCGACGAGTTCGAGCGCGAGCAGCTGGGCGCGGCCGCGGACAAACTCGCGGACCAGTACGACCAGATCGACTGATACCGAGGCGTCCACCCGGAGAGGGTCGACCCGGCGGCGCTCTGAAACCACGGTCGGCGATCGTGCTCCTCGTCGGGTCGATCGCGATCGCGATGGGGTGCCGGTCGGCCTCTGTGCCCTCCCGATGTCGGGATGACCCGGACCGTCCCGAACGATTAACGGCGCTCCCGTTGAGCGGGTTCCCGTGAAGCGCGTCAACGAGTCCGAGATCGACTGGAGCGAAATCGACCACGACGATACGCACTTTCGCCGCAAACAGCTAGCAGAGGCCGCGGACGGCGAGCGGATCGGCTGTAGCCTCTACGAGTTACCCCCCGAAAGTCGCTCGTGGCCGTATCACTACCACACCGGAAACGAGGAGGCGATCTACGTCCTCGCTGGCAGCGGCACCCTCAGGCACGGCGACGAGCAACGGGACCTCGAAGCGGGTGACTACGTGTCCCTGCCGACCGGCGAGGGGGGTGCCCATCGCGTGATCAGCGACTCCGATGGGCCGTTGCGGTACCTAGTGGTCTCGACGATGCAGGATCCGGACGTGACGGTCTATCCCGACGCCGAGGCGATCGGCGTCTTCGCCGGGTCGCCGCCGGGGGGACGCGAGGAACGCACCGTGGAGGGATTCTTCGAGCGGGACGACGCCCGCGAGTTCTGGGAGCTCTAAGGGACCATCTGCTCGCCGTCGTCGTCGTACAGCCTGATCGCATCCACGGGACAGACCCGGGCGGCCATCTCGGCGTCGAACTCCTCGCCATCGGGGACTTCGAGGACGAAAGTGTCCTCCTCGGTCTCCTCCGCGCCGACGAGTTCGGCCTTCCCGGCGTCCATGTCCTTCTCGAACTTTTCCCATTCGTCGACGCACTGGTAGATCCCGATGCAGACGTCCCGGTCGTACTCGATTCGCA
>CAYVQH010000015.1:0-26413 GCA_964454105.1 uncultured Halobacteriales archaeon | reverse complement strand
GCGACCTCGTTGGCGTCGGGCTCGCTCATCACGGGGTTCTCGCCCATGACGTACAGCCCCTTGACCGACTCGCCGAACTCGTGGGAGATCTCGACGTTCGTCAGTCCCGGCTCGGGGGGCACGTCGAAGCCCCAGACCTCCTCGACGCTCTTCCTGGCTTCGTCGTCGTCGACCAGCTGGTAGCCGGGCAGGACGTTCGGCATCGCGCCGACGTCACAGGTCCCCTGGACGTTGTTCTGCCCGCGAAGCGGGTTGACGCCGGTACCGGGTTTGCCGAGGTTGCCCGTGATCAGCGCGAGGTTGATCTCGTTTTGAACGTTGTCGACGCCACAGGCATGCTGGCTCATGCCCATCCCGGTGAAGATGGCGGCGTTGCCCGCGCTCGCGTACTTCTCGGCGGCGAGCTCGATGTCCTCCAGTGGTACACCGCACTCCTCGGCTGCGGCCTCCTTGTCGAAGCCTTCAAGGGTCTCTTCGAGGTGTTCGAACCCTTCGGTGCGCTCCTCGATGAACGCCTCGTCGATCCACCCCTCGTCGGGGTTCTCATCGTGCTTCTCCAAAATCGTCTTGAGTACGATATTGAGAAGCGGGATGTCGGTGCCCGGTTCGAGCTGGAGGTGCATGTGGCGGTCGGTCTCGCTTATCTTGAACGACCGCGTCGTCTTGTTGGCGTGGGGGTCGACCTGGATGACCGTCGCGCCGTCGAGCACCGCCTGGCGGAAGTAGACGCTGTTGGCGATCGGGTGCTGTTCGCCCGGGTTCGCGCCCTGGATCCAGAAGACGTCGGCCTCCTCGCGGAGGTCCGCCATGCTGTTGGTCATCGCGCCCGCCCCGAGGCTCGTCCGGAGCGCCCATACTGTGGAGGCGTGACACATCCGCGTGCAGTTGTCGACGTTGTTCGTGCCGTATCGGCGTGCGAGCTTCTGGAGGAGGTAGTTCTCCTCGTTCATCGTCTTCGAGGAGCCGTAAAATCCCATGGCGTCGGGGCCGTACTCCCCGTGGATCCGTTCGAGTTCGTCGACGATTCGGCCGTAGGCCTCTTCCCACGTCGCCTCGCGGAACTCGCCGTTTTCCTTGATCAGCGGGTCGGTCAGGCGGTCCTCGTGATCGACGACCTGCGTCGCCGCGCCGCCCTTGATGCAGATCTTGCCCTCGTTGACGGGCGCCTCGCTCCACGGCATGAAGCGCATGTCGCCGGGCTCCTCGCCCGGCTTCACCTGGATCCCACAGCCGACGCCGCAGTACGGACAGATCGTCTTGACCGGGTCTTGCTCCTCAGTCGCCATCGTGCTCACCCGTTTGGTCGTGAATCATCTATCATGTAAACGTGTACCACCCACTTAACGTCTGCGCGTGTCCCGTCGAGTGATATGTAACGGGCCGAGGTTTCGAGGTGAAGGTTGAGGGTGGCGGCGCTCGAACCGACGGGCATGACGCTTACTCGCACAGCTATCGAGGACGCGGCCGCCGAGTATGCCGATGAGGAGCCGCTGTATCCGGTCGAACGGGAGGCGATCGAGACGTATCCGTCGGCGTTCGCCGAGGGCGAGTTCGGCTGGCGGGACGCCGAATGGGTCGTCCAGTGGCACTACCGGCGCTTTCTCGGCGACTATCCCGAACGAGAACGCCGCGAGGGCGAGAAACGGTTCGGCGAAAACGAGTTCGATACGGTTCGGGCGGTCATCAGGGACGTCGTGGCGGCCGAGGAGCTTGAGGGTCGGATCGACCGGCTGCTGGATCTCGAGGGCGTCGACGTACCCGTCGCGAGCGCGTTCCTGCAGTTCATCGACCCCGAGCGCTACGTGGCCGTCGATGGGCGGACGTGGAGTGTGCTCTACGACGCCGGTGCGCTCGACGAGCCTGCTCCCGACTCGTTTTCGATCGAGGCGTACCGCGCGTTCCTCGACTCCTGTCGGCGGGTCGCTCGGGAGTTGAAGGTGGACCTCTGGACGCTGTATCGCGCGCTCTGGCGACTGGGGAACGAGGAGATCCGAGACGCGATCGGTTAAAACGGCGACTCGACGACGACGGTCTGCTCGCGGCCGGGACCGACGCCGACGGCGTAGATCGGCGTCTTAAGTTCGTCACCGATGTACTCGAGGTACGCTCGGGCGTTCTCGGGGATGGCGTCGTAGCCCTCACGCGCGACCTCCCCCCAATCCGGGTCGGACCAGCCGTCGAACGTGCGGTAGTTCACGTCACAGCGGGCCCACTTACTGCTCGTCGAGGGCATCGTCAACAGCTCCTCTCCGTCGAGCGTGTAGGAGTGGCCCACCTCGACCTCGTCGAGCCCCGCGAGGACGTCGATGTGGTTGATCGCGAGGCCGGTGAAGCCGCTGACGCGGGCCGCGTGGCGGAGCATCGGCATGTCGAGCCAGCCGACGCGCCGTGGGCGACCGGTGACGGTGCCGTACTCGCCACCCTCGTCCCGAATCGTGGTGGCGAGGTCCGCCTGCTCGGGTCGACCGCCGTCCTCGGGAGTCTGGCCCTCGACGGAGCCGAGTTCGGTCGGGAGCTCGCCGGTTCCCACGCGCGTGAGGTACGCCTTGACGATGCCGATGACCTCGCCGTGTCCCACGACCGTCGGGCCGACGCCGGTGCCGGTCGCGGCGTAGCCCGCGGTCGGGTTCGAGGAAGTGACGAAGGGGTAGTCGCCGTGGTCGATGTCGAGCGAGGTGCCCTGTGCGCCCTCGAACATGACGTTCTCGCCGCTCTCGATCCGATCGGTGAGGTAGTCGCCGGCGTTGACGGTCATCCTCTCCTCGGCGAGGCGCTCGCCGTACCGGCGGTACTGTTCGTAGAGACTGGAGATGTCGAAGGCCTCGTCGGTCGTCGCGCCGAAGACGTCCTCGGCGAGCGCGCGCTTCTGGGGGACGACGTACTCGAGTTTCGTCCTGAGGGAATCGGGATCGAGCAGGTCCCCCACACGAATCCCCCGGCGGCCGATCTTGTCCTCGTAGGTCGGGCCGATTCCCCGACCGGTGGTGCCGGCATCGAGATCCGAGTCCTCCTTTACGGACTCCTCGATCCCGTCGAGGACCTTGTGGTACGGCAGGATGACGTGGGCGCGTTCGGCGACCTTCACGTTGGGCTCGAGCCCACGCTCGCGCAGGCCGTCGATCTCGTCGAACAGCGTCTCGGGGTTGACGACACAGCCGTTGCCGAGCACGCCGACCTTTCCGCGGATCGCACCGCTGGGGACGAGCGAGAGCTTGTACTCATCGCCGCCGTGGACGACGGTATGGCCGGCGTTATCGCCGCCCTGATACCGGGCGACGACGTCGACCTCCTCGCCGTAGATGTCGACGACGCCGCCCTTTCCCTCGTCTCCCAACTGTGCGCCCACGATCGTTACGGTCATAACGGCGTCTGGTTTCGGACCGACCCCCATACGGATTACGGTACGCCCGGGACCGATCGCAAGTGTTAATCAGCCCCATGACAATCGTTTGGACGAACGCAACGGCCGGTTCTACGACAGCAACTTTTAAAGGGACGAACGACAAGTTAACAAATGCCATGATAGACCGGCTTGAGAAGGAAGTCGATATGCTGGAACGGCATCTGCAGGTCCTGAAGATGGTCATCGAGAACGAACCCATCGGGATCGTGAAGATGTCGAACGAAACGGGATACCCGCATCACAAGGTCCGCTACTCGCTTCGCGTCCTCGAGGAGGAGAACCTCATCGAGCCCTCCAGCCAAGGTGCGATCACCACCGAGCGTACCGAGGAGTTCGTCTCCGAACTCGACGGCAAACTCGACGAGACGATCGACACGCTCGAGGGAATGAAAATCGACAACGTCGCCGAAGTCGAAGGCTAAAGTTCCGGAACGCTGACGTGGAACGTCCCGTCGTGCATCTCGACGAGACAGAGGTGATAGCCGCTGCGCCGCGAGATCGTCACGTAGCTCTCGCGCGATCCACCACCGAGTAGTCCCGACTGTGTCGCCTCTGCGGCGGTCGAGAGTGCTCCCGGATCGAAGTAGCTCGTCGTCACCAGCATCGCACTCGCGAGACCGGACGCAGCGTCCGTCGTTTCCGTCGCAGCCTCGACGAGATCGGCAACCCGTTCCTCCGTCGTCGCCACACGGCTGTCGACGCAGTCGACGACGAACAACGGTTGGCCCATGCGATCGCGACAGACCACGTCGAAGTGTCGCGTTTCCTCGCCCACGTCGACGGTCCCGTGGAGTTCGACCCGGTCGATCGCCGGAAGCGCGTCATAGAGCGTGCTCAGCGAGTTCGCATGCCCCGTCTCGGCCAGTTCGAAGGGGAGATCACCCACGAGCCACTCGGCGAACCGATACTCCAGTCGATCGATGAGAAACGCCTCGAAGGGCTCGCCCTCGACGGTCGCGTTCGCGGACTCGAACTCGGTACGACGTTCGAGCCGAAGGTTCTCCGCCAAGGTTTCGCGGTCCGTCTCGCCGGCGTGGGCGCTTTCGAGGGTCGCGCCCGCCTTCGAGGCGTAGCGGACGAAGAGATTGGTCCCCGAAAGCGCCGTCGTCGAATCAAGCGAACGACCCGAGGTCGATTCCGCTGCCGGATCGGCCCTGGCGTCGGCGCCCTCGGACGTGTCGTTCTCGACGTCCGACAGCCGCTCTTCGAGCCGCGTGACCTCCTCGTCGAGTTGTGCGACCCTTCGTTCGGCGCTTTCGCGGAGTTCCCGTTCCGTTTCGAGTGCCTCAAGCGCTCGCGAGAGCATCGCCTCACCCGGTTCCGGCTCGGCCGTTTCGACCGCCGCGTTCGCAGTCTCACCCTCTCCCGAGGGTGTGATCGCACTTCGGTCAGGATCGAGCGAGGGAATGCGGGTCGTTTCGCGCCACTGGCGTTCCGCGGCGATCCGATCCTCGACCGGCTCGTCGATCACCGATCCCCAACGGTCCCGTGGCGCGGTCGGTTCGTCCCTCGCCGCTCCATCCGTCGTCGGCTCCTCCATCGTCGGCACCGACGGTGTCGCGTCCACGTTCGTTTCGGAGCCCTCGACCGTCGGGCGAGACTTCGAGCCGGTGGGCCGTGGCTCGGCCTCGTTTCGGGCTTCGGGCGGCGTCGGATCGGATCCGTCGGCCGGTTCGATTCGATCGTCGTCGGACGTTCCGGGCGGGACCGGATCCTCAGATGTTGCCGTCCGATCGGAGCGTGGTCCGTCCGGGACGCCGGAGTCGTCGTCGGCATCGACTGAGGGAGGTTCGGTCCCGTCGGCTACGGTCGCGGGTTCGGGGATCGGGATCTCACTGATCGCAACGGTCCGTACCGTGTAGACGCCGACCTCCTCGTATATGCGGGATTCGGCCTCCGCGTCGGTGAGAAGCCGGCCGTTCGAGCCGACGAAGCCGACGGCCATCGAGCGACCCTGGTGATACACGAGGTAGTAGTCACCACTGAGGACGTTCTCCGAGAGTTCGACGTAGCCGGTAAAGCCGCCCGATTCGAGAGTGCTTGCGACCTCATCGAGGGACGTGTCGTTCGTGTAGTAGGTCGCCTGCGTTTCACCGCCCTGCTCCTCCATCGCCAACAACAGCGGAAGCGCCGGATGTGGTGCACTGTAGGCGGTCAGCGGGGCAGTCTCGAAGGTCTCAACGCTGCCGCCGGTGAGTCCGATCGAGCGTCCGTTGAGCATGAACAAAGCGGCCTCGGAGGCGGTGATCACGCCGGAGAACGCCGACTCGGAGAGCGCGTGGACGCCGGCGTAGCCGTCGTCCGCCGGCCGCGTCTCCCAGTCGGCGATCCGGGACCTCGTGAGCGGTTGCATGCCCGCCGTGAGACGGCGCTAACACATAATTCTTCCGACAGACCAAAAGTTAAATCAAATTTTTCGTTCTGCGTCGTCGGCGAGTTCCGCCATGCGCTTGCCGAGTCGTCCCGCACTCGAGAACTCGTCGCTGCTCATTGCGTTCGCGAGCGCGTTTCCGAGGACGAACACGGCGTGTTTGTGCTCGCTTTTGGATTTATGGACGTGTGAGGGGTCGACGTCGAGCTGATCGTAGGGTGCGAAGAGACTCTCGTCGACGTTGTCCTGGCGCTTGAAGTACTCCATGATGGTGACCATTTGATCGTGCAGTTCCAGGAGCTCGTCTTTGTGCATCGTACCTACCGGTATGGCGGACGGCGTGTTAAGAATTTCCCGCCTCAGTCGATCCGTGAGCGATTTTCACGCTGCTGGTCGTGGGCGCAGTGAAAATGAAATCAGAAGACGTACTCGTCGTCATGGCCCATCATTCCGTCGTCCTCCATCCCCGGTTCTTCATCCATCTGTGACTGTGATCCGCTCGTTTTGTAGGCTTTCAATCCCGCTGAGAGCAGGTCCTCGATCGCCTCTTCCCGGGTCGCGAACTCGCCTTGGTCGACCATCTGCGCGATCTGCATTTCGAGGTGCTCCGGGACGGTGATTTCTACTTTCGGCATCGGACAATCGGGCTTCGATAGAGGCGTATTTAACTCTGGCGGGGCAAATCATCTCGAAAGCGAAAAGAAATCGTTCGAATGTGGCAACATCAGTTCGGGTTTCACCAGAAGTTCCGGTAAGCATAGGTGGTTCGATGGCGTCGTTCGATCCATGAGTATCACCGACGTCACCGATCTCTACCGGGAGTTCGGCGACCGACGCCTTCCGCCGGGACAGCGCGAGACCGAGGCGTTTCCCGTTCTCTCGAAGGGGTCGGTTCCCGAGTTCGACCCTGCCGCTTGGGAGTTCACCGTTACGGGCGCCGTCGATAAGGAACTCGCCCTCTCCTGGGAGGAGTTCGGGGACCTCCCGCAGACGACTCAGAGACAGGACTTTCACTGCGTCACCGGCTGGAGCAGGTTCGACTGTGCGTTCACCGGGGTGACGTTCCCCGAGATCGCCGAGCGTGCCGGCGTGGCGGACGACGCAGTTCACGTCATGTTCTCGGCACTCGACGGGTATACGACGAACCTCCCGCTCGAAGCGTGTCTACGAGAGGAGGTGCTGTTCGCCCGGGAACTCGATGGTGAACGCCTCCCGCCCGAACACGGCGGGCCGCTTCGCGTGGTGACGCCACATAAGTACGCGTACAAGGGAGCGAAATGGGTCGACGGGGTCGAGTTCCTCACTGAACCCCAACGGGGGTTCTGGGAGAAACGCGGATACTCGAACACGGCCAACCCGTGGAACGAGGAACGCTACAGTTGAGAGAGCGCGGTAAAAACGTGTCTCCTGGCAACGGATGATCGATGACTCGATACATCCGATGACGAACGAAGGTGTGAGAGACACACACCACGTTTCCGGTGAAATACGTGTGGGACCGGGGGTGATCCCGAGCGGCAGGGAGGGCCTTCGTCGCCGGTGGCGTCTGCGACCCACGTGGAACATATAGACTTATATACTGTACGTGTATCAATGACCATTGGATGAATCGCTGAGGGGATAACAGACGATCGTTGATCGTCCACGTTTCCATTCGACGTATTGGAGTCTCCCCCGTTTCGTGGACCGTTCCTTTCCGTCCCGTCCCTCGGACGCATGTGGCTCGATCGACGTCCGTTCCTCTCGTTCGTAATCTTTCCTCGCGTGTGGACCTCCGTTTCATCTCGACTTCGACCTCCGTCTCGGCCGGTTTCACCGGAAACCCGGTGTGTGTGCGCCATCGGAAACGCAAGCGCTATTTCACCGGAAACGTGGTGTGGGTGTATGGTCGAGACGGACGAGCTGTTCATTCGTGATGACCCCATCTTCGTCAACAAGGAGTTGTTGGAGATCAACCACCTCCCCGAGGAAGGGCGGATCGTCGGACGTGACGAGGAGATCAAACTGCTCGCGAACGCCGTCAATCCCGCCATCTTCGGACAGAGCCCGAGCAACATCCTCATCTATGGCAAGACGGGCACCGGGAAGTCGCTCTGTGCGAAACACGTCTCCCGGCGGCTCATCGATGCCGCCGGAAGCGAGGGCGTTACCGCCGCCTTCGCTTACGTCGACTGCGCGCAGGACACCACCGAGACGCAGGCGGTCCAGACGATCGCGAGCGGCTTCAACCGCCCCGAACGAACGGAGATCAACGTCCCCGACAAGGGGATCAGCACCGCGACCTACTACAAGCGCCTCTGGCGCATTCTCGATGCGTGTTACGACGTCGTGCTCATCATCCTCGACGAGATCGACAAACTCGCCGACGACGCGATCCTCATGCAGCTCTCCCGGGCGGGCGAGGCGGGCAAGCTCACCGACTGCAAGATCGGCGTCGTCGGGATCAGCAACAAGATCCGGTACAAGGACCGCATGGACGAGCGCGTCAAGTCGAGCCTCTGCGAGCGCGAGTTCGTCTTCCCCCCCTACGACGCCTCACAACTCGGCGAGATCATGGAGGCACGCCGCGACGCCTTCCGCGAGGGCGTGTTGGATGGCGGCGTGATCCCGCGGGCGGCGGCGCTGGCCGCCCGCGAACACGGCGACGCCCGCAAGGCGATCGACATCCTCCGGTACGCCGGCGAGATCGCCCAGTCGACGGGTGCCGAGCGGGTCAAGGAGGGGTTCGTCACCGACGCCAGAAAGCGCGCCGAGACCGACCGATTCCGGGAACTCATCCGCGGGTCGACGCCCCACTCGCGGTACGTGCTTCACGCGCTGACGATCCTCTCGCTCAACCAGCCCGAAACCGACGGGTTCCGTACGACCGCGATCTACGACGTCTACGAGGAGATATGCAGCCAGGAGGGTGCCGAACCGCTCTCCTTGCGTCGGGTGCGAGACCTGCTGAAGGAACACGCCTTCCTCGACATCATCGAGCAGTCCCGCCACAGCGGCGGCAGCGCCGAGGGGAGCTACACGAAACACCGCCTGCTCGAGGATTCGGACGTGGTTCGTGACGTCCTCGTCGATCCGGTCTGATTCCACCGGAACTCCGGTGTGTTTCACCGGAAACGTGGTGTCTCCTCCGGGATAGGTACGCTGAAGGGGACAGAACCCCGACGAGGGATAATGACCGTCTCGCACCGCGATGGCTCGGTGGTCGCGGCCCTCGACGGCGAGGACGGTATCCTCGTGAGTCGGGCCTGTGAACTGTCGGACCTCTCCTATCGCTCGTTTCTCGCCGGCCGCGATCCGCCACGGATCCACTGGGCCGCCCCGGATGGTCTCGAGATCGTCGGGGGCGGCGCGGCCGCCCGACTGCACGCCGAGGGCGAGGACCGATTCGAAACCCTTCGAGAGGACGCCTCCCGTCTCTTCTCCGCGCTCGATGCAGACCTACCCGACGCCGCTCGCCCCCGGGCCTTCGGCGGGTTTTCCTTTCATGCCGGTCACGACCCCGCCCCGCCGTGGGAGGGGTTTTTCGCCGCCGACTTCGTCGTTCCCCGAGTACAACTCACGCGAACCGACGAAACGACGTGGCTCACGGTCTCGCGGTACGGTCCCGACGCCGATCCGGAGGACGTCGGGGACGATCTGGAGTCGGCGCGTGCGGCCGTGGCGGAGTATCCCGCGATGCAGCCAAGCGGTGAGTCGCCGGGTATCGCCGCGACCCGGCTCACCACCCCTCGCGAGGAGTGGAGTCGACAGGTGCGCTCGGCCACCGACAGGATCGATGCGGGCGATCTCAGGAAGGTCGTCCTCGCACAGGCGCTCGAAGCCGAACTCGAGGGCCCGATCGAGATACCCGACGTGCTCGAACGCCTCCGGCGGACCTATCCCGATTGCCATCGGTTCCTGATCGAGCCCACCGGAACGGCGAGCTTCTTCGGTGCCCCACCCGAGCGGCTGGTTTCGCTTTCCGGTCGGCGCGTCGAAACCGAGGCGCTCGCGGGCTCGGTCGCCCGTGGCGACACTCCCGAGGCGGATCACGAACTGATGGCGTCGCTGACCGGAAGCGAGAAGACCCAACACGAGCAGGGCGTGGTCGTCGACACCATCCGCGAGCAGCTCGCGCCGCTCGGCGAGGTGCACGTCGCGGATCAGACCGTCCGGAAGCTCGCGACGATCCAGCATCTCCGAACGCCGATCCGCGCCGACCTCGACGGGGAGGAACACGTCCTCTCGATCGTCGAGGCGCTCCATCCCACTCCCGCGGTCGGCGGGCTCCCGCCCGAGAGGGCCTGGGAGACGATCCGCGAGACCGAGACGTTCGAACGAGGATGGTACGCCGCCCCCGTCGGATGGTTCGACGCGGACGGAGACGGCGAGTTCGCGGTCGCGATCCGATCCGCCGTCGCGAACGACGAGACCGTGACCCTGTTTGCGGGCAACGGGATCGTCGCGGACTCGGATCCCGGCGAGGAGTGGGAGGAAGTACAGCTGAAGTACCGTCCGATCCTCGACGCGCTTTCGGCCCGATGACGGCGCCGAATCGCGCGACCCTCTGGGGTCGAGTCATCGTAGACGAGCTCGCAAAGAGCGGCGTCAAGGTCGTCTGTATCGCTCCCGGTAGCCGTTCGACCCCCCTCACGGTGGCCTTCGCCGCCCACGAGACGATCACGGTCCATTCGCATCTCGACGAGCGCTCTGCGGCCTTCTACGCGCTCGGGCGTGCCAAACGAACCGGCCGGCCCACGCCGCTGGTCTGTACCTCCGGGACCGCCGCCGCGAACTTCCATCCCGCCGTGATCGAGGCGTCCCAGTCGCGGGTTCCGATGCTCGTGTTGACCGCGGATCGGCCGGCCGAACTGCGCGACAGCGGCGCGAACCAGACGGTCGACCAGACGAAGCTCTACGGCGACGCCGTCCGCCAGTATCGGGAACTCCCCGAACCGGCGGCCGACGACCGCAGGCTTCGCTCGCTTCGGACCACGGTCTGCCGGGCGGTCGCCGAGAGCCGCGGGACGCCCTCGGGCCCCGTCCACCTAAACGCCCCCTTTGGGAAGCCGCTCGAACCCGTCGAGATCCCCGGAGACGTCCCCGGGGACTTTCCGGAACGCTTTCCGCTTGCCGCCGAGGGACGCGAGGGACCGTTCGTCTCGATTACCGACGGGACGCCGACGCTCCCGGAGGTCGAACGTGGACGGATCGTCGCGGCCGTCGAGTGCGCGGATCGTGGCCTGATCGTCGCCGGTCCCTCCGACCGCCTCGACGGAGGAACGATCCGCGAACTCGGCCGGGAAACGGGATTCCCGATCCTCGCCGATCCCCTCTCGGGGACGCGGTTCGGTCCCGGCGACGACCGGACCACGGTCGTCGGTGGGTACGACTCGTGGCTCGATGCGATCGACTGGCCCGACCCCGATCTCGTCATCCGGTTCGGTGCCTCGCCGACCTCGAAGACCCTCCGGGAGTACCTCCGGGACGCCGACGTTCGCCAGTTCGTCGTCGACCCTGCGGGGGAGTGGCGCGAGGCGACGTTCAGTGCGACGGACCTCGTCGTCGCAGACGGGACCGTTCTTGCGCGTGCGCTCGCCGCGGACCTCGATCCGGCGGGAGCGAACGACGAGAACGGATGGCGGAAACGGTTCGAGCGCGTCGATGAAGGGTACTGGGAACTGGTGGACGCGGAAACCGATCGCCCGTTCGAGGGTGCGGTTCTCAATCGGGTCTTCGCGGGTGCACCGGATCCTGCGACCGTGTTCGTCTCGAACTCGATGCCGATCCGTGACGCCGATCGGTTCGCTCGGCCCCGGGAGGCCGACTTGACGGTGCTCGGAAACCGGGGAGCGAGCGGGATCGACGGGATCACGAGCACCGCCCTGGGTGCGGGTAGCGCGACCGAGGACCCGATCGTGCTCGTGACGGGCGATCTGGCGTACTACCACGACATGAACGGCCTGTTCGCCGTCTCCCGTCTGGGCCTCGATGCGACCATCGTTCTGATCAACAACGACGGCGGGGGCATCTTCCACATGCTGCCCATCGAGGAGTTCGATCCGCCCTTCACCGGCCAGTTCAGGACGCCCCACGGCATTGACTTCGCGCCGACGGGGGAGCTCTACGGGCTCGATTTCGTCAGCACCGAGTCCCTGTCGGGGTTCGCCGAGTCCTACGAGGCCTCGCTTTCGAGCCCCGGTACGCAGGTGATCGAGGTGCGCCTCGACGGGGAGGCGAGCCACCGAAGGCGTGAAGCGATCCACGACCGCGTTCGATCGACGTTCGGGGACTGATTCAGGTCTGTCCCTCGTGTTCCTCGCGGTTGTGATCCTCCAGCGCCTGTTGACTGTCGAACGTCTCTCCGCACGCCTCGCAGACGTACTCGTCTCGAGTAGCCATGTTACCACGGAACACCACCTCGGGGCATAATCGCTCTGCCGGCGAGGGAAAGCGTACCGGCGATGGAACGAACCTTTTTGCGCCGGCTTCCCAACCGTCTCGCATGGTTTCGGAACTCTTCGACCCCGATCGCTGGGAGGCCGTCGACCGCTTCGAGTTCGACGATCTCACGTACCACCGAGCGACCGACGCGGGAGCGGTCCGGATCGCCTTCGACCGCCCCGCGGTTCGGAACGCCTTCCGTCCCGGCACCGTCGACGAGCTGTATCGCGCGCTGGATCACGCGCGTAAACAGACCGACGTCGGTTGTGTCCTGCTGACGGGCAACGGTCCCTCACCGAAGGACGGCGGCTGGGCCTTTTGTTCTGGGGGCGACCAGTCGGTTCGGGGCGGCTCGGGCTACGAGTACCGCGGCGAGGACGAGGCCGACGAGGAGGAGGGCGAGGACGTCCGGGAGGCCAAAGCCGGTCGGCTACACATCCTCGAGGTCCAGCGGCTGATTCGGTTCATGCCCAAACCCGTCGTCGCCGTCGTTCCGGGCTGGGCGGTCGGCGGCGGCCACTCGCTGCACGTGATCTGTGATCTGACGCTCGCGAGCGAGGAGCACGCGAAGTTCCTCCAGACCGACCCCGACGTCGCGAGCTTCGACGCGGGGTTCGGTTCGGCCTACCTCGCGCGGCAGGTCGGCCAGAAGAAAGCCAGGGAGGTCTTCTTCCTCGGGAAGACCTACTCCGCCGAGGAAGCAGTGGAAATGGGGATGGCAAACGAGGCGGTCGCCCACGAGGATCTGGAGGCCGTAGCAATGGAATGGGCCGACCGCATCACCTCGAAGAGCCCCACCGCCATTCGAATGTTGAAGTTCGGGTTCAACGCGGTCGACGACGGGATGGTCGGCCAGCAGGTCTTTGCGGGCGAGGCAACCCGACTGGGCTACATGACCGACGAAGCCCGGGAGGGTCGCGAGGCGTTCATGGAGAAGCGCGACCCGGACTTCGACGACTACCCGTGGCACTACTGACTCACTCCGCGGTCGGATCCCAGCCGACGAACTCCTCCTCCAACTCGACGCCGAGCGCGTCGATGATCCCGCCGAGCGCGACGTATCCCTCGGCAAGCGCCGCGATTCCGACCACCGTCGACTCGTCGTAGTACTCGGTGATCGCGTCGTGGTCCCGGTCGTCGACCTCGCTTCGGACGACGGCGAGCGCGTATCGAAGCAGCGTCGCCTCCTCCGTATCGAGATCGTCGAACTCGCCGGTCGAAACCGCGGCGATCGTTTCGTCGTCGAGTCCAACCTCGCGGCCGATGATGACGTGCTGGTGCCATTCGTAGGCGTTCTCGATCTCCCGTGTCACCGCGAGAACCACGAGCTCGCGCCGACGATCGGTGAGACCGCTCTCGCCCCACAAGGAGCTGAAAAAGCCCCGAAGACCGGCGAGCACCTCGGGGTTGTTACCGAGTGCCCGATAGACGTGAAGCGGTCGGTCCTGCAGCGACGAGACGAGCAGGTCGCGGTGCTGTTCGGGAACGTCCTCGCTTTCGACGTACGGAACGCGGGCCATGCCGACTAATCGGGCCGGTTCGAGTTAGCTGTAGTGCCGTTCTGATCGGAACGCGTCGTGGTCGTGGAACGGTGCTACTCGGCTCGTAGCCACGACCGCACGCCGAGCCCCACGGCGAGGGCCGCACACCCGACGCCGAGCCACCACTCGGGCGAACCGGCCGGCGCGCCCCACGACTCGCCGGCCGGACCGAACAGCACGGCATAGAGGAAGACGGCGAGCGCGAGGAGCGACACCGCCGTGGCGACCGGCGACGAACAGATCCCGCCGAGGTCCGACCGCATACGGTTCACATCGTCTTCTCACGATAAAACGGTTTCCGTAGGGATAATGCGCCGTCGTTCCCTTCGTTCGAGCGATGAGTACGGTCGACGTTTCGCGGCGAAAAGCATGGCTGATGGCCGCCCGCCCCCAGACGCTTCCGGTGGCGGCCGCTCCCGTCGTCGTCGGGGCCGGGCTGGCGGTTCACGACGGCGTCTTCGCGGCCCTGCCGGCGATCGCGGCGCTCGTCGGGGCGGAGCTGATCCAGATCGGGACGAACTTCGCGAACGACTACTACGACGCGATCAAGGGCGCCGACACCGACGATCGGGAGGGCTTTACCCGCGTGACCCAGTCGGGACTGCTCGGTGCCAGGGAGGTCAAGCGGGCGATGGTCCTGACGTTCGCCCTCGCGATCCTCGTCGGGACCTATCTCGTCTCCGTCGGCGGGGTCCCGATCCTCGTGGTCGGCCTCCTCTCGGTGGCCAGCGGCATCGCCTACACCGGCGGTCCCTACCCCTTCGGCTATCGCGGGCTGGGTGACCTCTTCGTCTTCGTCTTCTTCGGGCTGGTCGCGGTCATCGGGACCTACTACGTGCAGGCGGCCGCGCTCCTCGCCGAACCGTTCCCGCTCGGGATCCCGCCGGGTACGGTCACGGTCGACGCCATCCTCGCGAGCCTGCCGGTCGCCGGGATGGCGACGGCGGTCCTCGTCGTGAACAACGTCCGGGACCTCGAAACCGACCGGGCGACCGGGAAGCGGACGCTCGCGGTGATGTTCGGGTATCGCTTCAGCCGGGTCGAGTACGCCGCCCTGCTCGCGCTCGCGTATCTGGTTCCGCCGCTGTTCCTCGTTCGCGGGTTCGGTTCTCCAGTGTTGCTCCCCCTCCTCACCGTGCCGTACGCAGCGCTTCTGGTGCGGACGATCCTCACACGGACCTCGGGCGAGGCGCTCAACCCGGCGCTCGAACGCACCGGAAAGCTGCTCGCCGCCCACTCGGTCCTGTTCGCCGCGGGGTTGGTGCTGGGATGAGCCTGATCGAACGCCGGGAGTTCTCGCTTCCCCTCTCCTCGCCCCTCGACACCGCCGCCGGAACGATCGAGCGCCGCGAGGGGATCGCCGTCCGGCTCGGGACCGACCCCGCGGGCGTCGGCGAGGCGACGCCGCTTCCCGGCTGGACCGAGTCGCTTTCCGAGTGCGAGGAGGCCCTCGACGCGGTCGCGGACACCGATCCCGATACCGACCTCGACGTCGCGCTCGCGGGACTGGACGGACGACCGGCCGCACGTCACGGGCTCTCGCTGGCGCTCCTGGACGGGACAGCCCGCGAGCGCGGGACGCCGCTCTACGGACATCTCGGCGGCGATCCGATCGAGGAGGTGGCGGTCAACGCCACGGTCGGCGACGCCCCCGCCGAGGAGACGGCGACGGCCGCCCGCGAGGCCGCGGCCGACGGGTTCGGGACCGTCAAATGCAAGGTCGGCGTGCGTCCGGTCGAGGAGGACGCGGCGCGGATCCGCGCGGTCCGCGAGGCCCTCGGTCCCGATCCCGCGATCCGGCTCGACGCCAACGGGGGATGGACCCGCGAACAGGCGGCCCGCGCGCTCGACGCGCTCGCCGAGTTCGACGTCGAGTACGTCGAACAGCCCCTCGAACCCGACGACATCGCGGGCCACCGCGAGCTCTCCTCCCCCGTGCCGATCGCGCTCGACGAGTCGCTGGCCGGGCGAACTCCCGAGGGGATCGAAGCGATCGCCGACGCGGCCGACGTGTTCGTCCTGAAGCCGATGGCGCTTGGCGGCGTCGACCGCGTCGTCGAACTCGGACGCCGGCTCGAACGCGTGGTCGTGACGACGACTATCGACGCGGTCCTCGCGCGCACGGGGGCGATCCACGCCGCCGCCGCGCTCGACGTCGAGCGGGCCTGCGGGCTCGCGACGGCGGATCTGCTGGCCGAGGACCTCGCTTCCGACCCCGCGCCCGTCCGCGACGGGTCCGCGTCGGTCCCGCAGGGACCGGGACTGGGGACCGCCGGCCCGTGGGAAAACGGGGGTGGGCACGATGCGTGATCCGGTCGCCCACCAGCGCCACGCGGCCCCCCGGTCCGTCGCGCTGATCGACGCCGACTCTGGTGACGAGTGGACGTACGCGGAACTCGACCGGGCGGTCGAGCGCACGGCCGGCCGGCTGTGGTCGGTGGGGATCCACCCCGGGGACCAGCTGGGCGTGCTCGCGACCACCTCAACCGAGTTCGTCCGTCTGGCCCACGCGGCGTGGCGGGTCGGCGCGGTTCTCGTTCCGTTCAATACCCGTCTCCCCGAGGGGGAGCTGCGAGAGCAGGTCCGACGGGTCGACCTCGCGGCGCTTCTGGCCGGACGATCGTACGTTCGGCGGGCGCGGGCGGTCGCCGACGCCCCCGTCGAGTCGTTTCCCGCGCTCGCGGAGGAGCCGCCCGCCGAGTTCGCCGCCGAGGACCCGCCGCTCGACGCCCCACGAGCCATGCTCTTCACCTCGGGCACGACCGGAGAGCCGAAGGCCGTCGTCCTCGCCGCCAGGAGTCTCGTCGCCAGCGCCGTCGCCTCGGCGTTCCGCCTCGGGGTGCTGCCCGAGGACCGATGGTACGATCCTCTGGCGGGGTATCACATGGGCGGTCTCGCGCCGATCGTCCGCTCGGCGCTGTACGGTACCTGCCTCGTCCTCCCGGACGAGTTCGACGCCGGACGGGCCATCGAGCAGCTCCATGAGTACGACGCCACCGGCGTCTCGCTCGTACCGACCATGCTCGATAGAACTCTCGATGCCGGCGACCTTCCCGGCTCGCTGCGGTTCGTCCTCACCGGTGGCGCGCCCACCTCGCCGGAACTGATCGCACGCTGCGAACGACGCGGGGTTCCGATCCATCCGACCTACGGGATGACCGAGACCGCCTCACAGGTCGCGACCGCCCGGCCCGCCGAGGCGTTCGCGAACCCCGAGCGGGTCGGCCGCCCCCTCGCCTTCACTCGCGTGCGCGCGGTCACCGACGGCGAGACTCTTCCGGCGGGCGAGCCCGGCGAACTCGTCGTCTCGGGACCGACCGTGATGAGCGGATACTACGACGAGGCCTCCGAGAACGTCTTCGGCCCGTACGGCTACCGGACCGGTGATCTCGGGGTCGTCGAGGACGACGGGACGATTCGCGTGATCGGGCGGGTCGACGACGCGATCCTCACCGGCGGCGAGACCGTCCAGCCGGCGTCGGTCGCCCGCGTCCTGCGCGAACACCCGCGGGTCGAGGACTGCGCGGTCGTCGGCCTTCCCGATCCCGAGTGGGGCGAACGGGTCGCCGCGCTGGTCGTCGGGGCGGTCGAGGAGGAGGATCTTCGAGCGTTCTGTGAGGAGCGGCTCGCGGGCTACGAACGCCCGAAGACGATCGGCTTCGACGACGATCTCCCCCGAACGCCATCGGGCACCGTCGACCGTGAGACCGTCCGTGAGATCCTCTCAGAGCGCGTCGAGTAGCGCCTCGACGTCCGATTCGGCGTTCACCGCATGGATCGACGCGCGGATCGCCTCGTACCCGGGCAGCGTCCGCACCTGGATCCCGTCCTCGGCGAGCCGTTCGACCGTCGCTTCGGGATCGTCGGCGGTGAACGTCACCAGCCCGCTCTCGAACCCGCGGGGGCTGAGCAGGCGGTCCTCGCCGAGGCCCGCCTTGAGACGGTCGGTGAGGGTCGAGATGCGGGACTCGATGGCGTCGTAGCCGATCGCGTCCATGGTTCGGATCGCCTCCGCGAGCCCGGCGTAGGGCGCGGGGTTCGTCGTCCCGATCTCCAGCCGTCGGGCGCCCGGATGGAACTCGTAGGCCTCGTTTGGATCCGCGACGCTGCGATACCCAACCGACCGGGGTTCGAGTTCCGCGAGGAACTCCGGCGAGACGGCGAGAAATCCCGCGCCCCAGGGTCCGAGAAGCCACTTGTGACCCGCGGCGGCGACCGCGTCCGCACCCCATTCCTCGACGTCGAGGTCGGCCTGTCCGGGCAGTTGGACGGCATCAACCAGCACTCGCGCGCCGGCGTCGTGGGCGATCCCGACCAGTTCCTCGACCGGGAGGCGCGTCCCGTGGGTCCACGTGAGCGCGCTGAAACAGACCAGTCGGGCGTCCGCGACCGCCGCCGCGTACTCCTCGGGGTCGACGCGTCCGTCGCGGGTCTCGAGGATCCGGACCTCGAGGTCGTGGACGTCCGCGAGCCGTTGCCACGGTAGGACCCCCGCCGAGTGTTCGAGATCGGTTCGGACGACGACGTCGCCGGGGTCGAAGTCGACCGCACCCGCGATCCGGTTGATCCCGTCGGTCGTGCTCTGGGTGAGCGCGACGTTCTTCGAGTCGGTCCCGAGCAGGTCGGCGACGGCCCCACGGGCCTCCCCGTAGACCTCGTCTGCCGCCGCGTACATCCCCTCGCCGGCGGGCGCGTCGTACTCGTGGCGTTCGATGAAATCGGTCGCGGCCTCGACGACGCGGCGCGGGCTGGGACCACTCGCGCCCGTGTTCATGTAGACGCAGTTCTCGAACCCCGGCGTCTCGGCTCGGAGCTCCTCGGGAGTCATGGTCGGGCCTACGTGGAGGGCGGTCATGACCCTCCCGGTCGCGGACGGTCAACGTTAAAGGTGTCGGGCGGCGTTGTTGTGGTATGAGCGCTGCCGAACTCGAATCCGAGCTGTCGGAGGACGAACGCGCCGGATTGGAACTCGTCCGCCGGAGCAGGGGGATCCACCAGAGCGACTTCTGGAAGGAACTCGACGTCTCCTCGCGCAAGGGCAGTCGCATCGTCGACAAACTCGCGCGGGCCGACCTGATCGAGCGCCACGACACCGTCTACAACGGCCACAACACCTACCTGCTCACCCCCGCGGCCCGGGATCTGGACTTCTCGCTTCTGATGGCCGGGGACATGCTTTCGCCCTTCATCGGCGAGGAGGAGATCGACGCCCGAAGCGACGCCTTCTCCCAGTGGGTCATGAACCTCGCATACGAGGAGTACTGAGCACCCACCTTTTTGCTTCGTCGGGTGTCCTCGCTCGCCCTGCTCGCTGCGGGCACCACTCCTTGCAAAATCTGGACCGAAAACTCCCGTGGCGGCTCCGCCGCGACGAGTCCGCACTCGTATCGTCTCCTGCGGTACCTCGTTTCAGTCCTCGAGCGCACTCGCCGCGCGGATGATCCGCTCCTCGCCGAAGGCGGGTCCGATGAGTTGGAGGCCGACGGGCAGTCCCTCCGTTTCGCCCGCCGGAACCGAGATCGCCGGCAGGTTCGCGAGGTTGACGGGGACGGTGTTCGCGTCCGCGAGATACATCTGTAGCGGGTCGTCGAGGCTCTCGCCGGCCTCGAAGGGCGGGACCGGCATCGTGGGGCTCGCGAGCACGTCCGCCTCCCCGAGCGCGTCGTCGAAGTCCCGTTTGACCCACGCGCGGGCGTCCTGGGCCTTCTCGTAGTACTCGTCGTGGTAGCCCGCCGAGAGGGCGTAAGTGCCGAGCAGGACCCGTCGTGTGACCTCCTCTCCGAAGCCCCGCTCGCGCACGTCCGCGAAGGCCTCGTTCCAGTCGCCCTCCGACTCCGTCGCGGGACCGTAGCGCACGCCGTCGAACCGCGCGAGGTTCGAGGAGGCCTCGCCCATCGCAATCACGTAGTAGGCCGCGACTGCGTGCTCGATTGAGGGGAGACTCACCTCGTGGTAGCTCGCGCCCTCGTCTTCGAGTTGCGCGATCGCGTCCCAGAAGGTCTCGACGACGCCCTCGTCCGCTCCGTCGAGCAGTTCGGTCGGAATCCCGATCGAGAGCCCATCGACGTCGCCGTCGGCGGCGCTCGCGTAATCGCTGTCGGCACCGTCCTCGCGGGTGGTCGCGTCGCGTGCGTCGGGCCCCGAGATGACGTCGAGCAGCCGAGCGGCGTCCTCCACCGTGGGGGCGAGCGGCCCGATCTGTTCGAGCGAGTTGGCGTACGCGACCAGACCGTAGCGCGAGACCAGCCCGTAGGTGGGCTTGATCCCGACGACGCCACAGAAGGCCGCCGGATTGCGGACCGAGCCTCCGGTGTCGCTTCCGAGCGCGAGATCGGCTTCGCCGGCGGCGACCGCGGCGGCGCTTCCTCCCGAGGAACCGCCCGGAACCCGTCCCTCGGCGGCGGGGTTGGGCGCGGGACCGAACGCCGAGGTCTCCGTCGTGCTCCCCATGCCGAACTCGTCCATGTTCGTCTTGCCGATCATCGTCGCGCCCGCCTCCCGTAAGCGCTCGACGACCGTCGCGTCATAGGGAGGAACGTACTCGGCGAGCATCTCGGACCCGCAGGTCGTGCGTACGCCCTCCGTGCTGATGTTGTCCTTGACGGCGACCGTCTCCCCGGAAAGCGGCCCCTCCTCGTTTCCGGCGATCGTCTCGTCCGTGATGAAGATCCGGCTCATGAGACGCTCGGTCCCTTGAAGTAGCCGTCCTCGGTTTCGGGGGCGTTTCCGAGCGCCTCCTCCCGGCTGAGGCTCTCCTTGACCTCGTCGGCCCGCATCACGTTCTCGAGGTCGGCCTCGTCCTCGACCTCGGGCACCTCGTCGAGGGTCTCGAAGGCCGTCAGGATCTCGCCGAACTGCTCGGTGAAGACGCCGACTTCCTCCTCGTCGATGTCGATCCGCGCGAGGGCTGCCACGTGGCGCACCTCCTCGGCGGAGACGGACGGGTTGCTCATACCCGGGAGAACCGGCGGACGGGGAGTAAGGGTTTCGGATACACCGGGGGCCGGGCTACGCGTAGCGCGCCCAGACCACCAGTGCCGAGGGCAACACCAGCATCGAGGCCAGATAGGCGTAGAGAATGCTGAGCGCCATCAACATCCCGAACTGCCCGAGGATGGGCGTGATCGCGAGCACCAGCACTCCCATGCCCGCCACCGTCGTGAGCATGCTGCCGGTGAGCGCGCCGCCGGTCCCTCGGATCGTGCGATCGAGCGCGGTCAGGACGTCGGCGCCGGCGTCGATCTCGTCGACGAACCGGTGGACGATGTGGACGGTGTAGTCGACGCCGAGCCCGATCGACACCGAGAGGATCGTCGCGGTCAGCGCGTTGAACGGGATCCCCGCGTAGCGCATCGTCCCCGCCAGAGTGGCGATCGCGACGACGATCGGGTACAGGTTTATGAGGCCCAGCGAGGGCCGACGGGCGATCACCCCGTAGCCGCCGACCAGAAAGACGCCCGTACACACCAGCGCGAGCGCCAGACTGCGGATGGCCGACTCGAAGATCACGTCAGCCACCGCGTCGAAGACCAGCACCTCGCCGGTCGCGGTCGCCGCGAGCCGGTGGCGATCCTCCAGCGTTTCGGCGTCCTCGCTGACGGCCGCCTGCTCGGCGTCGCCCTCGATCGTGTACTCGACCTGGGCGGCGCGGTAGTCCTCGGCGAGGTACTGGCGGGCCCGGTCCTCGTAGGGCGAGTCGTAGAGCTCGTCGTAGATCAGTTCGAGGTTCTGGTCGGGCACGCCGTTGCCCGAGCGGTCGTTCCGTTCGACCAGCGCGGCGAACTCCTCGTTCTGGGCGGCGTACTGGTCGATCACGGTGACGATGCTCTGGGAGTCCGCCGAGCGACCCTCGCGAAGCACCGTCGAGGGCGGATCCTCGCCCGCCCGATGGATCGATTCGAGCGCGTAGCTCTCCCTGAGTTGGCCCTCGAGATAGATGAGCACCGTCTGCTCCTGTCCCTGTGCGAACGTCTCCTCCAGGTAGTTCATCGTCCCCGTCACCTGAGGCTCGGCGGGCCGGAGCTCGGCGGGGAGATACTGGACGTATCCGGGCTGTTCCTCGGGCGGGAGGAAGTCCTCGTTGTCGAAGGTGGTGTCGACCTCGCTACCGTAGGCACCGAGCGCGCCGGCGGTCACGAGCGTCACGAGCAAAAACGCGATCGGGGCGCGTCTGGCGATCCCGACGCCGACCGGCAGCACGCGTCCGAGGATCGATCCCTCCTCGCCGAGCGGTTCGGAGCTGAACGCCGGGATCGGCGTGTCCTCGCGCCAGCGATCGGTGAGGACCTTCAACGCGGGCATGAAGATCCCGAAGATGAAGAAGGTGAACGCGATCCCGAGGGCGGCGACCAGCCCGAAATCGCGGATGGGCTGGAGCGAACTCGTGTAGTTCGCGCCGAACCCGACGACCGTCGTGCCGATCACGAGCACGAACGCGACCAGCAGTTGGTCGGTAGTCCGCTCCATCGCCGCCGTGACGGAGGCCGTCGCGGTTCGTTCCTCGCGATAGCGGTTGATGATGTGGATCCCGAAGTCGATCCCGACCGCCAGAAGCAAAACGGGCACCGAGATCAGCATCTGGGAGAAGGGGATCCCCGCCAGTCCCATGAACCCGAACGTCCAGACGATGGTCATGGTCAACGCGAGCAGCCCGACCGCCAGGTCGATCGGGTCGCGGTAGGCGATGATCAGGAAGAACAGCAGGAAGACCACCGCCGCCGGGACGACGATCAGAAGCGAGTCCTCGATGATCGTCTGGAACTCGCCGGCGATGATCCCGCTTCCGAACACCTGGATCTCGCCGTCGCTCCGGTCGGCCATCGTCTGGATCTCCTGTTGTATCGGCGTCATCGGGCTGTCGGCGTCGTTGCCGGTCGACTCGGAGACGCCGCCGGGGAACTCGTGGGTGACGGTCCCGATGGTCGCCGAGGCGGTGGCCGACTCCCGGTTGAAGTCGTCGCTCAACTGTGCGGTGACGGCCGGGTTGTCGGCGTTCTCCCGCACCGCCTCGCGGACCTTGCGGTCGCTCGCGCGTTCGAGCGTCGCGATCTGTCGGGCGGTCGTCGTCGCCTCCGGATCGATCGTCCGCGCGATCGTTCCGGCGACGCTGCTCGTCTCGGCCGCTCGGAGGTCCTCGCGCTCGACGATCCGCTCCTGGAGCGTGAGCATCCGTAGCAATGCCTCGCGGGCCAGCACGTTCTCGCCGCGCTGGATGAGCTGCGTCGATCCGGTGTCGGTGAGCGTGATCCGGGGTCCGAACTGGTTCTCGACGTCCTCCAGCGCCTGCTCGGCGGGGACGTCCTCGGTGAACTGGCCGGTCCCGGACTCCGTACCGGTCCCTCCCAGGCCGGTCGCGAAGAGGGCCGTGACCGCGAGGAAGGCGAGCACGACCGATCCCGGTCTGTCCGTGATGAGCGCTCCCACTCGCTTGACGGCGCGCTCGTGGCGTGACATCTACGCGAGCCGTCGCACCCCGAACGCCACGCCGACGATTACGAGCCCGATGCCGGCCGCGCCGATCGCCCACCCGGAGATCCCGTCGTCCTCGGGCTCGGTCACCTCGACGGGGACCTGGTACTGCTCTGAGAGCCGGGTCTCGCCCTCGCCGTCGTCGTAGCTGAAGTCGACGTCGAGCGGGTAGGTGCCCGTCGTCCCGCTTTCGGCGCTCAGGTCGAACGAGAGGACGACCGACTCGCCGGCGGCGAGGTCGGCGGCGTAGGCCTGGTCGTTCTCGGCCGAGATCGGACTGTCGGCGAACAGCTGGGCGTTGAGATTGGTCACGTCCTCCTCGCCCTCGTTGGTGATCTCGAGATCGACGGTGTCGGTCGCGCCGCTCTCGACGGTGGCGTTGACGGGTTCGACGCTGAACTCCTCGCTCTCGGGATCGATCTCCACCTGCGTGCTCGTCGTCGCCTCCCGGTCGTTCCCGCGCTCGTCCTCGTAGGCGACGACGAAGTCGAGTTGGCGATCGCCCTCGCTTGCCTCCGCGCTCACGTCGGCGTCGAACGCGAAGTCGGCGCTCTCGCCCACCTCGACGTCGCCGAGCGCGTACTCCCGGTCGGCGAACCCGAGCGTTCCCGACTCGCCGCTCAGGCGGAGAACGGCGTTCTCGGCGTCCCCGCTGCCGACGTTCTCTATCGAGCCGCTCACCTCGCCGTCGCTTCCGACTTCGAGGTCGCTCTGCGTGTCGTCGACCTCGAACCGTGCGCTCTCGTCGATCACGATCGGGACCTCCTCGGTGATCGTCTCCTCGACGACCGTCTCCTCGCCGTTCTCGATCTGACTCGTGTAGACGTACTCGACGGTCACCGTGAGCTGATAGGTGCTCGCCGGGGCGTCCTCGTTGACCGCGAGCGTGATCGGTATCGGGCTGCTCGTCCCCTCCGGGAGGCTCCCGACCGGCACCGTCGCGGTCTCGACGTCGAACGGCGGGCCGTCGGCCTCGGCCTCGACGGCCACGTTGCGTGCAGTCTGGACGCGCTGCTCGTCGCCCTGCGAGCTGATGATCTCGATCCCCTCACTGCCCTCGCTGACGGTCCCGTTGTTCATCAACTGGAGCTCGATCTGCGTCGTCTCGCCCGGTGAGACGGTGTTCTCCGGCGCGAAGACGCTCACGTTGGGCTGTCCCTGGACGCCGGCGGCGACGCCGCTTGTGAGCACGACGAGCAGCGCGAACCCGACCGCGGTCGTCCCTCGACGGTTCAAGCGTATCCTCCCCTCACGACCATGCTCCCACGGATGGCCCTCATCGATTAAGTGTTGTCGTTTTCCTACAGACAAATTCATCCGTAGCTTGAAATCGGGTGCGGTCCAAGATCCGGTGATGGGAAACGCAGCGCTCCGCGATCTCGCCGCGATCGAGGAGGTTCCCTTCGGGGAGCTCGCCGGATCGGTCGTGGCGATCGACGCCCACAACTGGCTCTATCGCTACCTGACGACCACCGTCAAGTGGACCGCGAGCGAGGTCTACACCACGGAGGAGGGCGTCGAGGTCGCGAATCTCGTGGGACTGGTCCAGGGACTGCCGAAGTTCTTCGAGAACGACCTCGTTCCGGTGTTCGTCTTCGACGGCGTCGTCACCGATCTCAAAGAGAGCGAGATCAGCGAACGGCGCGCCGCAAAGGAGCGCGCCGAGGCCGAGGCACGGGCCGCACGCGACCGGGGCGACTCGATCGAGGCCGCCCGACTGGAGGCGCGTACCCAGCACCTCACCGACGCCATTCAGCGCACCACGCGAGAACTCCTCGCGCTCCTCGACGTGCCGTACATCGACGCCCCCGCGGAGGGCGAGGCCCAGGCCGCCCACATGGCCAAGTCCGGTGACGTCGACTACGCCGGCACAGAGGACTACGACGCCCTGCTGTTCGGCTCGCCGCTGACGCTGAGGGGTCTCACGAGCAAGGGCGACCCCGAGCGGATGGATCTGGAGGCGACCCTCGCCGCCCACGACCTGACCTACGAGCAGTTGGTCGACGTGGGGATCCTCTGTGGCACGGACTTCAACGAGGGCGTCCACGGCATGGGCCCGAAAACGGCCGTCGAGGCGATCCGTGAACACGGCGATCTCTTCGCGGTCCTCGACGCCCACGACGCCGCGATGGGGAGCGCCCAGGCCGTTCGAGACCTGTTTCTCGATCCCGACGTGACCGACGACTACGAGTTCGATACCCGACTCGCGCCGGACATCGCGGCGGCCCGCGAGTTCGTCGCCGACTGGGAGATCCCCGCCGAGGAGGTCGACCGTGGCTTCGAGCGGATCGAGGAGTCCGTCACGCAGACGGGCCTCGATCAGTGGACCTGATCGTATCTGAACCGTTTTCCCCTCGGAGCGCTCACTGGTGGGCATGGACACCACGGACGTCGAGCGGTTGATCGAAACGGGAATCGAGGACGCACGAGCGACGGTCACCCATCCCCGCGGACCGGATGACGACGATCACCTCGCCGCGGTCGTCGTCTCGCCGGCCTTCGAGGGCGAACCGCTGGTCCAGCAACACCGACTGGTCTATGACGCGCTCGGCGAGCACATGACCACGGACATCCATGCCCTCGAACTCAAGACGTACACGCCCGAGGAATACGAGGACTAACACGCCGGGTCCGATCGAGCAACTGACAGAGGCGCTCCCGTCAGTCCGACGGCTGGGGAACCGCTTCGTCGTCGATCGATTCGAGCGAACGGCTGTGGATCGCCCGACCGGTGTTCGCGTCGAAGAGGTGGATCGCCGATTCCGGGATCCGTATCCTCGCGGTGGTTCCCGTTTCAACGGGCCGTAGTCCCGGAACGGCCGCGACGATGTCCAGATCACCTAGATCGAGGTAGACGTTGTTCTCGTTGCCCTTCGGCTCGACGACGGTCACCGATGCATCGAACTCGTGATCGGACGCCGTTCCGTCCGGGACCGAAACCTCGATGTCCTCGGGTCGGATCCCCAACACCAGGTCGGACGTGCCCCTGACGTCTTCGAGCGTCGCTTCTGAGAGCGGGTACTCGAAGGCTCCGTCGTCCGTTACGAGCGTCTCGTCCTCCCGGTGCACGTCGATGAAGTTCATCGCGGGCTCGCCCATGAATCCCGCGACGAACAGGTTGTTGGGCTGGTGGTAACATTCGAGGGGCGGTGCGACCTGCTGGAGCACGCCGTCGTTCAGGATGGCGATCCGGTCGCCCATCGTCAT
>CAYVQH010000014.1:9229-27012 GCA_964454105.1 uncultured Halobacteriales archaeon | reverse complement strand
CGCGAGGACTTCCACATGCGCCCCGAGGAGTCGGGCGCGACGCTCATGGGCCCGCTCGAACTGCGCGAGCAGACCCGCCGGGGCGAGCGGGTCATCCACTGCCAGGAGGACGTCGGCGAGGGCGGCTACCAGATCCCGAACAACCCCGACACGATCGAGTTCCTCGATCACGACGCGGATTTCGTCCTCTGTGTCGAGACGGGCGGGATGCGCGATCGACTCGTCGAGAACGGCTTCGACGAGGAGTACAACGTCATCGTCGTTCACCTGAAGGGCCAGCCAGCCCGCGCGACCCGCCGGATCACCAAGCGCCTTCACGACGAGCTCGATCTGCCGGTCACCGTCTTCACCGACGGCGACCCGTGGTCCTATCGGATCTACGGCTCGGTGGCCTACGGCTCGATCAAGTCCGCCCATCTCTCAGAGTACCTCGCGACCCCCGAGGCGCGGTTCATCGGCATCCAGCCGTCGGACATCGTCGAGTACGACCTTCCCACCGATCCGCTGTCGGACTCGGACGTCAACGCCCTCGAAAACGAACTGGAGGATCCCCGATTCCAGACCGACTACTGGAAGGAGCAGATCGAACTCCAGTTGGACATCGGAAAGAAGGCCGAACAGCAGGCGCTCGCCTCCCGTGGGTTGGACTTCGTCACCGACACCTATCTCCCTGAACGCCTGGATGCGATGGGCGTGCTGTAGCGAAGCCCATCCTCGGCTCGGTCGTCGGAATCCACGACGCCCTCCTCCCTTTTCGTCTCGTCCCCTCCGACTGCCGGACGGTTCGGACGCTCCTAGTCGCATCCACCTCCTGTGGCGTCGGCCCGCGGTGCGTACCGCCGGGCCACACCTACTACCGGAGTCGAGTTCTTCCGCGGACCGAACACCGCCTGTGCGACAACTCGAGTCGTTGCGTGACGGCAACCATCTACGACCGGCTCGAAGACGGCCGGCTCGTGGGGGGTAACTAAGTCGTCTTCTCCCGTCCAGTATCGCATGGCACACTTGCCCGAGACGCCCGAACGGTACGTCTGTACGAACTGCCTAGTCGTGAGCGCCGGGGTCGTCGAACACGTCGAGGACGACTACCGATACGAGGCACCCGCACGCTGCGGTGCGTGTGGAGAGGACGCGTTCGTCACGGAAGGACAGTACCCCCAACACGCGGAGTGATCGGACGGGGCATCACCGACTCACTGCCGGTCTGCGAGCTCCTCGACGCGTTCGATCGAGGCCGCCTCCTCGATCGGCTTGTCGTCGCGCACGGCGAGGAATCGCGGGAAGCGAAGCGCGTAACCCGACTCGTAGGTCGGCGAGCGTTGGATCTCCTCGTAGCCCACCTCGAAGACCACTTCGGGCCGGAACTCGACGGTCTGACCGTCCTCGGCGAGCACGTGCGGTTCGAGGAGATCGGTGAGATCAGCCAACTCCTCGTCGGTGACGCCCGTCGCGACCTTGCCGATCGTCTCGAAGGAGTCGCCGTTTCGAACCGATAGTAGAAAGGTCCCGAAGAAGGTCGCCCGCCGGCCCTCGCCCCATTGCGCGCCGGTGACGACCAGGTCGAGCGTCTCGACGTCAGGTTTCCGCTTGCGCCAGTTTCTCCCCCGGCGGCCCGGCGAGTACGCCGAGTCGGGGTTCTTGAGCATGAGTCCCTCGTGACCCGCTTCGAGGGCCTCTGTCTCGATCGCGGCAATCCCTTCGCGATCGTCCGTGATCCAGAGCTTCGAAAGCCCCTCGACGGTGCCATCGTCGTCACCCAATCGCTCCACTAGGTGTGCATGGCGATCGGCGAGCGGGTCGTCGAGCAGGTCATCGCCGTCGACGTGCAGACAATCGAAGAAGACGGGTCGGACCGCGACGTCCTCGCGCACGGCGGCGACGTCGTGTTTACGCCGGAACCGCCGCAACACTTCCTGGAACGGGAGCGGATCGCCGTTCCCGTCGACGGCCACCACCTCGCCGTCCAGGATCACCGGGACGTCGAGGTGCTCCTCGGCGAACTCGACGACCTCCGGCAGCGCGCCGGTGACGTCCTCCATGTTCCGGGAGAACACCCGCGTGTCGCCGCCCGGGTCGTGGTGTAACTGGACGCGTGCACCGTCGTACTTCCACTCGACGGCGGCCTCCCCCCAGTCCTCCAGAGCGTCGGCGACCGTCCCGGTCTGGGCGAGCATCGCCTGGACTGGCCGTCCGACCTCCAGGGTGAGCGCGTCGAGGCCAGGGGCACCCTCGTCGCGTGCTACCTCGGCCACCCGACCGTAGTCGTTCGACACTTGGAGCGCACGTTCGACGGCCCTCGCGGGTACGTCGAACGCCTCGGTGATCGCGTCCCGAACCGTCCCCTCGCCGACGCCGATGCGCATCTCCGAGAGGACGAGCCGCGAGAGGTAGCGTGCCTCCTCCGGACTGCAGCGATTGAACAGCCCGAACAGGGCGTCGAGCTTCCTGTCCTCGCTGCCCGAGCCGGAGGCTGCCGCAACCGCCTGCAGCGTCTCGTTGACCTCGGATACGGTGAGGGACTCGGTACCGCCGCCGAACGCCGCGAGCCCCTTCTGACCCCCCAGGTCGTAGCTCGCGGCGACCTCGCCGATCTCGCCGACCTTGGCCAGGCGCTCCTCGACGTCGTCGGCGTCGACGTTCGGGCCGGCAGCGCGGGCGAGCGCCGCATAACAGAGGCTCGGCCCGACGTCGAGAGTGGTCGAATCATGGGCGGGAAACACCCGTCCTTGAACGAACCGCACGAGGACCGCGAGGTCGCCGGCCGAACCTCGATCGGTGTGGTCCTCGGCCACGGATCGAAGGAGGTCGGCGACGCGGTCGACGGTCTCGAGATCCGCCGACGTGGCTTCGATCTCGCGGGCACGGACGGCGAACTCACGGAACTCCATCGCCGGTTTTTCTCGCCCAAAAGCGGTTAAGCCTTCGATCCGGTTCCCAGGGATCGGCCTGGAGTGTCGGTTCGGGACTTTCGATCCGTCGCCCGGCGTTCGATCGAACGCCGCGTTAGTCGTCGATCACGGGCGTCTTCTCGTGGTCATCGTTCGCGGCCACCGGCGACTGCTGGTCGGGCCCGCCGAACTGGCCGAGGGTGGTCTGGTGGGCAGGTGTGTCCTCGCCCCAGAGGACGTACGGCAGGAGGATATGCATCGCGTTGATGAAGAGGATCAACAGAACGGGCAACAGGAACAGCCCGTAGAACCCGAAGACCGTCGGACCGACGATGTAGGTCAGGAGCAACATCCCGGTATGGGTGTTCTCGCCGCTGATGAGCGCGCGAATGAAGAAATCGGGGATGAAGTCGACGAAGACCCCCGAGACCACGAAGAAGATCCCAACGTAGAACAGAAGTGCGGTCTGGCCGGTCGCGAAGACGGCGGCCGCGAGTCCGATTCCGACGGGAACGTAGACGAGTTTGATTCCGACCACGGGAATCAGGCTACCGATCCCGGCGAGCGCGCCGAGCAGGCTCGGGAACGGTACCTGTGCGGCGTCGGGGGCGAAGAAGTTGTACGTGAAGAAGACGATGACGCCCACGATCGCGGTGACGAAGACGTTGACGATGTTGCCGAACAGCGTCATCGAGAGTTCGGGATCGACCTCGTCGAAGTACTCGCGGACGATCCCGGTGTCGTCGAAGTTCGCGACGATCCACTCGCGCAGTCGTGGCCCGTCGACGAGCATGTAGTAGGTGACGACGACGAGGATCATGAACTGAATGAGCCCGCTACCGACGATGCTGAGCGCGCCGGTGAGACTGAACAACGCGGTGAAGATCGATCCCTGAGCGCCCGCGCCAGTGATCGCCTGCTGGAGGGTATCGAGGTCCAGTGTGGCGATGTCGATCCGTTCGAGACCCTGGCTGAGCACCTGGTTTTGGACGTCGTATGCTTCGATGAGCGCCTGGGTCTCGATGACGATGATGGCGATCGTATAGACGAGTAGGACCACGAACGGGACGCCGAAGAGGACGAGCGCGAGGGCGGCCCGGAGACGTCGGGGCAGACCGAACCGACGGAGGAAGCGGTGGATCGGCCGCACCGAGTAATACAGGAAGACGGAGAAGACGACCACGGCGATGAACGCCTCGATGACGTAGGCTGCGACGAGAAACAGCCCTAACACGATCAGCCCTAATCCGAATCGACGCCCCAAATCCCGGTCATACCCCATGTACTTCCAGGATGCCTGCATGTCGGATTAACCCACCGGTACTGCCGAGATCGGGGTAGAAAAACGCCGGCGTGTAGACTTTTCTTGACGACTGGTGGGTTTCGATGCGGGTCGGCACGGAAGGGGATCGACGGAGACGTGGAGGGATCGACGCCGGCTACCGGTCACCCGCCCGATCGTCGGAACGAACACTCCTACTTTCAAGGTGATCGCCGGCCGATCAGTGGGCAATGACCCGATCCCAGCTCGCGACGGCCGTCAAGGACGCCCTCCAGATCGACTCGGAGACGTTTCAGCGCCGGGCGGCCGACGATGCGGACGTCCTCATCGAGGCGCTCTCGGAGGGCGTTCTCGACAATCCCCAGGCGATCGTCGGGTTCGAGTACGAGTTCTACGCCGTCGACGGAGAGACGAGCGCGTTGAGACGCGTCCCCAGGCGAATGCTCGAATACATCGGCTTCGAGAAGGAACTGGGCCTGCACAACGCCGAGATGTCGACCAGCCCCCAGCCGCTGAACGCCCACGGTCTTCGAGCCCAGGAGGCCGAGATCAAAGCCCGGCTCACGACCGCACTCGAATGCGTTCGGCCCGAGGGGATCACGCTCGTGAGCGACGGCATCTGGACGATCCCGCCGGAGGGCGAGGGTGCCCGTGAGTACCTCACCGATCACATCGAGGACGATGGGATCCGGATCGCGACCAACATGAGCGATTCGGTCAGGTATCACGCGATGGCCAATGCCGATGGCGAGACCACCGCCGGGATGCATCTCGAGGCGCCCAACGTCACGCTCGACTCGGCCACCGTGATGCCCGAGAGCCTCATCACTTCGATCCAACCCCACTACCAGGTGGCCCACGCCGCCGACCTGCCCGACTACTTCAACTACACGCTGCGCATCGCGGGCCCGCTTCTCGCGCTGGGGGCGAACTCGCCGTTCTTCCCGCCCGACCTCTACGACGACGTTCCCGACGAGCGGATCGTGGAAGACGCATGGATGACCAACCGGATCGCCGTCTTCGAGTCGGTGCTGAACGAGGGTCCGGGCGGCAAGGTCCGATTCCCCCACGACCTCGAAAGCGTCGAGGAGGCCGTCGATCGCGTCGTCGCCGACGACACCATCGTCCCGATGCCCGTCGAGACCTCCGACCGCTTCGACGACGAGTTCGCGCACTTCCGGATGAAACACGGCACCTACTGGCGGTGGGTACGCCCGGTCTTCGGTGGCGCGACGCGATCCGGAGCCAACGCCCGCATCGAGTTCCGGCCGATCGGTTCCCAACCCACGGTTCGGGATTCCGTTTCCTTCCTGGCCGTTTTCGCCGGTCTCCTGGAAAGCCTCCCCCGTCGGGAGCACCCCGTGATCGACCTCGACTGGGCGGACGCCCGCGAGAACTTCTACTGTGCGATGCGCGACGGACTCGACGCGGACCTCTCGTGGATCACCGGTGGCGGCGAGGAGATCGTCGAGAACGACCGGCTCTTTGCCGACCTGTTCGATCACGCCCGCGACGGCCTCAAACTGCGCGGCCTCTCCGATCAGGAGGTCGAGACCTACCTCTGGCCGCTTCGCCACCGTGCACGCCACGGCTACTCGCCCGCCGAACTGCGCCACGAGCGGGTCGAAGGTCTCGTCTCCGAGGGCGAACCGTTCGAGGAGGCGGTTCACACTGCTCAACGCGAGTACATCGACCGTCAGAAGGAGACGTTGTTGGAGGGCAGTTTCGCCGGTTGGATCGACGACCGGTAGCTATCGACCGTTCGAGATGCCGTCGATTCCCTCGAACTCCTCGTAGCGCTCGATCTCGACGCCCTCCTCGGTGACGGTGGCGATGTTGATGCCGTTGCCGCTTGCGGTGTCGCGCTCGACGGCACTCCCGACGCTGCGGATCGCGACGTCGCGGACCTCATCGACGCTCAGACCTTCCTCGTAGTGCTGCTCGAGGACGCCGAGCGCGAACTGCGAACCCGATCCGCTCACGGCGTAGTCCTCCTCGGTGGTGCCCCCGAGTGCGTCCATGCTGTAGATGTGGGGGCCCTCATCGTCGACACCGCCCAGGACGGGGACGACGACGAAGAACGCGCCGCTGCGAAGCAGATTGCTCGTCAGCGTCGAGAGGGCCGTCATGCTCATGTCCTCGCCCTGGCGTGCGTCGTAGAGGTTGACCTCCGCACGGAGGTTGCGGATCAGCGACTGGGCGGCGCTGACCGAGCCGGCGATGGTGAGCGCCCCTCGCGGGTGGACGTCCTCGACCTTCTGGACGGTCTTGCTCGAGACCATGTTGCCCAGACTCGCGCGCATGTCGGTCGCCATGACGACGCCGTCCTCGGCGCGAAGTCCGACGGTGGTGGTGCCTGTCTTGAGTTCGGCGGCGTCGGTCCCCTCCGGCAATTGGGCGTCCGGAAGCGAGCCGAGCTCCGGCTCATAGGGGTTCGCTTGGCCGGGACTCGACGCGAGCGACTCGGAGAGTTCTAGGTTCTCTGGCGTTCGCATTGCCGTGATTTACTGCCGCGGACTGATAAACCCAACCGTTCCGGTCGATTACTCCGCGGACGAACGGGCCTCGTAGGCTCGTTCCATCCTTCCGATGAGCCGATGGAGGGGGAGGGTGAAGCCGATGCGTTTCATCGCGAGCGCCAGCGGGAGCATCAGCAGCCCGACGGCGACGGTCGTCTGGTACAGGGCGAACAGGGTGAGGTGGTACAGCCGTGTGATCATCCGATACCAGCCGCTCACACCAACGCCTACATAAGTCTTGTTGCCCGATCGAAACCTAACGATTCCTCCTCTGCCGGCCCTACCCCCGCGACTGCTGTCGGTTCACGGTTCCCGTCGGATCGGGAACGACGAATGAAGACGAACGTTACGGATCATTGAAACTAACGGATCGGCGATTGTGGTAATTCGAATAACCTATGGCGATCATCGAGGTGACGTGCGCGCCGAACCGCAACGCACTCACCTCCGGAGAGGCGAGACGTGGTATGAACTATCTGGTGGCGATGGAGGCGGCATGGCTGGTGCGGGACGTCGGGGAGATCGACGACGCGATCGGGGTCGCGGTCAGCGAGGCCGGCAAGCGTCTGAACCAACAGGACATGGACTACGTCGAGGTCGAGGTCGGAGCGACGGGCTGTCCGGCCTGCGGCGAACCGTTCGACTCGGCCTACATCGCGGCCGACACCGCGCTCGTCGGACTCGTCCTCGAAATGGAAGTGTTCAACGCCGACAGCCAGGAGCACGCCCAACGGATCGCCAAAAGCGAGATCGGGGGCGCGCTACGGGACGTCCCCCTCTCGGTCGTCGACACGATCGAAACCGAGGAGGACGAGTGACGGTCCCGAACCTTTTATAATAACCGATAGTTATTGTCCGGCATGAACCTTCCGACGCCCCAGGACCTGCGTGAACGTCGGATCGACCTCGATCTCACCCAGAGCACGCTCGCCGAACGCGCGGGCGTCTCCCAGCCACTGATCGCCCGGATCGAGGGCGGGGACGTCGATCCGCGGCTCTCGACGCTTCGGCGGATCGTCGAGGCGCTGGACGAGGCCGAGGGCGGGATCGTGCGCGCCGGGGACCTGATGAACACCGACGTGATCCACGTCGAGCCCGACGACGCGATCCGGGAGGCGGTGAGGAAGATGGACGAAGAGGCCTACTCGCAGCTGCCGGTCCTCCAGAACGGCATTCCAGTGGGGTCGATCAGCCAGAGCGATCTGGTCCATCTCGACGCCGAGGCTCGCGACGAGCCCGTCGTCAGCCACATGGCGGAGAGCTTTCCCACCGTGTCCCGGGAGGCGAGCCTCGATGAGATCGGCAACCTGCTCGACCACTACAAGGCGGTGATGGTCACCGATACCGGCGAGACGGTCGGGATCATCACCGAAGCCGACGTCGCCGCGCGTCTCTCCTAGAGGTAGCCCTCCTCGACGAGCCGGTCGACCGCCTCCTCGATGCGCTGCTCGCTGTTGGCATACGAGATCCGCGCGTAACCGGGCGTGCCGAAGGCGCTTCCCGGCACCGTGGCGACGTGGGCGTCCTGAATGGCACCCTCGCACCAGTCCTGGTCGACGGCTTCGCCGTCTCCCGACCGCTGCCCTTCCAGGCCAGCGCAGTCCTCGTCGACGGGCACCATCATGTAGAACGCCCCCTCGGGCGCTCGTACGTCGACTCCGTGATCCGCGAGGAGGTCAACGAGCAAGTCACGCCGGTCCGCGAAGGCCTCGACCATCTTCTCGACCGAGTCCTCGCCGTTCTCAAGGGCCTCGATCCCGGCGTGCTGGACGAAGTTCGTCGCACAGGAGACCGAGTGGGAGTGGAGCTTGCCCGCCTCGTCGATCAGCTCCTCGGGCGCCGCGATGTAGCCCAGGCGCCACCCGGTCATCGAGTACGCCTTGGAGAAGCCGTTGATCGTGACGGTTCGCTCGGCCATCCCCTCGAGGGTGGCCAGCGGCGTCGGCTCCTCGCCGTAGGTGATGCGCTCGTAGATCTCGTCGGAGATCACCGTGATCTCGTGCTCGACCGCGAGATCCCGAACGCATTCGAGCGCTTCGTCGCTGTAGACCGCCCCCGATGGGTTGCTCGGGGAATTCACCACGAGCAGCTCGGTGTCGTCGCTGACCGTCTCGGCGAGCTCGTCGAGGGCAGGTTCGAGGCGGAACTCGTGGGCCGAGAGATCCACCCGCGAGAGCGAGCCGCCCGCGAGCTTCGCCATCGCCTCGTAGGAGACCCAGGCGGGGTCGAGCAACACCACTTCATCGCCGTCCTGGACCAGTGTCTGGAACGTCTCGTAGAGCGCCTGTTTCGCGCCCGGCGTAACGATGAGGTTCTCGGGGCCGTACTCCAGCCCGTCGCCCCGCAGTTTCTCGGCGATCGTCTCGCGAAGCTCCGCGATCCCATTCGAGGAGGTGTAGCCGGTGTCGCCGGCGTCCATCGACTCCTTGCCCGCCTCGACGACGTTCTCGGGGGTCGGGAAGTCGGGCTCGCCCACCGAGAGGTCGACGACGTCCGCGCCGTCGTCCTCGAGTTCGGTCGCCAGTTGGCTGATCGCGAGCGTCGCGCTCGGTTCGACTCGGCTGACTCTGTCGGTAAACTTCATGCTCATAGTTCCTCCACCAGATCGATGGCGGCGTGAACCGCCTCCGCACCCTTCTCGACGCGCTCGCGCGCCTCTGCGCCGGACATCCCCGGCCCGCTGACGCCGAAGGTCACGGGCGTGTCGCGCTCGAGGCTCACCTCGGTGAGCCCGTCGGCCGCAGATTGGGCGATCACACGGTCGTGGTCGGTGTCGCCGGTGACGATCGCGCCGATCACGGCCACCGCGTCGATCCCCTCGCGGCGCGCCAGTCGGTCGGCCGCGAGCGGGCTGTCGTACGCGCCCGGAACGCGAACCGTCTCGACGATCTCCGCGCCGCGCTCGTCTGCCGCGTCGCGGGCCGCCCCCGCCATCTCCTCGGTGACCGACCGGTTGAACCGCGCGACGACGAGCGCGAGCGTGACCATACGAGAAGGTGTCGAAGCGCCCTAAAAGACCTTACCGTTCGGCTGAATCGGGATCGGGGACCGACGGGCGCGGCCGACGGCCGAACTCCGAGCGCCGGTAACGTTCCTGGTTCCTGATCTCCTCGTCCCACTCGGTGAACAGCCCGTACTCGACCATCGTCGTCATGCCCGCTATCGCCGCCCGGAGGTTGATCCCGACCAGCGGGATGTCCGCGACGGTGATGACCACGTCGGCCTGCACGATCGCTCCCTCGACCAGCAACACGTCGAGGACGTCGACGATCGCGTGCTCGCCGGTTCGGGTCGGCTGCATCAGCCCTCACCCCCGTTCCCGATCGACGGCGCGTGCGAGTACGGCGGCCACGGGCCGGTGTACTGGACGTCGAATCCGTCACGGCTGACGAACTCCTCCAGGACCTCGCCGATCGGGTCCTCCGAGTCCCGTTCCGCGAGTACCGACAGTTTGACCACCGTCTCGAGTCCCGAGTCGTCAGTCTCCGCTCCGTCGGCGCCGAGCAACGTCGTCTGTTGATCGACCGTCTCGACGGTATCGGCGTGCTCGGCGACCCGATCGTACAGCGTCTCGGCCAGTTCGCTTCGCCTCGCGTTCAGCCGCTCGGAGAGGCGCTGCTCGTACTGTTTTTCGAGTAGGTGGCCCGTCCCCTCACTGGCCTCCGCGATGCGTTCCTCGAGATCGATGAGCTCCTCATCGTCGTCGCTGATCGCCTCGCCCGCCTGTGAGTCGTTCCAAAGCAGTTCGATGCGGTACTCCCAACGACCGGAAAGCCGGTCGAGCGCCTCTCGAAGCTCCGTCGCGTGATCCCCGACCCACTCGCGCACGCGGTCGTCGTCGCCCTTGATCACCGTATCGAAGCGAAACGGCACCGGCGTGTCGAAGCGCTCGCCGGCGGCGTCGACGACCCGCTGATGGGCGAGCAGCCACTGTCTGACCTCCGTGAGGTCGTCCGAATCGAACATCGACTCGACGGGCTGAACGACCGCCCCGATCCCGTCGCGCTCGACGATCCGTACCTCACCCTCGTCGAGCCCCTCGACCGTGAGCGAGGGGTCATCATCGACCCGTACTGCACAGTAGAGATACCGGCCCTCCTTGAACTCCGTGCTGGAGGCGGCCTGGTTGTCGCTCATCGTTCGAGTTCCTCGTGGTGGTCGTCGTAGACCCGCTCGATCCCCTCACTGAGCAGGTCGTCGAGTTCGGTTCGGAGCTCGCCGACGTCGCTCTCGATCCCCTCCCGTTCCTTGATGCCCTCTATCTCGTCCTCGATGGCCTGGAGCTGCGTTCCGAGGCGTTCGATCTCCTCGGGGTCGAGCACGCCCGACTCCATGCGCCGGATCGCCTCCTTCTCCATCGCCTCGACGAGTAGCTCGACGACCGTGATCACCAGCGCGAGCAGTCCGGACGCCGCGTCCGTCTCGCTACCCTCGTCGGCCTCGCCACCGAGATCGATCTGCCTCATGACTCGTCCTCGTCCCCCTCGCTCTCGTCGTCCTCGCTCGACTCACCGTCCTCTCCGGTTTCGCTTCCGTCATCGGTGGCGATCGGGACCTCGGGATCGGGCCGTGCGCTGGGCGGGTCGCTGTTCTCGTTCGAGCCTCCCTCGCTCGCGTTGATCCCGAGGTTCACCTCCTCGCCGTTCTCGACCTCGAGGGGGTCGCGTCCCGAGGCCTGTTCGACCCGGCGCATGTCGGTCCCGCTGGGGAAGGCAAGTCCGTACTCGGCGGCGGTCTCGAAGGAGGCGATCGCCGCACGGATCTCGATTCCCAGTAGCTCGGTCTCGCCGACCGTCACCGCGATGTCGGCGTTGATGACGATTCCCTTGTCCAGTACGAGTTCGAGGACGTCGGCCAGATCGCTTTGCTTGCGGGTTGGTTTTGCGCTGCTCATGGGTCACTCCGTGTTCGCGTTTTCGAACCGCCGGCCGTAGATCCGGCGGGGGTTCTTCGCTCGCGCGTGGCGGACCTGCGAGGGAACGGTCGATCGGCGGGTCGAGGCGGAGTTCGCGAGTGGCCCGCTCGGCATCGTCGAGACCGCCGTCGGGTTCAGCGAGTCCGATCCGCCGAGTTTCTCCTGATTGAGCTCGTAGAGCACCCGTAGCTTGTCGTGGGTCTTCAACAGGACCGCCCGGAACTTCTCGACGGCCGTCTCGATGAGCGATTGGATCTTCTCCTGGCGGTCCTCGGCGTCGAACTTCGTGTGAGCGCCGCCACCGGTCCCGATCACGCCGCTCGTGCCGAGGAGGCCGTCCTCGTTTTCGGCGTCGTCGTCCCCGGTGACGTCGTCGACCTCCGATTCGAGCTTCTTCTGTTCCTCCCGCAGCTCCGAGACGTCGGCGGCCTGCCAGAGCTCGCGGAGTTCGATCGCCTCCTTCAGTGCCGAGAGGTCGATCGCCTGATGGGCCTCGCCGGCGGCGATCGCGTCGGGAACCTCCTCGGTCTCTACCGCACTCGGCAGTTCGTCGACGTCGATCACGTCCGGTATCTCCTCGATGTCGAGCGTATCGAGCACGTCCTCGCTCTGATCGAGGACGTCCCAGACCTCCTCGGCAGTCTCGATGACGTCCTCGTCGTCGCTGTTCTCGACGATCTGGGTCTTGAGCCGTTCGAGCGCGTCGGCGATCTCCGGGAGCAGTTCCTCGAACTGGGCGAGGGAGGAACGTTCCTCGGTTTCGGTTCCGCTCACTGCTTCCCACCACCGGTTTGAAGCCTGACTTCGAGCACGCCGTTGCTGAACGTCGATTCGGCCACGTCGATCGATGCCTCGCCGAGCTCGATCCGGTCGACGACGTCGCCGTCAAGCCCGATGACGAGGGCGTTCGTTTTCCGATCGATCCCGACCGTGACGCTCTCGGCGGTCGCCTGCGGGAGGTCCGCGAGCACGATCACGGCGTCCTCCTCCTCGCGGACGTCGACGAGGTAGTCGTCGTCAGTGGCGGTCGGTGCGGTGGATACCGAATCGGCCCCGTCGGACGATTCGTCGACCCCGAGGCGCTCCCAGAGGCTGTCCGGATCCGGTCCCGTACTGACGCTGAACCCGTAGTCGGTCCGTCCCCGTCCCCCGGATATGGTCCCACTGCCCGTTCCCGTCCCCTCACCGCTGCGTTCTGCCTCCTGTAGCGTCTCGACGACGTGTCGGAGCACGTCTAGTAGCGAGGACGAACCACGGTCGTTGTCGTTTGTCATTGTTGTACCTGGATGTTCTTGTTGTCGAGTTGTTCGTGTGCCAGTTCGGCCGTCTCGAGTTCGGCCTCGAGTTCGTGCTTCCGGTCGGTGTATTCGGACTCGCTTCGCTCGCCGAGTTCATACAGCAACTGGTTCTCCTTCAGTTCGTTCTGGATCTCCTCGATGTCGTACATCTCCTGTACTGCCAGCGTGTGGATCGCATCGAGGATCGAGATGAAGGGCTGGAGCAGGAGGTCGTCGATGATGAACATGGTGTGTTAGCGTTGTGCCGTAATCTCGATGTCCACGAAGTTGTAGGGCGCCCACGGCCCCGTATACTGGACCAGCAAGTCCTCGTGGGCGTCCTCGAACTCGCCGACTGCCTCGTCGAACGCCTCCCGGTCGTCACGTTCGACGAGATACGAGCGGTTGATCACGAGTCGGTCACTGAACAGTTCGTTCTCCACGACGTTAACGCTTATCCGGTCGAAGCGCTCCTCGACGTCTGCCACGACCGCCTCGCGGTCGACCGTCGCGTCCTCATCCGAGAGGACCTTCAGGCCGAGTTCGACCATCCCGTCGATCTCCCGAAGCGTCCGCGTGAACACCGGACGAGCGTTTCGGAGGACGTTCTTGAGGGTGCGTTCGTTCTTGAACCCCATCCCGAACCCCATCGGGACGATCGTTCGGCCGCCGTCGTGTTGGAGGATGGTCTGGAGCACCTCGTCGTGGCTACGAACGTTCTCGTCGGATCGCTCGGGTTCGACGGTGTCGATGTCGGAGACGACGGCCGAAAGCGACTGATAGTCGACGGTATAGGCGCGATCCGCTCCGTTCACGCCCTCAATGTCTATCTCGAGGTCATCGTTCTCGATCACGCCGTATACGTAGAGTGCGTCGTCTGTCATGGTGGTTCGATGGGGAAACTACTCGGTCGCACCTGCATATGTGTCACGGTCAGTCAATAGCGGCGCGCTTGCCCTGGAAGGGGAAACCATAAGATGGTCCACGAGTGTGCATAGAGACGAGGGTAAGCAAATGAGTCAAGCAAGACCGTCCACTTCCAGTTTGGCAGAGGTGCTCGACCGCATCCTCGACAAGGGCGCAGTCATCGATATCTGGGTGCGCGTTTCGCTAGTGGGGATCGAGATCCTCACCGTCGAGGCCCGCGTCGTGATCGCCTCGGTCGATACCTTCCTCCACTACGCGAGGGAGATCTCGAAGATCGAGCAAGCCGAGGAGGAGGGAGACTTGGACGACCTCGAGGACGTCGAGATCGAGGCGACGGCCGAGTCCTCGTAAGCGGATCCCATGTCCGCCGTGGATGGAGACGAGGAGCAGTGTCGGGCGGTAACGTCCGGCGGCGAGCGGTGCACTCGGCCAGCACAGGACGACGGGTTCTGCTACCAGCACGGACCCGACGACGAGACGATCGACACCCAGGAGACAGGATTCGAAATGTCAGACGAAAACGACGTCAACGAAACCGAGATCGGCTCCGTACGCACGAAGATCAACCAGGTCGCAGAAGAGCTCATCGGTCGGCCGCTCGTGAGCGTTGTCTCCGTCGATCGCGATCGAAATCGGGACGGCGAAGAGGAGGAAGGGTGGGTCGCGGCAGTCGAGATCCTCGAGCGAAAGAGCATTCCCGACACCCAGGACATCCTCGGTCGCTACGAGATCACGCTGGATGCCGACCACCAGATCACCGGCTACCGACGGACACACCGGTATCGCCGTGACGACATGGATCAGGACATCTGATCCCGTCGTGACGGCAACGGGAGTTATAGACGTACACGTTCTACCCACAGTCATGAGTGACGACGAGATCATGCTGCCGTGGATCGACGAGCCGATGGACGTCGAGGAGGCCGTCGAGGCGCTCGGACAGGCCTCCGTCGACGACGGTGATCACCTCGAGGAACTCGAAGCACGGATCGACCACCTCGGACGACGGGTCGACGCCCTCGAGGACGGTTCGTCGATCGAGTGCCCCGAGTGTGGCAGCGGGGAATCCGTCTACAAAGCCGGGGTCGGTGCGGCCAAACTCGCGAACGACGGCAGACTCACCGACGGGAGCGCCGACGCACTCAATCAGGAATCACACGTCTGTCTCGACTGCCACGAGGCGTTCACGCCGACGTTCGAGTGAAGACCTAGTTCAAACCGGAACTAACCTACTTATGGATGCGGACTGATTCGAGAAGACGATGGGTGATGAACGTATAACCGATGAGAAGACTCGGGGCGGTGTGCGCGTGTTACTTCCCGATGGTGGTGAACCACAGAGCGACGACGAAGCGGCCGACGGAGAGAACGACGAGGAACCCACTGAGGAGACCGACGACAGCGACGAGGAGGGCTCTCGAAGTGACGCGGACGGATCCGAAGACGACGAAGAAGCGGAAGAAAACGGGGAGGACGAAGAAAGCGAGGAGGAGACTTACGAGCTGTCGGTGGCCGTCGAAACCACTGACGGCGAGCCCGTTCCACAGGCGCAAGTCACGGTAGAGGGCACCGATCTGGGTCTGATCGAGGGGCTCCTTGATGGTCCGGTACACCAGCAAACCGACTCCGGCGGGAGAGCGACCTTCGACCTGGGCGACGGCGAGTACAGCGTCGAAACGGAGGTCGACGGCGAAGGGATCGAACAGACGGTCACGATCGATGGCGAGGACGAGGAGGCCACGCTGACCCTCGATATCGATGTCGGAGACGAGGAAGAAGAGGAAGGAAGCGAAGATGAAGAGGCGGACGAAGAGGGCCGCGAAGGGCCGAAGGAGGCCGAGGGGGAGGTCGACGAGGACGAGTCCGCGAGCCACGGAACCGAACGCGGGACGACGATCCTCTATCTCGACCTCGAGGGGCTGTTCCTCGACGTCCTCGGGTTGGAGGTCGACCTCCACGAGGTCGTACTGGACCTGCGAGCGATCCCCGGATCGGGGAACCTGCTCGGGAACCTACTGTCTGCGGTCGCAGGTCTGTTGAACGGCGGACCGTTGTCGACGCTGCTCAATCGCCTGCTCAACAGCGTCACCAACCTGCTGGAAGCCCTGACATCGCCGATACGCTCGCTGAAAAGCGTCGCGAGTCGTGTCTGGGATGTAGTTTCGGAGCCGATAGACTGGCTGCGCAACGCCGCAAACCGTCTCGGAAACACGCTGTCCGCGCCGATCGGCTGGCTCAGCGATACGGCGGATCGCATCTGGAACGTGATCACCTCGCCGGTCAGTGCGCTCCGGAGCGCACTGGACGGTCTCCGGGACGCGATGTCCTCCCCGATCGACGCGCTTCGAAGCGGCGCAAACCGCATCCGAGAGCTGCTCATGGCGCCGGTCAACTGGTTGCGCGGTCTGGGTGGCGGTACCGAAGACGAGGGCGAAGCGGAAACCGGTGAAGACGATACGGAAGACGAAGCGGAAGACCGCCAGGAGGAAACGGGAGAGGACGAAGACGACACGGAACGCGGGATCGGGGATCGGATCTCCGACGCCGTCAGCGGCACCCTCTCCGGTATAATCGCGTCGCTGCCGATCGAACGAATGGCAAACGAACTGCTCGCGCCGATCATCAATCAGTTGCTCGGCGAACCGGAAGACGAGGAGTCGGACGGGACGGAGGCCGAAGCCACCGGCTGAACCGTGTATGCTGGGAACTCACCGGCGACGTCCATCGACGGACGGGTCGCAGGATGTCCCGGCGGAATCGGCACCGTGGATCGACGGGATCAGCGAAGGGATAGGCTATAAACGCACGCGGCTGCAGGACCTACAGGAGACACAATGAGTGACAACGGGAACGACAACGGCAATGGTAACGGCACGGACAGTGAGTCGTCGATGCTCGACAGCGTCGATGCGGAGTCGTTGACCGAGGACATCGATTTCGAGAAGGTGTTCGAGGGAACGAAGCTGGAGGACGCCTTCAAGGAAGCCGACGAGGACGGTAACCTCGGGGAATCGATCGGTCGTACCGTCGGCGAGATCGTCGGCAGACGGGTCGGTGAGATCCTCGGACGCAAGATCGCAGAGGCCATCACCGAGGAACTGAGCGGGAGCGACGAAGACGAGGGCGAAGCGGACGACGAAGAGTCGGACGAGGACGGAGGCGAAGACGGAGACGACGAGGGTGCTGGCAGTGAAAACGAGAGCGATGAGGACGAGGACGAAACATCCGACGGTGGAGACGAAGAGTCGGATGAGGAGGGTGACGAAGACGAGAACGAGGACGAAGCGGACGGCGAGGAGTCGGACGAGGACGGAGGCGAAGACGAGGACGAGGAATGAGGACGGAGAAAGGATGATGAGGAAATCACAGGATCCAACGGACGAGTACACGCACGCTGGTGTTTGGCCGGGTGGCGACCATGGGTGACGAGTCGCTCGTCGAAGCCCTCGATACCCAGACGTTGCTCGAAGCCGTCGACATCGGCGACCTCCTCGAGGAAGTCGATTTCGACGAACTGGCCGAACGAGACGAGGTCGGCATGGCGATCGAGGAGGCCGGTGCGGTCCTCGGACGCGAGTTCGGTGCGGCACTCGGCCGCGAACTCGGAGAGGTCATCGCATGGGCCGTTTCCGAGCGTCCCTCGTTCGGCGAGCTAATCGAGGCGATCAAGGCGGCGATCGAGAACGCGTTCAGGGAGCTGTTCGTGAATCCCGACGCGCGCGCGGCGCTCAAGGAGGACCTCACGGCCATCGGCAAGGACCAAGTGTCCGGGGACCTGATCGCGGGTGCCGTGAGCGATGCGCTCAGCGACAGTGAGGACGACGAGGAGACGACCGATCGCGAGGAAGACGACGGTCCGGATACGGGTGAGGACGAGACGGACGACGACCTCGATCAAGAACCCGAGGAAACTGAACGAGGGGAGTCCGAGGGATCGGAGAGCGACGAGGACGGGGAATCCAAAGAGGAGGAGGA
>CAYVQH010000014.1:0-9129 GCA_964454105.1 uncultured Halobacteriales archaeon | reverse complement strand
GGGAGTCCGAGGGATCGGAGAGCGACGAGGACGGGGAATCCAAAGAGGAGGAGGAACCGGAGCCCTCGAGTCGCGAGGACCTCGAGGAGCTCTCGTACCGGGAGCTCCAGTCGTTCGCGAAGGACCACGACATCAAGGCCAACCTCGCTCGAGAGGAGATGACCGACGAGCTCGTCGACGCGTTGGGTCTCGACGAGTAGTCGTCAGTCCGCGATCGGGGGGGTTTCGGTGTGAGGTCGTATCGGCGATTCCCCGCAGTCGACACAGACGTACTCTCCCTCCACTGTGCGGACGACCGGCGCGTTACAGGCGATGCATTTGATCCGTGCGTTACGTGCTTCCCGTGGATAGCGGCTCATATGGGTTCTAAATCGGTTTTCGTCGATCGGTCGATGTCTGGATCCGTCTCTGTACATCCGGTGTGGGATGGCTCTCGGTCGGAGACGGTGTGCCACTCGGCAAGTGCAGAGAGGCAGTCCGCCACCGCCGCCTGCTTGGGAACTCGGTAGTGGGCGGCGGTGTCGTCCTCCCCGACGTAGATCGCGAGTCCGTCGTCGACGGCCGCGAACGCGGACTCGTCCGTGGTATCGTCGCCGATGTAGATCGGCAACCATCCGTCGGGCCGATCGTCGGCGAGCAACGAGACGGCCATCCCCTTGTGCCAGCGGACGGCGGGCCGGAGTTCGACGATCTCCTTACCGCCCGTCAGTCGGATCTTCCCGTCGCCGAAGCGCGAAACCGCCGACTCGACGGCCTCACGGACGTCCGGGATCCGATCGTCGGGCGTCAGTCGGTAGTGGACCGTCGCGGTGACCGACTTGTCCTCGACGCTCGCGCCCTCGATTCCCGACAGATCCGATTCGAGCAGCGAGCAGATCCGCCCGATCCGTCCCCGGTGTTTCGCGGCGATCGGATGGACGGTGGTGCTGTCATGGCGTTCGAGTTCGAGACCGTGGTTGCCGGCATAGGCGATCCCATCGACGGCGACGCGCTCGCGGACGTCCGCGAGTGCCCGCCCGCTAATGACGGCGACGCGAACGCGCTCGGTATCACGTAGCCCCCGCAGTACCTCGCGGTTCTCCGGATCGATCTCCGGGGCGTCGGGATCGGCCTCGATGGGTGCGAGCGTGCCGTCGAAGTCGGTACAGAACAACAGCCCGCTCGCGTCCTCGATCCGTTCCCGGATCTCCCCGTGGGACGAGTCGAACGGACGGATCGGGTCGGTACGGCTCCTACGCATGGGTCACCGATCGGTCCCGGTCCCGTTCGCGGGCAAGCGCCGCGTCGAGGACGTCGTCCATCCACGTGAGCAGGTCGTACTCCTCGACGCGCTGGCGCTGTGAACGCATCCGCTCGTGGCGTTCGCGTTCGGACAGCGAGAGCGCTCGATCGATGGCATCGGCCATACCCTGGGTATCGAAGGGGTTGATCGTCACTGCATCCTCCCCGAGCTCCTCGTGTGCGCCCGCGAACGACGAGAGCAACAACACGCCGTCATCGTCGAGCTGGGAGGCGACGTACTCCTTGGCGACGAGGTTCATCCCGTCGCGCAGCGCGCTCACGAGCGCGAGGTCGCCGTGGCGATACAGCGCATAGAGTTCCTCCTCGGGGAGCATCTCGTCGATCCGGACGATCGGCTGCCAGTCGTCGGTGCCGAACCGCCCGTTGACCCGTTCGATGGCGGTGTCGACCCGCTGTTGGAGATACTCGTAGGTCGCGATCCCGCTGCGGCTCTCGGAGCCGTTCTGGACGTACGTGAGCTCGCCACGCCAGTCGGGATGGTCCTCGAAGAAGCGTTCGAGGGCGTCGATCCGTTCGGGGATCCCCTTCGTGTAATCGAGGCGATCGACGCCGACGGCGACCGTCTGTCCCTCGATGCCGTAGCGCTCCGCGAGATCCGGCCAGACGTCCGATCGGTCCGCGAGGTCCGCGGTCCGCTCGGCATCGATCCCCAGCGGGAACGCGCGGATGGCCGTCGTCACGCCGTCGCGGCTCACCTCGCGGTTCGTACGGTCGACGTCGGCGTCGGGGACCATCCCCTCGACGCAGTCGAGGAAGTTCTCGACGTAGGCCGGGATGTGAAAGACGAGCAGGTCGTTTGCGAGCAACCCTTCGAGCAACGATTCGGCCTGCGGACAGACGCAGAAGGTATCGGGCGTCGGCCAGGGAATGTGCCAGAACTGCGCGAGCAACGCCTCGGGCACCTCCCGGCGAACGAACCGGGGTGCGAGCCCGAAGTGGTAGTCCTGAAACCAGATCAGGCTCCCCTCGTCGGCCTCGTCGGTCACGGCGTCCGCGAATCGGCGGTTGACCTCCCGGTAGCGCTCGAAGTCCCGACCGTCACATCGCGTCGGGTAGATCATCCCGTGACAGAGCGGCCAGAGCGCCTGGTTGCTGTAGCCGTAGTAGTACCCCTCGAGGTCCTCCTCGCTCAGTCGGACCCGCGAGAGCGTATACGAGGGGTCGTCCGGCGGAACCCGCACGCGTCCGTCGTCGGCCACCTCGAAATCGGCGTCGCCGTCGCCCCACGCGATCCACGTCCCCTCGGTGCGTTGCATCACCGGGTCCAGCCCCGCCGTGAGCCCGCCGGCCGGCCGCGAGACGGTGATCTCCCCGTCCTCTCGGTCGTGCGAATAGGGCTCGCGGTTCGAGACGACGAACAGATCCCGTTCCGCGAGCCCTTCGAGGACTCGGGGGCTCAGCTCCCGTTCGCTCATGGGTGGAGCGACTGTGTATCGAGGTGATTCGAGGGCGTGCGACCCCACTGGTCGTGCTCCTCGACCGCCGAGTCGGTTCTGAGCAGTTCTATCATCCTCCCGATGGAGATGCCGCCCTCGGATTCGGCGGCTTCGTTGATCCGTCGCATGTAGGTGACTAACGTCTCCACGGCTGTGTCCATCGTCACTACGCAGCCCAACGACATACAACTTTCCGCCTCCCCGACGCGTTGTTCGCATCGGAGCCGCCAGAGTTGGCCCGTACAGAGCTGTGGCATCGACGGACTCTCATCGGTCGGCTCCGCGACGAGCGCAACGCGATCCTCGTCCCGCCTGAACGCGATCCTGTCCTCCCGAAAGGCCGTCGCGACCCATCCGCACGGGAGGAAGATGTCATCTAATGTGGTGTTCATGGCCCTTTCTCATGCAGGGATACAACGTTTCGAGCACTCCACCTTCTGCCTGCCATACCGTGGCCTTTTTATAGTACTTCCACCCGTCTCGAAATTTCACTCGGAATCATGTCAATTCACAAACCCCAGATATCGAGCCTATGAGACGCTATTCGGGTGATACCCTCAATAGGCCGCACACGCAAGGGTCCAATATTTCCGGTTAATGATCCAATATCGAGTCGACCCACCAGGAGGTTGAAACGATGGAACATCCAAACATCGCGGTCGTCGTCATGGACACGGCACGAGCGGCGGACACCGTACCGGTGGATCCGTCGGTCATGCCGACGCTGGCCGAGTTGGCGGCAGACGGGACCGCGTACGCCAACGCGTTCACGAGCGCACCGTGGACCCTACCGTCACACGCATCACTGTTCACCGGAACGTACGCCTCCCACCACGGTGCACACGGCGGGCACACCTACCTCGACGACGGGTTTCTCACCCTCGCCGAGGCGCTTTCCGAGGAGGGCTACGAGACGGTCGGCATCTCGAACAACACGTGGATCACCGAGGAGTTCGGGTTCACGCGCGGGTTCGAGACGTTCCAGAAGACCTGGCAGTTCCTCCAGTCGGCGACCGACCTCGGAGAGGTGACGCGGGCGGAACACACCCGCGGGAAGATCGATGCGTTCGTCTCGCGGGCGTTTTCGGGCAACCCGTTGGTCAACGGCATCAACGCGATCTACGATCAGTTCGTCCGTACGAACGTCGATGACGGCGCCGCCCGCACGACCGAGTGGCTGGACGAGTGGCTCGACGACCGCGGGACTGACCGGCCGTTCTTCTGTTTCGCGAACTGCATCGAACCCCACATCGAGTACCGCCCGCCACGCGAGTACGCCGAGCCGTTCCTTCCCGAGGGAGGCTACGAGCGGGCGACGGAGATCCGCCAGGACCCGCGGGCATACGACGTCGGCGAGTACGGGATCACCGACGAGGAGTTCGAACTTCTCAAAGGACTGTATAAGGGCGAACTCGCCTATCTCGATTCGAGGATCGGCGAGTTCCGAGACGCACTCAAGGCAGCCGATGAGTGGGAGGACACGGTGTTGATCGTCTGTGGCGATCACGGCGAGAACATCGGCGATCACGGCTTCTTCGGCCACCAGTACAACGTCTACGACACCCTGCTTCACGTCCCGCTCGTCATCCACGGCGGCGCCTTCGAGCCGACCACGGGAGAGGACGAACTGGTCCAGTTGCTCGATCTGTTTCCCACCCTGCTCGATCTGGCGGGCGCCGACGCGCCCGCGGCCCGCGAACAGGCACAGGGACGGTCGCTTCTGGGTTCGGACGACCCCCGCGAGTCGGTGTTCGCGGAGTACGTCTCGCCCCAGCCCTCGATGGAGCGGTTGGAGGAGCGATTCGGTGAGATACCCGAGTCGTTCTACGAGTACGACCGCTCGCTGCGGGCGATCCGTACGGAGGAGTACAAGTACGTCCGAGGGTCGAACGGCAGCGAGGAGCTCTACGACGTCGAGCAAGACCCCGAGGAACGGTTCGACCTGGCTTCGACGGAACCCGAGATCGCCGCCGACCTCGCCGCGCGGCTCGACGACTGGGTCGATTCCTTCGAACACGCCGAACGCGAGGGTGACGTCGAGATGACGGAGGCAACGAAGGGACGGCTTCAGGACCTCGGATACCTATGACCGAGCCGAACGTCCTGTTCCTGCTCACCGACCAGGAGCGTCACGACCTCACCGCTCCGGACTCCCCGGTCGAGACGCCGAACCTCGATCGACTGCGCGAGGACGGCATGGGTTTCTCACGGGCGTACACCCCGATCAGCATCTGCTCGTCGGCGCGTGCGTCGCTGTTGACCGGGCTCTACCCGCACAACCACGGGATGGTGAACAACTCCCACGAGGCCGACGCGATCCAGCCGAACCTGCCGCCGGAGATTCCGACGTTCGGCGAACTGCTCGACGAGGCGGGCTATACGAACGCCTACGTCGGCAAGTGGCACGTCGGGCGGGATCAGGGGCCCGAGGACTTCGGCTTCGAGTATCGTGGCGGTGCCGACCGTCATCACGACGCGGATCTGGCCGGCGATTTCGGGAGCTACCGCGACGAACTCGGCATCGACGTCTCCGAGGAGGACCTCACGGACCGGATCTACACGGGGGGTGAGTCGCCGACGCTGGTCGCCGCCACCGATCCCGTTCCCGTCGAGGCCACGCGCCCGTACTACATCGCGGAGCAGACGGTCAAGCGGCTCCGCGAGGGAATGGACGAGCCGTTCTTCCTCCGGGCGGACCTCTACGGACCACACCATCCATACGTCGTCCCCGAACCCTACGCCTCGATGTACGATCCCGATCGGATCGACCCATGGCCGAGCTACGCGGAGACGTTCGACGGCAAACCGGCCGTTCACCGGCAGTACCTCCGGTATCGCGGGGCCGACGCGTTCGACTGGGAGACCTGGACCGAGGCGATCGCCAAGTACTGGGGGTTCATGACGCTGATCGACGACCAGATCGGGCGAATCCTCGACGCCGCGGAGGACGTCGAGGACCTCTGTACGGTTCACGCCTCGGATCACGGCGACTTCGTCGGCGCCCACCGCCAGTTCAACAAGGGGCCCCTGATGTACGAGGACACTTATCGGATCCCGTTGCAGGTTCGCTGGCCCGGCGAGATCGAGGCGGGCTCGACCTGCGAGGCGTTCGTCTCGCTGCACGACCTGATGCCCACCTTCCTCGACCTCGCCAGGGTGACGATCCCCGACGTCGACGGCCGGTCGATCCGCCCGCTGCTCTCCGGCGACGTCCCGGCGGACTGGCCCGCCTCGCATTTCGCACAGTACCACGGCGACGAGTTCGGGCTCTACTCCCAACGCATGCTACGCACCGAGCGCTACAAGTACGTCCACAACGGCCCCGACCGCAACGAGCTGTACGACCTCGAGGCCGACCCCGAGGAGTTGCAAAACCTGATCGACCATCCGGGCTACGAGGCGATCCGAGCGGACCTCGAGAACGGGCTGCTCGATCGGATGCGCGAAACGGACGACCCGCTCGCGCGGTGGACGGCGAACGCCCTCGGCGGGTAGCGGAACGGTGGGCTTTTGCCCGCGCTCGCGGAAGCGCCGCATATGGAGACGTTGACTTCACCAGGACCGGTGTTGGGAGTCGTCGGCGGCGGCCAGCTGGGGCGAATGCTCGCCGAGGCAGCCGCTCCGTTAGGGATCGAGGTAGTCGTCCTCGATCCCACACCGGAGTGTCCCGCCTCGGCGGTCTGTCGTGATCAGATCGTCGGCGGGTTCGACGACGCCGAGGGGGTCCGGGAGCTCGCTTCGCGCGCGGACGTCCTGACCTTCGAGATCGAACTCGCGGAGCCGGATCTTCTCGCCGCCGTCTCGGAGGAGGCGGGTATCGACGTCCAGCCCTCGCCCGCCACGCTGAGAACCATTCAGGACAAACTCGTTCAGAAACGCACCCTCACGGAGGCGGGAATCGCGGTCCCCGAGTTTCGGGCCGTCGATACGCCCGACCAACTGCGGGACGCGCTCTCGGAACTCGGAGCGCCCGCGATGGTGAAGGCCCGGGAGGGCGGCTACGACGGCCGCGGCAACGTCCCGATCGAGGATCCCGCCGAAGTCGAGGCCGTGCTCTCGGAGATCGGCGGGGCGGCGATGGTCGAGGAGATGATCGACTTCGAGCGCGAACTGTCGGTGATCGGGGTGAAGGGAGACGACGAGATCGCCACCTACGTCGTCGGTGAGAACGTCCACGAGCAGGAGATCCTCCGAGAATCGGTCGTTCCGGCACGCACGAACGGAACGGTCCGCGAGCGTGCACAGGCGGTCGCAAGCGACGTCCTCGAACTGCTGGACGGTCGGGGCGTCTACGGGATCGAGCTCTTCGAAAGTGACGAGGAGATCCTCGTCAACGAGATCGCGCCCCGCCCGCACAACTCGGGCCACTGGACGATCGAGGGGGCCCGGACCTCGCAGTTCGAGCAACACGCCCGGGCTGTTTGTGGTCTGCCGTTGGGATCGACCGAACTCCGCGAACCGGTCGTGACGAAGAACGTTCTGGGCGACGACCGACAGGCCCGCGAGGCGATCCTCTCGGGGATCGACCAACTGCTGGCCGAACCCACGGCACACCTCCACTGGTACGGCAAACGGGAGGTCCGTCCACTGCGGAAGATGGGACATTTCACGGTACTCGGTGGCGATCGTTCCGCCGACGAACTGCTGGAGTCGGCACGTACATACCGCCGGCACGTGGAGTTCGAACCATGACTGTAGAGGAAGTACGAGCCCTCATCGAGAGCTTCGAACGGGAGGCAGAACGCGAGCGCGATCCCGAGGAAACCCCCGAGGTGGGGATCGTCATGGGCAGCGACTCGGACCTCGATACCATGTACGGGGCCTACGAGGCACTGTCCGAGATGGGATTCGCGGAGGTCACCGACTACGACGAGCCGCCCGAGGCGCGCTTCACCTTCGAGACCTACGTGATCTCGGCCCACCGCACTCCGAAGCTGATGGACGCCTACGCGACGACGGCCGCGGACCGGGGCCTCGACGTGATCATCGCGGGCGCGGGCGGGAAATCCGCTGATCTGCCGAACATGACCGCCTCGCTCGCCTTCCCCGTTCCCGTGATCGGCGTTCCGGTCCAGGAGAAATCGGTCGACTCGGTGATCGGGATGCCGACGGGCGCGCCGCTGGTTGCAGTCGATTCGGGCAAGTCGTTCAACGCGGCGCTGTCGGCGGTTCAACTCCTCGCGCGCGAGCACGAAGGACTACGTGAACGGTTGATGGAGTACCACGAAGGCCTCCAGGAGGAAGTAGCGGCGATCTCACGGGAACTTCACGTATCGGGGACCCCTGAATTCCGCGCCGAGAGAAAGCAGTGATGCTTGCCCCTGACGGGTCCGAAACGGCGAGAATGAACCCTTATGTAGGTGGATTCCCAACCCTCAGACGTTACGGAGAACACGTATGAGTACATGGATAGCAGTCGGGGCACTGGCGATCGTGGGGGTGTTGATCCCGCTCGGTATGATGGCGGTATCAGCACTGCTGCGGCCGACGGTTCCCGAACAAGGAAAAACTAGCATCTACGAGAGCGGCGAGGTCCCGACGGGGACGACGCGTATTCGGTTCAACATCCAGTACTACATGGTCGCGTTGTTGTTTCTCGTCTTCGACATCGAGACGGTCCTGATCTTCCCGTGGGTCGTCATCTACAGCGACGCCGTGGCGCAGGTGGGCCTGCTCCACGCGCTGGGGCCGATGTTGGTCTTCATCGCCGTTCTCGTCGCCGCGCTGATCTGGGCATGGCGCACCGGCGCGGTGGAGTGGATGAAAAGCGCGAAAGCGGACAAACGGAGCAGACTACAATGAGCGACACACCACAACGAACGATCACCGACAGCACCGACCCCATGACGAAGACCCGCGAGGCGCGCATGGGCGAGGTGGACAGCCGCTTCAACTCGCGGCTTCGCGAAGCCTTCGGCTCCTCGCCGTTCATCCTCACCAAGTTCGACCAGTTCATGAACTGGGTGCGGGGCTCGTCGATGTTCATGCTGCAGTTCGGGATCGCCTGCTGCAGCCTCGAGATGATGCACACCTACGCCATCAAGCACGACCTGGATCGGTTCGGTTCGGGCGTGCCGAGAGCCTCCCCGCGGCAGGCGGACACGATCATCATTCCGGGCACCATCGTCTCGAAGTTCGCCCCCCGGATGAAGCGCGTCTACGACCAGATGGCCGAACCCAAGTTCGTCGTGAACATGGGCTCGTGTGCCATCTCCGGAGGCCCGTTCCAGGAGGGCTACAACGTCGTCAAGGGCGCGGAGGAGGTCATCCCGGTCGACATCAACGTCCCCGGCTGTCCGCCCCGACCCGAGGCGCTCCTGTACGGGGTCGTGAAGCTTCAGGAGCGGATCGCACAGGGCGAGTCCTCGCCGGTGACGGTCAAACCCTACGA
>CAYVQH010000013.1:0-28137 GCA_964454105.1 uncultured Halobacteriales archaeon | reverse complement strand
GGGCGGATAGCGCAACCGTTTTTTCGGCGATACGCCGACTGCGAGTATGACCCCGAAGCGAAGCGGGCGGCCCACGCCGCGCTGGACCCGCGAGCAGGCCGCGCGGATCGAACGGACCGACGAGACGGTCGCGCCGATCATCTACCCGCCGCGGGAGGCCATGGCGCCGGACGTCCACGGCTGGGACACCTGGCTCCTGCGGAATCGCGACGGCTCGATCGCGACCGTTGACGGGTGGCGCATGATCTTCTCGCTCACCGCGCCCGCAGACTTGCTCCCCGGGAAGCGCCACGACGTCGCCGAGATCCGGTATTTCTACTCGCGGGACGGCGAGACGTGGCACGACGGCGGTTCCGTCTTCGAGGGCGAGACCCGGGGATCGCGCCAGTGGGCCGGCTCCGCGCTGCTCGACGATGACGGGCGACTCTACGTCTTCTACACCGCCTCGGGTCGGGCCGGCGAGGAGGAACTGACCTACGAGCAGCGCCTCGCGGTCGGCGCAGGCGGGACGGTCGAAACCGACGACGACGGACTCCGTATCGAGGGCTCCTTCGAGCACGAGGTCCTGCTCGAACCCGACGGGGAGCGCTACGAGCACGAGGAGCAGTCACGAGGGATGATCTACACCTTCCGGGACCCGTGGTTCTTCGAGGACCCCGCCGACGGGGAGACGTATCTTCTGTTTGAGGCCAACACGCCGATCCCCGACGGTGAGGGCCTCTGTGAGGACCCGGCCTGGGAGGAGTTCAACGGCAGCGTCGGGATCGCCCGTTCGCCCACCGGAGATCCCGCGGACTGGGAGCTCGGGGATCCGCTCTTAGAGGGCGTCTGCGTCAACCAGGAACTCGAACGGCCACACGTCGTGGTCCGTGACGGAAACTACTACCTGTTCGTTTCGAGCCACGATCACACGTTTGCACCCGGTCTCGACGGACCCGACGGCCTGTACGGCTTCGTCGCCGACTCGCTTCGAGGAGAGTATCGCCCGCTCAACGAGTCGGGGCTGGTACTCACCAACCCGGAGAACGCGCCGTATCAGGCCTACTCGTGGGTCGCCTTCCCGCACCGGGAGGAGCTACTGGTGAGCGGGTTTTTCAACTACTACGACCTGGGCGGTCTCAGCCTCGATGACGTCGCGGGCCTGTCGCCCGACCAGCAGCTCGCGAAGTTCGGCGGGACGCTCGCGCCGACCGTTCGGGTGGCGCTCGACGGCGATCGCACGCGGATCAGGGGAACGCTCGCGCACGGGCACGTCCCGCTCGAATCCGAGGGCCTGCCCGCCCTTCCCGAGGAACGGCTCGCCCACCGCGACGAGACCCGGCGGGGCTACTGAGCTATCGATCCGGAACGGGGCGCGCCCGCTCGTCCCCGTCCCCGGATCGCCACGCCGAATCCAGCGTCCAGGCGTCGAGTTCCACCCGCGCCGATCCCTCGTGTGCGGCAAGCGAGACGCCGATACTGTCCTCGCGGGTCGGATACACGCGGCCGGCCAGACATCGCCGCTCGTTTACGAACAGCTCGATGACCGACCCGTCGACGAACGCACGGAGCGACAGCGGCCGCTCCAGATCCGCGATCGGCATCCGCTGGGCGTCCGCCGCGACACGATCATCGAGGCTCGAGGAGTCGCGCTCGACGATCAGCTCCTCCTCGGTCACGCGGATCGGCGTCCGCTCGACGCCGTCTGGCGACTCGAGGACGGCGATCTCGACCTCCTCTGCGTCCCCGAGGCGGATCGTCGCGTCGATCTCGAGGTGGCGTCCGTCGGTGTCGATCCGGCGTGCCCCCTCGAGGTCGATCGCTTGATGGGTGTGGGCCGTTCTGAGCCCCTCGAGTTCAGGGGCCGGGCGCTGGTGCAGGTGGCCGTCCTCGTACGTGAGCTCGCGGGGCAGCGACAGAGCCCCCGACCAGCCGGCGTCCCACTGGGCGCTCTCGTTTCTCGCCTCGGGCAGCCAGCCCCAGGTGAGCGATCGTTCGTCCTCGAACAACGATTGAGGAGCATAGAAATCACCGTAGTCGAGCACACCCTGCTCGTCGGGGTGGAACTCGCCCCCGACGAACTCCCCAAGAAAGTAGACGACCTCCTCGTAGTTCGAGACGTGAAGCAGGTCCCGCTCGCCCAGATCGAGCAGCTCCGGACACTCCCACATCGCGCCGGTCTCGCCGGTTCCGACGAGCAGGGGGCCGGCGTACTCCCAGTCACGGAGGTCCTCGGAGACGTAGTAGAAGACCACCCCACCGGCGTCCACGAGACCGGAGCCGATCAGGTGATGCCAGCGACCGTCGGCGTGCCAGATGCAGTGATCACGGAACTCCGCCTCCCAGTGATCGGAGCCGACGACGTCCGCGGGTGCCTCGTCGATCACCGGGTTCTCGGGATCCTTCACCCACGCTCGGAGGTCAGGATCGGTCGCGGTGGCCCGGCAGGGCAGTTGTACCGCGCCCCGCCCGCCCGTGTAGAGGATCGTCGCCGTCCCATCGTCGTCGACCGCACAGCCCGACCAGCAGCCGTCGCGGTCGGGGCCGTCGGGCGAGGGCGACAGGGCGACCGGTTCGTCCTCCCAGTGGACGAGGTCCTCGCTCGTGGCATGTCCCCAGTGGATCGTCCCGTGCATCGGGCCCGCGGGGTTGTACTGGTAGAAGACGTGGTACCGATCGTTCCAGCGTATCAGCCCGTTGGGATCGTTGAGCCAGTTCGCGGGCGGGGTGAGATGGTAGGCGGGTCGTGCGGGGTCGTCGTGGAGGCGCTCGCGGAACGCCGCGAGGTCGGCATCGTCGTGGGGACGACTCGGCACCTCGCCCGCGGCGAGCGTTCCGAGGACGTTGCCGACCAGGCGCGAGCGGGCGGTCGCCGTCCCCTCGTCGATGGGATCGTCGAACGTCAGCGCGCTCCCCGCCCCGACGACCCGACCCTTGCCCTCGCACCAGGAGACCATCGGGAGGTCGTGAAACGCGTCGGTGTCCCCGTTGGTCGTCGCCGCGAGGACCTCGCCGTGTTCGGGGAGGACCTCGACGTAGCGGGCGAACGGCTGCTCGCCGGGACCCGCCGTGTGGATCCGGAGTTCATCGAAACCGTCGAACACCGGGAGATCCGAATGGAGACTCCTCGCGAGATAGCCGGTCGGCTCGTCTCCGGTCTCGACGCCGACCGCATCGGGACCGACGGGGTCGATCCCGAGTGCGGGGACGGCGGTCAGTGCGTGGAGGCTAAGGAGGAGTCCGCCCCCGTCACGCAGGTACGACCGGAGTGCATCGCGGGTATCGGCGTCGACCGTCTCGACCGGCTCCGTCCGGTGCCACCAGAGGACGTCGTGGCGAGCGAGGTCGGCGGAACCGACCGCCGTGAGATCGATGAGATCGGCCGTCGGCACGGCGGCCCCACACCATTCGTGGGCCGCCCGCTGCTCGGGTGAGCGATCGCCGGCGTGGAGGAGTCCGACGCTCGCCGCGTTCTCGAACATCGTCTTGGCTTTCGCGTGCGCGAGTAAAACCTTCGTGATCCCGTTCAGGCGGTCTCGGAGTCCGATTCGAGGACGTTCACGCCCTTCCCCTGGAGATGGCGGAGCTGGTTTCGGACGAACTCCTCCTCCTCGGTGCCCCGCGTCGCGAGCATGTACACCTGCGCGCCGCCGACGGGGCGCATGGTTCGGCCCGCGCGCTGGGCACCCTGTCGGCGCGACCCGCCGAGCCCGGAGGCGACGATGGCGACCGCCGCCGCCGGCAGATCGATCCCCTCGTCGCCGACCCGCGAGACGAGCAGCGTGTCGCGCGCGCCGTGGCGGAACTCCGAGAGGAGGCGTTCGCGTTTCGCGTAGCGGGTCTCGCCGCTCAGGAAGGGGACGTCGAGTTCATCGGCGTACTCCTTTCCCTGTTCGAGCCAGTCGACGAAGATCAGCGTCTTCTCGCCCTCGTGGGCGTCCAGCAGGTGGCGGATCTCCGCGAGCTTCGCGGGGTTCGAGGCGGCGACCTGCCGGCGTTCGTGGCCGAGTGCGCTCGCGTACTCCGATTCGGCGGCCTCGCTTTTCCAGGGCACGTAGCGGATCTCGACGTCGGGTTCCATCACGTAGCCCGCCTCGAACAGCGCCGACCAGTCGGTGCCGATGGGCGGGCCGATCAGGGTGAAGATCTCGGCCTCGTCGTCCGACTCCCTGACCGGGGTCGCCGACAGGCCCAGGCGGTGTTTGGACTGGAGATCGGCACTCCGGCGGAACACGGGACTGGGGATGTGGTGGGCCTCGTCGTAGACGATCAGGCCCCACCGGCGCTCGTCGAACAGCCGCCGGTGGCGCTCCATGCCCGCGGTCTGGTAGGTCGCGATCGTCACGGGTCTGATCTCCTTCGTCCCGCCGTGGTACTCGCCGACGTCGCCCTCTTCGAGGGAGGTGTGTTCGAGCAGCGACCCGCGCCACTGGTTCGCGAGTTCGCGCGAGGGCACCAGGACGAGGGTCTCGCCGCCGACCGCGGCCATCGCGCCCATCCCCGCGATGGTCTTGCCGCTGCCGGGCGGGCCCACCAGGACGCCGGCCTTCTGTTCGACGAACCGGGCGACCCACTCCCGTTGATAGTCCCGCAGCTCGAGCGCGAGATCGATCTCGAGGGGATCGCCGGAATCGAGGTCGCGAGCGTCCCGGACGGGGTAGCCCTCGTCGTACAGCAGCCGCTTGATCTCGCCCTCGCTGCCCTCGCGAACCCAGCTCTCCGTATCGGAGATGGGCGCATGGAGCTGCTGTTCGTCGAGGACCTGTCGGGCGACGTTGCCCATCAGGCTCTCGCTGTCGGCAGCGAGGACGGTGTAGCCGTCCTCGTGGGTCCGTAGGGTGAACTGTCGGGCACGTTTCCACTGGCGGGAGATCCACTCCTCTAGGTCCTTGTACCGGTCGCCGGTCACCCGACGGACCGCAATGAGGAGGTCCGCCAGATCGTCGTAGGGCGCGCCCCAGACGTCCTCCTCGCGGACCCGGTAGAGTGCGTCGCCCGACCCGGTGGTGTCGACCAGATACGCGAACGTGGAGAGGCGCGCTCGGGTGAACTGTTCGGGATGCGAAACGACGAGTTCGCGGCGATTCGGAAAGGTGACGACGCGCTCGCGTCTCGCCTGCCGGTCCCACTCGACGGGGTACCAGACCACGGGGTCGCGCTCGACGTTCCGGCGACCTACCTTGCCCGCCTCGGCGAGTTCCGAGAGCCGACCATCGGCCTCCTCCTGAGTACAGTCGCGGACCCGGGCGAACTCCTCGGCGGTGACGACGGGATGGCCCAGTTCCTGGATCGCGTCGAAGAACTCGTCGAGCGTGTCATCGGTCACTACCGACGAGTACGGTCGCCGGGGCTAAACGGCTTTCACTTCCCGATGACGGCGGCCGACCGGAGTTCGAGCGCGGTCTCGAACTCCTCACGGCGACCCGCGCTCTTGCCGAGGCGTTTCAGTTGCTCCTCGTGTGTCCGGCGGATCGCTCCGTGCTCGCGGCGATCCAGCCCGAGGTCCGTCCCGACCGACTCCCAGTGGTCGGCGGGGACGAAGAAACAACAGACGTCGGCGTCCTCGACCGCGAGTTCGTACCGGCGCCGGTAGGCCTCGAGGGACGGCCCCAGTTCGTCCTGTGCCCGTTCGAGGAGGCCCGGAAGCCGGTTTCCCGGGACGCTGGCCTTGGCGGCGGCGAGCAACACCACCTGGCCGTCGATCGGGTGGCTCATCCGCCCGCGCGCATCGCCTTCTGGGCGAACCGCTCGATCAGCGGTTCCAAGGTCCCCTCCTCGCCCTCGAAGACCACCGTCACCTCGGTCAGCGACATGCTGGGACCGATCGAGACCTTCTCGGAGGAGAGGGTCGCCTCCCAGCCCTCGCCGACGATCCGGTCGTCGCTCTCGACCTCGCCGCCGAGGTTCCCGAGGTAGTGGCGCGCGAGGCGCTGGCTGATGCCGCGAAAGGACCGCTCGACCCTCATCGTCCCCCGGCGACCGGCGGGAAGAGGCTCACGGTATCACCCTCCTCGAGCGGCGTCTCGGGTCCCTGGGCGTGAGTCACGTCACGGCCGTTCTTGAGGATCGAGAGCTGGGGCTGGATCTCGCCGTCGCCGTCGAGGAGCCGACCCTCTAGCCCGTCGAACTCGGATTCGAGGTCGGCGAGCACCGTCCCGATCGTCGCCCCGTTCTCGTAGTCGCGCTCGATCGTCTTCTGGCCGATCGCCTCGCGGAAGGTCGCAAACGAGCGGAGTTCGAGGTTCATATCCGAAGCACGAACGCCGGGGGTATAAATATCGTCCGTCGGCCGTGGTCCGTGACGATCGCTATCAACCCCGGAGTCGGCCGCCCATTCACCGTTGAGTGTCCCGAAGCACACTACGAGCGCTGTGATAGCAACGAACACGCCGAAGCGAAGTCCGCCCGCGCCGCCGTCGAGCACCCGCGTCTCCTCTCACCCCCGGAGATTCCGGGCGAAGACCGGGTCCTCGTCGCTCATACGGCGTCGCTCAACCGGATGCCGTCGTCCACGAGGCGGGCATGGCGCTCCTGGTCGAGCGCGTCGGCCAGCTCCTCGTGGTCGTAGAGCTGCTGGATCAGCGCGTACTGGAAGTCACACCACACCTCCGCGTAGATCGACGACTGACCCCACGAGCGCAGTTCGACGATGTATTCGTCGTACTGTTCCCATCGTTCCTCCAGTCGATCGATGACGTCCGCCGCGGCGCTCGCGGCCTCGCTCTCGCCCTCCGCGACGGCGTCGTTGATGTAGCCCTCGTACTGGTCGATCTCGCGTTGCATCGCCACCAGCGTCTCGTCGCTGTCCTCGGGCAGGCTCTCGCCGAGTTCGCGGGGCACCGCCAGCGTGATCTCGTCCATGCAGACGGATGGGACGCCGCCGATAAAAAGCCCGCTACCGCTATCGCTCCTCGACGTGGCGGACGTCGACCGCGATCCCCCGGGAGCTCTCTGCCATCTCCCGGCCGAACATCTCCGCGCGCCCGGCCGCGAAGGCTTTCGGGCCCTCCACGACGACCTCGTCGCCGGTTCTGATCTCCGGGTCGGCGTCCAGAATCCCCGGCGCGAGGACGTCTCCATGGGGAACGAACCCGTCGATCTCGACGCGTTTGGTGGGCACGTCGCTCTCGACCCACCGCTGAGCGCCCGCAAGCGTCAGCGCGAGGGTCCCATATTGTGGAACCATCGCGGCAAGTTGCTCGCCATCAGTGGTATGGGCACGGAACTTCGGATACCGGCTCTGGATCGAGAGATCCGAAAAGAGTTCCTCGCCCGCGCCCTCGCCGAACTGGTAGTCCGCGATCGCTTTCACGGTGTTGTGCTGGCGCTCGCGTTTGCCGTACTTGAGCTCCCCGTCCAGAGTCCGCATGAGGTTCGCGATCGAGTCGGTCGTAGTCGGGTGATCCTCGACGGTGTACTCGATCTCCGTATCGAGATGGGGTTCGACGCGCTCGAGTATCTCCCGGTAATCCTCCGGGAGGTGGGCGATGATTCGCGGATACTCGTTTCGTTCGAGATACCGCCGCAGGACGCGGGCGACGAAGGCGATCTCGGTTTCCGACCAGCGCCCGGTGACGGCGGTGTCGTAGTGCTGGGCGGGGTAGGTGGTCTCCAGTTCCTGGGGGACCACGCCGATGGGCGAGGTCATTGAGACCAGGTGGGCGCGATACTGGATCGCGTCGTGGAACTGGCCATGACTCTGGGACTCGCTGTAGGGTTTGGTCGCCGAACAGGGCACGAGAACGAGCGGGTTGTCGAACCGATTGCGATAGCGCGAGGTCACTCGGTCGGCGAAGCGCTGGATCTCGACTCTCCTGAGCGTGTCGTCGCTCGTCGCGCTGATCTCACTGGTGCGGTAGATCGGAGTGCGCTCCTCCATGTAGCTCCACTCGTCGTCGAACTCCCGGAACAGCGCGGTCAGCCACGGCGCGTGGCGGGCCTGGCCCTCGACGTAGTCACGGAGTCGACCCGCGCGGATGCGCTCGCGGACGGTCGCCAGTTCCGCCCTGAGGGCGTTCTCGTTGTGTTCGGCACAGTCCTCTCGGGTGAACTCCTCTATCGAGCGCTGGCAGGCCGAACAGGCACACGGCAGTTCCTCGAGGTCCTCGAGGAACCGTTCGCCGTCGCTCATGAGGTACTTGCCCTGGGTCCCCTTCACGACCGCCTTGTGAGCATCGAGGAGGTCCACGCCGATGTAGGCCAACAGGGCGACGTTTCGGGGCGTCGCGACGCCGGAGAGGTAGAGCGCGGTGTCGGCGGGGATCGCCTCCCGGACCGCAAGAATCTCGTCACGAAGCGCGCTGGCGTGGCCGATGGCCCCTTGGGCCGTCGAGAGGACGTAGGCGTCGGTGCCGTGATCCCCCGCGGTATCGGGCGAGACGACCGCACCGCTCGGGTAGTCGACGTCGGGCTGGGAAACCGTGAAGGTGTCCTCGACCTCCTCGTCAGTGCCGCTCGGAAACGCTCTGTGTGGAAGGATCGTTACGCGGTCGTCGCCGCCCTCGGGGAGGTCCCTGTCCTCGGACCAGAGGCTGCCGGCGTCCTCGACGTAGTCGTCGGCGAGAGCCGGGGTCCGCATGGCCTCACTGAGGCGCACCTCGCCGAGGCGTGCGGCCCCGTCGCGCTCGTGGACCTCGAAGTACTCGGTCATAGACCCTCGTCGGACCCCTCACCGGAACTATCCGTCGGTTCGACCCGTACCTCCTCGGGCAGCGCCGCGAGCGCCGGATCGGGCCAGTCCGCGGCGATCGTGATCCGTGTCCCGGGGTTCGCCTCGGCCAGACGCTCGATCCCCCGCGCCGCGGCCGCGTACGCCTCGGAGTCGAGCCGATCGGGGAGTTCGGCGTTCGCGGGGTAGGTCTCCGAGAGCTCCGGGGGAACGGGCCCGAACGGCGGACGGACCGTCCAGACCTCGTCGGCCTCGATCGCGGTCTCCGTGGGTCCGGCCGCGAACAACAGCGAGTCCGGTACCGAAAGGCGTTCGAGACGGCGGTGGTGGCGCAGTACCTCGGGCCGGCGGGCGCTCTCGCCCGAGAGATAGAAGAACGTCGACTTCGAGGCGGGGTCGGTGCGTTCGAGTTGCTCCGAATGGGCAAGCAGCGCCCGGTAGCCGTCGAGCATCGCGGGATGGCCTCTCGCTCGCGTTTCGACGAGTTCGAGCAGGTTCCCCTCGCGGATCGCGGCCTTGATCCGGCGGATCTCCCCGAACGTGACGTGGAGGTTGTGCTCCGAGAGCAGGCGCTCCTGTTGGCCATGCGCCTCGACCTCCTCGGGGGTGTGTTCGACACAGACCGGACACGAACACGGGAAGTAGTCGAGATCCTCCAGATGTTCCGTTCCGCGAACCGTGAGATAGCGCCCGTCGCGCGCATAGATCGCGTACGCAGCGGAGTCAAAGAGATCACAACCCATCGCGACCGCCAAGGCGAACATCATGGGGTGGCCCGCGCCGAAGAGGTGGACCGGTGCAGCGGGGCCGAGCCCCCGTTTGGCGGCGGTGACGACGTCGACCATGTCGCCGTAGCGGTACTCGTTCATCAGCGGGACGACCGCGCCGACGGGAAAGACGTCCAGCCCGGTTCCGGCGGCGTGTTCGCCCGCCGTCTCGCGGAGGTCGGGGTAGGTCGATCCCTGGACTGGCGCCGAGAGGAGCATCTCCCCCGAGCCGAACTCGCTCGCCCGTTCGAGGCGCTCTTGGGTGGTTTCGAGTTCGATCTCGGCCGCCTCCCGCTCGGTGTCCGGCGCCGTTGGGATGTCCACCGGAGTCGCGATGTCCGAGCCGATCTCGCGCTGGAACGCGAGGATCTCCTCGCTGGTGACGTCGATCTCGCCGTACTCCGAGAGTTGAAAGGAGCCCGAGTCGGTCATGATCGCGCCGGGGAAGTCGAGCAGGTCGTGCAGGCCCCGGTCGAGGGCCTCCTCGCGGAGATCGTCGCTGCCGTGGAGGATGTAGGAGTTGGTGATGAGGATCTGGGCGCCGAACCTGTCGGCGAGTTCCCTGGGCGGGATCGTCTGGATGTGGGGGTTGACCACCGGCATGATGGTGGGCGTCTCGACGGTGACGCCCGCACGGGGAACCGAGAGACGACCGATCCGTCCGGCGGCGTCCCAGTCGCGGGCCTCGAAGAGCTCGCTCATTGGCCGGGATTCGGGCGAACGCGCGGTAAGGGTTGCGAGTCACTCCGGGGACTGCTTTCGCGCGACCAGCCGGACGTCCGCTTCCTCCTCGGTGACCTCCATCGGCTCCTCGTAGCGGACGATCCGCAGGTCGAGACACGCTCTCAACAGGTCGTTCGGCCGGAATCGAAAGCGGTGGGAGTCGCCGCCGGGCGGGTTGAGGCGATGGGTGTAGCACAGGACGCCGCCGGGGGCGAGCGCACGCTTGAGGGCGGGCAGCGCGTTGGGGCTGTAGTAGTGGCTCACGACGATGGCGCCGTATGCCCCGACGGGAAACTCGTACTCCTCGACGTCGGCCTGTATGAACTCGATCCGCTCGGAGACGTCCCGTTCGCCGGCCCGTTCGCGGGCAATAGCCAGTCCCTCTTCCGAGACGTCGATCGCGTCGACCGCGTAGTCGTGGTCGGCGAGGAAGATCGCGTTTCGCCCGCCGCCGGTCGCGACGTCGAGCGCCCGTCCCTCGGGAACGGAATCGATGGTCTCCCGGAGGAGTGCGGACGGCTCGGTCGGCGGGTCTCGATCTCGGTTTCGATATCGCTCGTTCCAGCGGGCACGTTCCTCGTGGGTCATGGATCGGACGAATCATAGTAGAGCACGCCTGTCACGGTTCTGCCGTCCCGGATCTCGCCGCTCGCGACCGCGTTGTTGAGGTCCTCCCAGCCGACCGTATCGACCCGAATGGACTCGTCGAAGTCGAGTTCCTGTTCGCCGGTCGGCTCACAGTCGCGGGCGAGGAAGTAGTGGTGGACGGAATCGAGCAGTCCGTTCGCCGGCTCGACGGCGGTGAGGTACTCCACCGCTCCGGCCTCGTAGCCGGTCTCCTCGGCGAGTTCGCGCCGCGCCGCGGCCGCGGGGTCCTCACCGGGTTCCATGCTACCGGTGGGAAGCCCGCGGTTGACGCGCTTTACGGCCTGTCGCCACTCCTCGATGAGCACGACCTCGCCCTCGGAAGTGAAGGGGAGGATCACCACTGCCGGCGGCTCGCTCGCGTAGTCGAAGTCCGTTTCGGTGCCGTCGGGCAATCTGACGGTCTCGTGGGCCACGTCGAAGCCCGGACACGAGTACGCGACCGTCTCGTCTACGGTCTCCCATTCGAGCGGATCGGCCATACGCGCGTTAGGACCGGCCGGGACCAGAAGCTTCCGACACGCCGGCGAAATACCGGTGATGGTGGGTTCCACAGCCGGGGTTGAACGCCGCGCCACACGCGGGACAAGCGTGGTCGCAGGCGAGGTACGCGTCGATCGTGAGATCAGCCCCGCAGACTCCACACAGCACCGCGCGTTCGTCGCGGGCGTCGGCGGGCCAGCGCTCGGCGTCGTGACCTGCGAGAGCGACGTGACACTCATAGCAGGCGTAGTACTCGTCACAGCAGGGAAATTCGATCGCGATCACGTCCCGTGGTGAGTCGTAATGTGCACAACGCGTCTCGTCATCGAGACCGACGCCGTGGACGGTACCGCCGGATTCGGACATCGAGTCACCGTCTCGACGAACGCCCATCAACCCGTCGCCGTTCGATCGGGTGATCTCCGGCAGTGTCAGTCGTCGGCGACATTCTTCGTGCGATCGGTTCGATCGTCCGGCTCGCTGGCGGTATCGGTCTCCCCGACGGCTTGCTCGTCCCCTCGGTGCCAGACGGAGGTGAGTTCGTCGGCAAACGGGGAGGCATGGTCAACGTCCTTCATGGTGTAGGTCGACATGATCATATCGCATATCAACCCGGAGTATATAACGCTTTCTCTAGACATAGCTATGTCGTACCCATCGGATGACCGTCGACGGGAGCGCACGACTCGCTCGGCTCCTCGCGTTGTATGGTGGGAGAAGTGGGCCGGCTCAGATTCGAACTGAGGTTACGGCCACCCGAAGGCCGAAGGATACCAAGCTACCCCACCGGCCCGCGCTCGGAAGAACGCGCGGTGGCGTTGTTAAGCGTTCCGAAACCACTCCTCAATACCGGCTGTAGCCCTCGGTGTCCAGCCAGTTGTGCGCCACTGCGATCGCGTGGTTCGCGTGTAGACGCTCGGGCCCCAGGCGCACCCGCTCGTCCGCGTGCTCGGCGAGCAACTCGGACTCGCGATCGGCGAACTCCCGGTGATCCGAGAGCACGAACACGGGGTCCTCGGGCGGGGCGATCCCGACGACGGGGTCGCCTCGTTCGTGGAGCTGAACGACTGTCCCTTCCTCGGCGGCGGTCTCGACGACGGGTTCGAACCCGCGCCGGGAGAGATACACTCCGGGGGAGGTCTCAACCTCCATGTGGCCGATCGCCTCCTCGCGTTCGTCGAGGGCCTTTCGCACCAACGCGGCGGTGCTTCGCTCGTCTGGATTGAGCCGACGGAGTTCGCTTCCCTCGAACCGGACCGTGTACTCGTCTCTGAGCACGAGGGACGTCCGGACGTCCTCGCGGATCGCATGCGAGAGGAAGAAGGCCGCCGAGACACACCGACAGAGCACGTCGAGGCGACCCGCACCGCCCGCGAGGTCGGAAAGCGAGAACTCCGAAGTCGTGGGGACGTCGTGGCCCGTGACGATGAACTGGCGCATACCCGTTCTCGCCGTCGGCGAGCCATATACTACGGGATATCGATCGGGCGAAAACGTCAGGCCCTTACCCCCGCACCACCAGAAATCGGTATGTTCGGAGTCGAGCAGCGGCGATATCCCCATCCAAGCGGTGTCGCAAAAACGACGATCACGCAGGCAGCACGATGAGCGTCCTCGAACACGCGAGGGCGGTCGTCGAACAGGATCCCGTCTGTAACGTCTGTCTGGGGCGGGTCTTCGCCGATCGGAGCTTCGGGCTGACGAACGACGAGCGCGGCACCGCCCTGCGCACGACGTGTGCACTGGAGGACGACGAGCCCTACGAGAGCCCCGAGATAGAGGACTGCTGGGTCTGTGAGGGCTACAGCGGCGCGTTCGGGAAACTGGCCGATCGAGTCGTCGAGAAGGCCGAGGGCGTCGGTTTCTCGACTTACCAGGTCGGAACGCGCGTTCCGCCGTTGATCGAGGAGAACGAGCGCCTCCTCAGGGAATCGGCGGACCTGCCCGTCGACGCCGGGGAATCGTTCAGATCCGAGTGCAATCGCGAGGTCGGCAAACGAGTGGGGCGAGCGACCGGCACCGAGGTCGATTTCGAGCGTCCGGACGTCCTCGCGTTGTGTACGATCGAGGGCGACGGCCCCGAATCGATCTCCGCCCACGCGGTGGACCTCCAGATCAATCCGGCGTTCGTCTACGGCCGGTATCGAAAACTCGAACGGGACATCCCCCAGACGGAGTGGCCCTGTCGGGAGTGTGGCGGGTCGGGCAAACAGCTCGGTCCCGACGGCGAGGAGCCCTGTGAACACTGCGGGGGGTCGGGCTACCTCTACGACGACAGCGTCGAGGAATACACGGCCCCCGCGATCGTGGCGGCGATGGACGGGGAGGAGGGCGTCTTCCACGGCGCAGGTCGTGAGGACGTCGATGCGCGTATGCTCGAGTCGGGTCGTCCGTTCGTTCTCGAAGTCAAACGACCCCGCGAGCGCGAACCCGATCTCGAGGCTCTGGAGGCCGAGATCAACGAGACCGCGGGCGGGTCGATCGAGGTCGAGGGGCTCAGACTTGCGACCCACGAGATGGTCGAGCGAGTGAAGAGCCTCGACGCAAGCAAGACGTACAAAATGGACGTCGAGTTCGCCGAATCGGTCGAGATGGACGCCTTCGAGCGGGCCCTCGACGAACTCGACGGCGCAACGATCGAACAGGACACACCCCACCGAGTCGCCCATCGCCGGGCGGACCTCACACGCGTGCGCGAGGTCTACTCGATCGAGGGCGACCTTCACGACCCTCGACACGCCGAACTCACGATCCACGGAGCGGGCGGGCTCTACGTCAAGGAACTGGTGAGCGGTGACGAGGGACGAACGGACCCGAGTTTCGCCGGTCTGGTGGGCGTCGACTGCGAGGTGACGGCCCTGGACGTGATCGACGTCCAAGGGGAGGAGGAGCCGTTCGACGATCCCACGTATCTCAGAACCGATCAGGAGTGAACGCCGCGATGTCGACGTCGGGTCGTGGACCCGAAACACATTAGAGGTGTTATCGCATAACACGATCTGCGAGAGGATCCATGTGTCATCACCGACGGGAACGAACGACTCGCGTCGGCGGCGAGGAAGGACAGGACGAGGAAACCGAGCCCGGAGCCGAGGTCGAGACCGAGAAAACGAAGCGTCCGATCGCGAGCGTCGACGGCTGAACATCCACGAACGTTTCTCTCCGCACGGCGATCGACGACCATGAGCCGCGTCTTCGGAATCGACGAGGCCGGCAAGGGACCGGCGCTGGGACCGATGATCGCCGCCTGCCTGAGCGTTCCCGACGAGTCAGTACTCCCGGATGGAATCGACGACTCGAAACGCCTCACGCACGCCCGTCGTGAGGAGCTCGCACGAACCCTTCGGGAGGACGACCGGATCGAGATCGGGATCGCCGCCATCACCCCAAAGCGCATCGACGCGCCGGAAACGGACATGAACGTCCTCACGGTCTCCGCCCACGTCGAGGCCGCCCAACCAGTGATCGAACGCGGAATGGATGGGATCTGCGATGCCGGCGACGTGGACGCCACACGGTTCGTCCGCCGGGTGGCCGACGGACTTCCGGAAGGGATCTCGCTCGACGGTGAGCACGGTGCGGACGAGACGTATCCGGTGGTCGGTGCAGCGAGCATCGTCGCCAAGGTCGAGCGCGATTCCCGGGTTCGGGCGCTCGAAGCGGAGTACGGCGAGGTCGGAAGCGGCTATCCGAGCGACCCCACGACCAAGGAGTTCCTAGCGAGATACGTTACCGAACACGGCGAACTCCCGGCGTGTGCGCGGGCGTCCTGGAAGACCTGCAAGGACATCCGCGCTGCCGCCGAACAGGGGACGCTTTCGGAGTTCTGAGCCCCCGATATTGGCTGGTTGGCGATACTAGGGGCGTTCGCGCTGGCGATGATCGGTACTCGTCCGTTGGCCGCGACGGGTCGACACGGGACTAGGGAGGGAACCCCGGTCGTCTCACCGATCGATCGTCAACAGGACCCGCAGGATGTCGCCGTAGGCCGGTCGGGTAACGAGCACGCCGATCAGGACGCCGACGATGGTGAACAGTGCGAAGCCGGTCAGATCACCCAGACTCAGGAAGGCGAGCGGCGACATGGCGATGATCGTCGTCGCGGCCGCGGCCCCGATCACCCAGAAGGCCTTGCGGAACCGCGACTCGAACACCCGGCCCGTGGAGACGTCGCCCTCCTGGAGGATCTCGTCGGCGATGATGATCAGGTCGTCGACCCCCGTTCCGACGACGGCGATGAAACCCGCGATCGCCGCCAGATCCAGCGGATAGCCCACGGCGGCGGCAAAGCCAAGGAGGAGGAACACCTCGGCAGCCGCAGTGATGATCATCGGGATCGCGATCCGCGGGCGGCCGTACCGAGTCGCGACGATCCCCGAAACCGCGAGGACGGCGAGCAGCCCCGTCACCAGCGAGTAGAGCTTGAACTCCTGGGCGAGGCTGGGTTCGAGATAGTACTGGGTCCCCGCCTCGACGTCGAGCGGCGCGGGGGTCTCGCCGGCCAGCAGGTTCACACGAAGGTCGCGAACGTCGTCGATCGACTGGCCGCTGATGACGAAGCTGGGGTCGTTGGCGTACGTTCCCGACTCCATGCTGGCCGCGAGGTTCTCGCTGAGACCTGCGGCATAGACCACCTCGCCGTCGACGGCGGTCACCAGACAGTAGCCCGGATCGGCGGGGTTCTGCTCGAACCCGCCGTTCTCGGTGCGCGGCCACGTACAGGTCCCCACGCCCTCCTGGGTGAAGCCGGTCTCCCGCATCACCTGCGAGAACTGCTCCCCACCCTCCTCGGACAGCGTGATGCTGATGTGTGGACCGTAGGGCGGTTCGTCCTGGGGGTCGCCGACCGACTGGATGTCGTCGGGCTGGATCGCGGTGGTGTTCTCGTATCCCTCCTCGGTCGGGTGGTGGGCGTAGACCTGGACGAACCCGCGGTCCTCGATCAGGTCGATCACCGTCTCGCGGTCCTCGCCGGGGACCTCAACGACGACGAAGTGTTCGCCGGTCGAGGAGGTGGCCTTCTGGACGTCGCCGGTCGCGAAAGGCGACCGCTGGATCTTCTCCTCGAGGACATCGACGGCGTCGTCGACGGTGTCCTCCGTCACGCCCCGGCGTATCGTGTCCCCGTCGACCTCGCGATCGACCGCGCGAAGCGCCGCGGCGAACTCCTCTTCGCTTACGGTGTCGGTGGTGATCTCGATCCGACCCTCCTCGTCCCCGGTTTCACCGGAATAGGCGTTGACGTCGCGGCCGTTGATGCCTAGTTCCTCGGCGATCTCCGATTCGACCTCGGCCTCCTGGCCGGCATCGACCGACACCCCCTCCGCGGTGAGGCCGGCCAGCGGCGCGCGCACCCGGGTCCCGCCCGCGAGTTCGAGTCCGTACTGGAGGTTCGTCGGTCCGGTGGCGGCGACCCGTTCGCCGCCCGCGGCGCTACCGTCGTCGGATCCGAACGCCGGGGCCAAGAGGACGACGCCACTGACCAGCACTAACACGACCAACAGGGTGATCCGCCAGTGTTTCCGTATCGTACCGATCATCTGCTGACCCCTTCGTACTTATACCAGCGAAGCAGGCTCACGTTGAGCAGGTAGGTGTTCATCAGATCCGCCAGCAGCCCGAAGACCAGCACGATCCCGATCGCGGGCAACAGCGGGATCGCGAAGACCGTCGCGACGACCGTCATCACCACCATGGCGACGAGCGACGTGGTGGTCATCGTCACGCCGGTCCGCATCGCGCGGTACGTGCTCTCGTAGAAGTCGCCGCGCCGCCGGAGGACGTGGTTGTTGAGCAGGAGATCGGAGTCGACGCTGTATCCGATCAGCATCAACAGGGCCGCCACGGTGCCAAGCGAGAGCTGGATTCCGAAGAGGTTCATCAGCGCCACGGGGATGACGATGTCGGCGAACGCCGAGAGGACCACCGCGATCGAGGGGACGAACGTCCGGAACATCAACGCGACTAGCGCGCTCATCCCCGCGAACGCGATGGCGACGCCGACGACCGCCTGCAGTTGGGTCTCGGCACCGAACGCGGCGGAGGTGGTCGATATCGAGGTGACGGTGAAGCCGGCCGCTTCGGCCTGCGACTCGATCGCCGCGGCGTCGGTCGACTGGAAGGTCACGAGGTACGCGCCGTCGCCGGTGGCGATCGACTGGACCGATTCGGGTTCGGACTCGAAGGCAGCCCCGATCTCCTCCGGGGGAGCGTCGGTCTGGATCTGGAGTTCGGTGCCGCCCGTGAAGTCGATGCCGGGATCGACCGGCGTTCCGGTAACGGCCCACGTGCCCGCGATGACGAGAAGCGAGAGCGCGAGAAGAGCAAGAGGGACCGCCGCCAGTTGGCGGTTCGAGTACCGGGGGTATGGGACCTCCGGCACCATCGAATCAGGCATGTGGGGCGCTGGGGCACGACCAAAAATAAACTTTCTTATCCGTTCGGGCGTGGGCTTTTGTCCCCACGATCCCTGTCTCAGGTATGGCACCGAGCGACGCGACGCGCGTGGTTCTCTCGTATCCGGCGGACCTGAGCGATTGGGGTCGCTTCCAGGTCGAGAAACGCGCCTTTCGGGCGTATCTGACGAAGACCCTCGGGGAGGTGCGGGAGGGCGACGAACGCGAGGAGTTCGTCGGCGTGGGCTGTTGTGGTAGCACGCTCGACGTTCCGCTGCGGATCGAGCGGGTCGACGGCGGAAACGAAGTGACCCGCGAGACCGAGGTCGAGTACACGGTTCGAAAGGCCTGCGGGCTCGAAGGCGGCTGGCGCGTCCAGAGCGCCGGCGGGCCGGTTTAGGGGAGATACCGAACGCTCACGATCCCGTCCTCGGCACGGATCTCCACCCTTTCGACGCCGTAGCGCGCCGCCCGCGCCAGCGTCTCCTCGTCGTCACGGATCTCCGCAGCAGCCTCGTCGGTCCGCTCGGGCGGTACGGTGAGCACGTGGAGTTCGCCGACACCCGCCCGTTCCTGTCGGGTGATCTCGCCGATCCCCTGGGCGGCGGCTATCTCGCGTTCCTGACTGGTCGGGGGTTCCTCGCTCTCCTCGACCGAGAGCGAGCGCCGGTCGTCGATCCCGTCGATCGTCCACGTCGCCTCGACGGGCGGTTCGGGCGCGATCGTCCCCTCGATCGCCTCGTCCTCGGAGAGCCCAGGGTTCGACGAGAGGGTGTGGACCTGTCCGGTGTCGACGTCCCTGAGTACGGCCGAATCGTCGTCGGCGTGTGTCACCAGGAACGTCCCGCTCGTTTCATCCATGGGAGACGGTGGCCGCGGAGCCCTTTTTCGATTTCGCCTATCGGAACCGCCGATGGAGCACGCCGATGAGGACCACACCGAGAAGTGGCGGGACGATCCCGAGCGCGGGCGGCAGACCGTACAGCGCTTCAACGACGATGCCGAGCGAACCGCTCGTTGCCTCCTGGAGGTCGGGAGGGACCGATATCACCAGTCCGACGTAAAGCGCGCCGATGAACAGGTATCCGCTGACCGCGAGCGCGGCATCGTAGGGCCGCTCGGAATCGAGGCGCTTCCGGTGGTGACGGGCGACGAGCAACACGGGCGCGAGGATCGGCGCGATCACCAGCAACCCGACGAGGACGAAGAACGACCGCACCAGGGTGATCGACTCGGAGGCCCCGAGGGTGGCGGCGATGACGCCGATCAGCGCGAAGGTGAACAGGAGCGCCAACAGAACCGAAAGGAGGGCGCTGACTACGACGTACACCCGGTAGACGCGCGAATCGCTCGCGCCGTAGGAGTATCGAAAGCTTCCGAGCAGGCCGTCGTAGGTCTCCTCCTCGACCATCACTGACGCTTGGGGAGGCGACCGAATAAGCGACCCGATCGGGCGGCCATACGGTCACAACCCTTTTGCGCCGCGCACGCGCGCAACCGAACATGGAAGTCGACATCGGCAACGCGCTGGATTCGGTCGCCACGCCCGGCGTCTCGCGCGAGACGCTGGAGCGGCTCGACGAGCGAGTCGCCGACGCCCACGCGCACATTGCACAGGGGATCGACGAGCGCGAACACGGCTATGCCGCCCTCGCGCTCCCGGATACCGTCGACCCCGATGCGATCCGCGCGGCGGTCGACCCGATCGACTGTGAGACCCTACTGGTGGTCGGGATCGGCGGTAGCGCGCTCGGAGCGGCGACGATCGCCGACACCCTCGACGTCGATATCGACGTCCACACCCTCGACAACGTCGATCCCGATCACACCCGAACGCTGCTCGAGTCACTCGACCTCTCGCGGACGGCATTACACGTCGTCTCCCGGTCCGGAACGACCGCGGAGACCCTCGCGAACTTCCTCGTCGCCCGCGAGGCGATGGAGCAAGCGGGCGTCGACTGGACCGAGCGCACCCTCGTCACGACGGGTGAGGAGGGCAATCTCCGAGGGCTCGCGGAGCGCCACGATCTGCCCGCTCTGGACGTTCCGCCGGGGGTTCCGGGCCGATTCTCGGCGCTCTCGACGGTCGCGCTGCCGGTCGCGGCGCTCGGTGGGGGCGACGTCGAAGGACTGCTCGCGGGGGCGGGTGCGGAGGCCGATTCCCTCTCGGGATCGCTCTTCTCGTGTCCCGCCTACGCCTACGGCGCGACGACCTACGCGCTCGCCGAGCGGGGCTGGACGGTCAATGCGATGATGCCCTACGCCGAGTCCCTCGAGACCTTCGCCGAGTGGTTCGCACAGCTCTGGGCCGAAAGTCTCGGTAAGGACGGGGTCGGCCAACTCCCGGCGCGGGCGCTCGGTGCGACCGACCAGCACTCCCAGCTCCAGCTGTATCGGGCGGGACCCCGAAACGCGATGGCGACGTTCGTTCGACCGCGCGAACGCGCCGACGTGAAGATACCCGAGACGGAGTTGGAGGGCTTGGCCTATCTCGGCGGGAGCGATCTCGGGACCCTGCTTGATGCGGAATTCGAGGCGACGGAGGCGAGTCTGGCGGCGGCGGGGCGGCCCAACGTCAGAATCGAGATCGACCGGGTCGACGCCCACGAGCTCGGTGGTCTCTTGTACGGACTAGAAGCGGCCTGCGTCGTGGCGGGCGAGCTGTTTTCGATACCGACCTTCACGCAGCCGGCCGTCGAATGGGGGAAGCGGGCGGCTCGCGGCCTGCTCGGCGAGGGCGAGTTCGAGGAGGCTCGAGCGGTCGAGGAGAAGACCCGGCTCCTGGTCGACTAACACGTCCGACATGAGACATGTAACGTACGGTGCAGAAGTTATAGATGTCTGACATAGTTTTATATCCCCCGAGGTCGTATGAATGAACATGACTCAGCGGTACAGCCTCGTGTGTGACGATCAACTGGCGTCGAAGGTCGATGCCATCGCACGCGAGTACGAACTCACCGAGACGGAAGTCCTCCATCAGCTCGTCGTCATCGGACTCGAACGGCGCGAGATGGGCGCGCGTTAGGTCGGATTCTTTCGCGAAAGAGGACTGCCGCAGATCTCACAGCGATCGCGCTGCTCGTCGAACTCCCGACCGCAACCCTGACACTGGAACGTCCAGCGGCGCTGTTCGGAGATTCCCTCGCGGGCGATCACCTCGACCGTGACGTTGAGCTTCTCGGCGACGTTCTGCATCGCATAGTCGTCGGTGACGAGGGTGCCGTCGAGCTCGAAGGCGGTCGCGATCAGGCGAACGTCGGTCCGTGAGAGTTCCTCGAGGTCGCCGAGTTCGTCTGCCGCCCGGCGGACGGTGTCGATGGTCTCATCGGTCGGAATGTGAATGTGCATGCCCGACCCCTCCATCGCGTCGTAGCGATAGGCGCTCTCGTCTTCGAGTTCCTCTCGGACGAGCGGGACGCTCGCGGTCTGTTCGGTGGTGTGGTACTCGTGGATGAAGGCTGAGGAATCGAGGACGTGCATTTAACGCTGGACGACGATGTAGTCTTTGACCGCCTGCACCCGGTTGACGGGCATTCGAAGCCGGTTTTCCTCATCGAGCGTGAGACCCAGATCCGTCGCAGTAACGTCGTCGTTCGGAGTGATGACCAGCTCGTGGAGTTCACCGCTTTTGACGTCCATCGTGATGTTGTACAACATCCCGAGTTCGACGCCATCAGCGCCCATGACTGCCTTCCCCGATAGGTTCTCCGCCAGTATTTCCGACATACCCCACAGAAGAGAGCGGACGATAATAAACGCCACGGGGCCGATTCGTCCGGTTTGCACGCTACGATGGACTTAACTACCGCGCCCCGTTCGGATAGGACACGAACTTCTCGGGTGGTAGCATGTCGGATACAGATACAACACGGACTACATCGTCGGACCTCAGAACCCCGATCGTCGCCGTTCTCGGACACGTCGATCACGGGAAGACCAGCTTGCTCGATAAGATTCGCGGCTCGGCGGTGATCGAGGGCGAAGCCGGCGCGATCACCCAGCACATCGGGGCGACGGCAGTGCCCTTGGACGTCGTCTCACGGGTCGCCGGCCAACTGGTCGATCCCGACGACTTCGACCTGCCGGGACTCCTCTTCATCGACACGCCGGGCCACCATTCGTTTACCACGCTGCGATCGCGCGGGGGCGCGCTCGCGGACATCGCGATCCTCGTCGTCGATGTCACCGACGGTTTCCAGCCCCAGACGATCGAGGCGATCAACATCCTGCAGGACTCCTCGACGCCCTTCATCGTCGCCGCGAACAAGATCGACACGGTACCGGGTTGGAACCCCCGCGAGGACAGCCCCGTTCAGCAGACGTACGAGGCCCAGAGCGACCGGGCGCGCTCGCGGCTGGACGAACGGCTCTACGAGTTGATCGGCGAGCTCTCGGATCACGGCTTCTCCGCCGATCTGTACTGGCGGGTCCAGGACTTCCAGAAGAACGTCGGGGTCGTCCCTGTCAGTGCGATGACCGGCGAGGGGATCCCCGACCTCCTCACGGTCCTGATGGGCCTCTCCCAGCGGTACATGAAAGACGCCATGGAGATCGACGTCACGGGACCCGGCGCGGGCACCGTATTGGAGGTCAAAGACGAGAAGGGCTTCGGCGCGACCGTCGACGTGGTGCTCTACGACGGCACCGTCAGGGAAGACGAGACCATCGTCGTCGGGGGGACCCACGACCCGATCGTCACGGACGTCCGCGCGCTGCTCCAGCCCCGGCCGCTCGCCGAGATCCGTGCCGAGAGCCGGTTCGACCGTGTCGATCAGGTGGGGGCCGCGGCCGGAATCAAGATCGCCGCCCCGGATCTCGACGAGGCGATGGCCGGTGCGCCGGTCCGCGTGGTACGAAACCGGGAGATCGACGACGTGATCCGGGAGGTCGAGACCGAACTCGCCAGCATCGAGGTCGAAACCGAGGAGGAGGGCGTCGTCGTCAAAGCCGACACGCTGGGGAGCCTGGAGGCCATGGCGAACGCGCTGTCGGAGGCGGAGATCCCGGTCGTGCGGGCCGAGGTCGGCGACATCGCGCCCCGTGACGTCTCGGTCGCGAGCACGGCCGACGACTCGGTCCACCGGGCGATCCTCGGGTTCAACGTCGAGACCCTCGCCGACGCCAGCCGGCAGGCCGACGAGAGCGACGTCCGGATCTTCCGCGACGACGTGATCTACCAGCTCGTCGAGGAGTACGACGCGTTCGTCGAGGACTCGAAACGCGCCCAACAGGAGACCATCCTCGACAACATCACGCGGCCCGGTCGGTTCCAGCTATTGATGGACCATACCTTCCGCCAGAACGACCCCGCCGTCGTCGGCGTCGAGGTCCTCGGCGGGGCGGTCAAGAACAACGCCCGGGTCGCGAAGTTCGAGGGTAACGAACCGACGCGGGTCGGACGGATCAAGGGTATCCAGGAACAGGGCGAGGACGTCGAGGAGGCACGCCAGGGAAAGCGCGTGAGCGTCGCCATCGACGGCCCCACCGTCGGCAGGCAGATCGAGGAGGGCGACGAGCTCTGGATCGAACTCCCCGAGAAACACGCGAAGATCCTCGAACAGGAACTCACCGAAGACATCCCGGCCGACGAGCGTGAGGTCCTCCAACTGTACCTCGATAAACGGCGCCGCCGCGATCCCTTCTGGGGGAAGTGACGCGGTGTCGGACGATCACCGTACGTCGACCGACTCGCGGACGAACCGATCGCCGGTCCAGTACCACGCTGTCACCGATTCCTCGGGAAGCGAGACGATGACGTAGTAGGCGTTGGCCCACGTCGCCTGCGCGCGGTCGGTGGCGCTGGGCTCCTGCGGACCTTCGGGATGGGAGTGATAGAACCCGAGGAGTTCGCCGTCGCATTCCGCCTGCTCGATCGCCCGCAGTTGTGTTTCGGGATCGAGTTCGTACCGAGTCGTCGGCAGGTCGGCGACGTTCGGAACGCGGTGAGCGGATTCGATAGTTGAATCCCGACCACCGAGAACGCCACAGACCTCCTCGGGGGCACCCTGGCGGGCGTGTGAGAGAAGGGAGTCGTAGACGGCCTGTGGGACCGAAAGCGTCACCGGGCTGTGGGCGAGACGTCATCGCTGACGGCGTGTTTGACCTGAAGAGCGGCGCTCGCGGCCAGCCCACGAGCGACCTCCTCGCGGTCGTTCTCGGTGATGTACTCCTCGCTGTCGAGATCGGGTTGGAAGCCGGCGCTGATCGGGTGACCGATCGGCGGCTGGACGGCGACCATCGCTTCGGGGCCGCTTTGGCCACTACTGACCTCCGCGCCGACGACGTATTCGTCGGGCAGATACTCCCGGACGCGACGGGTGATCGCGGAGAGGTCGGCACGAAGCGTCCGGCGTTGGTCCGCCGTGAGTTCGGGCGCCTCATCGGGCATACGCTGTCCGGCGTTCGTCGTCTCCGGCAGCCCAGCGTACGGCGTGTTTCCATTCATGAACTGATATCAGCCGTGATAGGCGCCCGCACGTCAAAAGTCCGTCGCCCTCTCATCCGGTCGCCTCGATCAGTTCGATCACCGTCTCGCGGAACTCCGTGGGATCGAACTCCAGGTCGAGAACGCTCGCGGGATCGATGCCGCCGGTACCGGGGGCGAGCGTTTCGAGCGCGTCCTCGGCCGGAAAGACGCCGCCAGCGACGTAGGCGGTGTCGGTCGCGGGCTTCCAGACCGCGAACACCCCCTCGATATCGAGCGGGTTGCCGCCGAGTTCGACCGTCGTCGAAACGCCGTAGGCATCGACGTCCTGGGTGAACGAGGGGACGTCCCGTTGACCCTGATACTCGACGACCTCGCCGTCGGTCTCGGGGCGTGGGTCCCTGGGTTCGATCCGTTCGAACGAGTCGAACCCCCGGGAACGAAACTCCGACTCGACGCCCGCCATGGCGTCGTCGACGAGTCGCTCGGGCGTCGCGAACCGCCGGCCGATCCCCTCGAGGGTCATCCGCGAGGCGACGAACCGGGTGAGGCCGCGATCGATCGTACCGTCGCTGAACTCGTCGAGGGCATCGCGAAGCGGGGCGTGTTCGTAAGTACGGGTCCGTTCGTGAACCACGAGAGCATCGATGCCCCAATAGGAGACGTCGTACTCGTCGCTCCGTTCGCTCCGGCGCTCCCATCCCTCCAGAGCGTCCTCCTCGACGACCGGCCACGGGTACTCCTCGCGGCTCTCGTCTCCGAGACACCCCGCGAGGGCGGCCATCCCCGCAATGCTACCGAGAACCTGTCTGCGTTTCATGATATATACCAAACATGTACTGAAATAAATACTTTTCCCGTCACCGGATCGGGCGGCCCTGGCCGTAGACTGCGAGGACGACTGCCGTCGCGAACCCGCCATCGGGTTCGGCGCGGGAAACGGCGGTCTCGGCGTCTTCGAAGGACCACTCTCTGAGATCCATCCCGGCAGCGATACCGCGCTCGACGCGTTCGCGTGTCTCTTCCGGGGATTCCTCGCCGGCGGCCTCGTAGAACAGACCCGGTCCCTCCTCGCTTTCCGCCCATGCGAGGGCGGCGCTGACCGGTCGTTCGGAACTACTGGCACGGGCTTCGACCACCGTCAGACCGTAGCCCGCGGGGCCGAGGTCGGGTGCGGCGTCGACGAACTCGACGCTCGCGTCGGCAGGAACGACCGAGGAGACGTGCGTGAGGTTGTAGTTGTGGACGTTGGCCTCGGCGAGGGCGGCGTCGTACGAGGCCATCTCGGTGGGGGCACGCGCGCTCCCCCGAACGATGCGGATCTCCATACCCATACCCGAACTCGGCCCGACCGAACCAAAGGGGGTTCGGTTCAGTAGACGTAGTAACGTGGGTCGTTCTCGGCGTCGGTGGCGACCTTCTCGAGAGCCCCCTCGAAGTCCGCAGTGGTGACCTGGGTCCGGTCGTCCCGAACGGCGAACATCCCGGCCTCGGTACAGAGACTCGCGAGTTCCGCGCCGCTGAACCCGTCGGTGTCCTCGGAGAGGCCCTCGAAGTCGACGTCATCGGCGACGTTCATGTCGCGGGTGTGGATCTGGAAGATGAGTTCACGACCCTCGGCGTCGGGTTCGGGCACTTCAATGAGACGGTCGAAGCGGCCCGGGCGCAGGATCGCGCGATCGAGCATGTCGAAGCGGTTGGTCGCCGCGATGATGCGAATATCGCCGCGCTCATCGAAGCCGTCCATCTCGTTGAGCAGTTGCATCATCGTGCGCTGGACCTCGGCGTCGCCCGAGGTCTTGGAGTCGGTACGTTTGGCCGCGATCGCGTCGATCTCGTCGATGAAGACGATCGCCGGCTCGTGTTCCCGGGCCAGTTCGAAGAGGTCACGGACCAACCGTGACCCCTCGCCGATGAATTTTTGTACCAACTCCGATCCGGCCATCTTGATGAAGGTGGCGTCGGTCTCGTTGGCGACGGCCTTCGCCAGCATCGTCTTGCCCGTTCCCGGCGGTCCGTGCAGCAGAACGCCGCCCGGCGGATCGATGCCGACCTCGGCGAACTGCTGGGGGTTCGAAAGCGGGTCCTCGACGGCCTCGCGGACCTCGCGAATCTGCTCGTCGATCCCACCGATGTCGGCGTAGGAAACGTCGGGGCTCTTCTCGACGGCCATCGCCTGCGCGCGCGCATCGGTTTCGACGTCGAGAGTCGTCTCCACACCGAACGAATCGTTGACCGCGACCCGGTCGCCGGCCTCGATGCCCTCCGCGAGCGACGGATCGATCTCGGTCAACACCTCCTGGTTGGTGCCGTGCTGTTTGACGACCGCGCCGTCGTCGGTGAACTCCTCGACGGTCGCGACGTACAGCGAGGCGGTCTTGAGCGTGCCGTTCTCGCGCTCGAGCTCGTCGACTCGCTCCTGGAGGGTTTCGCGCCGGTCGGTCGCGTCCTCGATCCGGTCCTCCAACTGGTCGTTGATGCGGACGAGATCGACGTAGTGGTCCCGCAACGCGGTGAGCTGCTCTCCCTCGGGCATCTCCGGGTCCAGATCGAGATGCGGTCTGTCGGGGACAGAGGGACTGTGGGCCATTGCTACCCTCACTAGGAAACCGTGTTAAAAGTGCCTTTGGGTGGCGGCCGATATCTCAGAGCAGCGTCTCCATCTCCCCGAGGTACTCCTCATACACCGAAAGCGCGTCTTCGATGGGCTCGGGCGAGCGCATGTCGACGCCCGCCGTCTCGAGCAGCTCGAGGGGGTACTCCGTCGAACCCGAGCGCAGGAACTCGCGGTAGTCCGCCGCGGCGGGCTCGCCCTCCTCGAGGATCTTCCGCGAGAGCGCGACCGCGGCGCTGATCCCCGTCGCGTACTGGTAGACGTAGTACGCCCGGTAGAAGTGCGGGATGCGCATCCACTCGCGGGCGATCCGGTCGTCGACCGCCGCGGGCTCGTAGAACTCGCCTTTGAGCTCGCCGTACAGTTCGTCGAGCGCGTCGGGCGTGAGTGCGCCGCCCTCCTCGTCGATCTCGTGGGCGCGGTGTTCGAACTCCGCGAACATGGTCTGGCGATACAGCGTCGAGCGAAAGCGCTCAAGGTACTCGTTGAGCACGTGCAGCCGGAAGCGCTCGTCCTCGACAGTGTCGAGCAGGTGGCGGGTCAGCAGCGCCTCGTTGACCGTGGAGGCGACCTCGGCGACGAAGATCTCGTAGCCCGAGTAGACGTACGGCTGGTTCTCGCTGGTGAGCTGGGAGTGCAGCGAGTGGCCCAGCTCGTGGGCCAGCGTGTACATCGAGGGGATGTCGTCCTGGTAGTTCATCAGGATGAACGGCTGGGTGTCGTACGTGCCCCCCGAGTAGGCGCCCGACTGTTTGCCGGCGTTCTCGTAGACGTCGACCCACCGCGAGTCGAGGCCCTCCGCGACCCGTGACTGGTACTCCTCGCCAAGCGGCGCGAGCGCCTCGACGACGTGGTCGGCGGCCGCGTCGTACTCCAGATCGGGACTCTCGCCCTCGGCGACGGGCATGTAGAGGTCCCACATCCGCAGCTCGTCGACGCCGAGCGCCTCGCGTTTGAGCTCCGCGTGGTGGTGGAGGGTGTCGAGGTTGTCGTGGACTGTGTCGACGAGGTTGTCGTAGACCTCGACGGGTATGTTCGGCCCGTCCATCGCCGCCTCGCGGGCGGTGTCGTAGTTGCGCGCCCGCGCGAGCTTCACGTCGGCCTTCACGCTGTTCTTATAGGAGCTGCCGACGGTGTTGCGGACCTCCTCCCAGGTGTCGTAAAAGCCCTCGTAGACCTCGCGGCGAAACTCCCTATTCGGATTCTTCTGGAGCTTCGTGAAGTTCGCCTGCGTGATCTCGACGGCCTCGCCGTCGGGGTCCTCGACGGTGGGGAACTCCAGATCCGCGTTCGAGAGCATGTTGTAGATCTCGCCCGAGGCGCCGGTCACCTCACCCAGCTCCGCGAGCAGACTCTCTACCTCCGCCGAGCGGGTGTGGGATTTCATCCGCAGCACGTCGTCGAAGTAGTGCTCGTACTCCTCGAGGGCGGGCTCC
>CAYVQH010000012.1:0-29667 GCA_964454105.1 uncultured Halobacteriales archaeon | reverse complement strand
TTTCGGATATTTTTATATACTATCCTCGGAAACTCCGTGATATGTCTTCACAAGGCGTGGCGGGCGAGACGGCGATCGAGCGCTTCGGCCAGCGGATGGCCGACGTCATCGAGCGGTGGATGCCCAGTCCGTTCCTCTTCGCGATCATCCTCTCGTATATCGTCTTTCTGGCGGGGATCGTCGTCGAGGGGGCCGGCCCCGTCGAGATGGTCTTCTTCTGGTTCGACGGCTTCTGGCTATTCCTGGAGTTCGCCATGCAGATGACGCTGATCCTGATGACGGGCTACGTCGTCGCCTACCACCCGCGGGTGAACCGGGCGCTCCGGCGGCTGACCTACCTGCCCAACGACGGCAAGCAGGCCGCCGCGCTCGTGGGCGCGTTCTCCATGGGGATCGCGTGGATCCACTGGGGGTTCAGCCTCATCATCGGCGCGATCTTCGCCCGCGAGATGGGTAAGACGGCCTACGAGCGGGGGATCGACGCCCACTACCCGCTGTTGTGTGTCGCGGGCTACATGGGCCTGGGGCTGACGTGGCACTGGGGGCTCTCGGGGTCGGCCCCCCTCCTGTTGAACACGCCCGGCAACGAGTTCATCGAACTCGGCATGGTCGACTCGGTGGTCTCGACGACCGAGACGGTCTTCAGCAGCTACGCGCTCTCGCTTTCGGCCACCTCGATCGTCTTCGCCTCGCTCGCGCTGTACGCCCTTGCACCGAGCGGGGGCGCGAAACCGATCACCGACTACGTCCCCGAGGAAAACCTCAACTTCGAGGCGCCCGGAGCCGCGGTGGCCGGGACGGCTGGGGATGGGGCTGACGTCCCGGCCGAGCGGATCGACAACAGCAGACTGCTCGGCGGCGTCATCGCGCTGACGGCGATCGCGGTCGTGGGCTACACCTTTCTCACCGAGGGGCTGGGTGCGCTCAACCTGAACGTGTTGAACTTCGGGTTCCTGTTTCTCGGGCTCGCGATCTACGCCCGCCCGCGATACTACCGCGAGCGCTTCGGCGACGCCGCGGAGGCCGCCGCGGGGATCATCCTCCTGTTTCCCTTCTTGCGGGCATCCAGGGGATGATGAACGCCTCGGGGCTCTCGGAGACCGTCGCCGAGACCCTGCTTGCGGTCTCGACGCCCGAGACGTTCCCGGCCGTCGCGTGGATCACTGCGGGGATCGTCAACATGTTCGTTCCCTCGGGCGGCGGCGAGTGGATCGTCCTCGGGCCGTCGGTGATCGCCGCCGCCCAGGACCTCGGGGTTCCGGTCGGACAGGCGACGATCGCCTACGCCGTGGGCGACGCCCACACCAACCTGTTCAACCCCTTCTGGGCGCTGCCGCTGCTCGCGATCACGGGGATCAGGGCCCGCGAGATGTTCGGGTACGCGATCACGATGCTCATCGTCCTGATACCGTTTCTCGCGCTGGTGCTCACGCTGATCCCCTACTGAGAGCGAGCGCTTAAGGCCGAGCCCCCGCCTACCCCGCGTATGGTCACGTTCCTCTCCGGGGGGACCGGAACGCCGAAGCTCCTCTCGGGAATCGAGGACGTCTTCGATTCCGCGGAGACGACGGTGGTCGCCAACACCGGCGACGACGTCGAACTCGGCGGGCTGTTCGTCTCGCCGGACGTCGACACCGTGCTGTTCGAGCGCGCGGGCGTCCTCGACCGGGAGACGTGGTGGGGGATCGATGGGGACACCCATGAGACCGACGAGTTCCTGTTCGAGCTGGCCAAGCGGGCCGGGCTCGAGGGTGGGCCCCGATATCTCGCCGACGAACGCCAGACCGCCGGCAGGGAGATCGCCCGCTGGCGGCGGTTTTCGGGCGTCGCGGAGTTCATGACGATCGGAGATAGGGACAGAGCGATCCATATCACCCGGACGAGCCTGCTCGACGAGGGCCGGACGCTGACCGAGGTCACCCGCACGCTCGCGGGGGCGTTCGACCTCGAGATCGACCTCGTGCCGATGAGCGACGATCCGCTGGCGACGCTAGTTCACACACCTCAGGGACCCATGCACTTCCAGGAGTTCTGGGTCGGCCATCGGGGGGAGCCGACGATCGAGGACGTGGAGTTCCGCGGGGAGGCGGACACAACCGACCCCATCCGCGAGGCGCTCTCCGACCCCGTCGTGATCGGTCCCTCGAACCCGGTCACCAGCGTGGGGCCGATCCGGGCGGTCGAGGGGGTCGAGCGGGCGCTTGCCGAGACTCCGGTGGTCGCTGTCTCGCCCTTCGTCGAGGACCGCGTGTTCTCCGGGCCGGCGGGCGACCTGCTGGCCGCGACGGGCCACGAGCCCTCCACGCGGGGCGTCGCCGAGGCCTACCCCTTCGCCGACGCGTTCGTGCTGGATTCGACCGACGAAACCGATCTGCACCGGCCGACCGTTCGTACCGACACGACGATGGACTCGCCCGAGGACGCGGTCCGCGTCGCGCGAGCGGTCCGCGAGGCGCTTTCGGGGGTGGCCTGATGCGCGTGGTCGCCGCGAGCCTGAGCGGGCAATCGGACGCTGGGTGGGCCCGGGCGGCGAGCGAGTACGTCGACGGTGCGATCCTCGGCGGGATCGCGCTCGACGGGCCCTCGCGGGAGGCGGCCCGGAAGCTGGTCGCCCGGGACCGCGAGGAGTTCCTACCGACCGATCCCGTCGGGTTCGTCGACGAGCAGCTCGAAGCGCTCTCCGATATCGACATCGAGACGGGGTTCAACGTCCGGAGCACCTCGACCGAACCGGTTCGGAAGGCCGCGGCGATCTGTCGCGAGCACGATGCGATCTGCGAGATCAACGCCCACTGCCGCCAGGAGGAACTTCGGGAGGTCGGCTGTGGGGAGGCGCTGCTTCGGGACCCCGATCGGCTGTGCGAGCAGGTGCGCGCGGCGGCCGGGGTGGACGCGCGAGTGAGCGTGAAGGTCCGCGCGGAGGTACCCGGTGTGGATCTCGCGGCGACCGCGCGCGCCGTCGAACGCGCGGGGGCAGAGATGGTTCACGTCGACGCGATGGACTCCGAACCCGTGATCCGGACGGTGGGCGAAGCGAGTGACCTGTTCGCCATCGCCAACAACGGCGTCCGGGGTCGAGAAAGCGTCCGCGAGTACCTCGCTCTCGGCGCGGACGCGGTCAGCGTGGGGCGGCCGAGCGACGACCCGCGGGTGCTCGCACGGGTCCGCGAGGCGGTCGACGACTGGGCCGAACGGGAGGCCAGCGCATGAGACCCGCCGAGAACGCCCAGATCGCCCTCCTGCTCGAGGTCGCTGGAACGCCCAAACCCGGTAACGTCGATCGGGAGCGAAACCTCGATGACCTCCGCTTCGAGGACTTCCTGACGGGCGCGGTCGGCGCGGGCGCGGGACTGCGCGCGGCGGAGTCCGATCCCGTCGGCGAGGCCTTCCGGCACGCTGTGCGGGGGATGGCCGATCGTCACGGGAGGAACACCCAGTTCGGCGCGCTGCTGTTACTCACCCCGCTCGTCCGGGCCGCAAGCGAGGACGATCCTTCGCCCGTGGGTGTCGACCGCGTCGTGGAGAACACCACCGTCGCGGACGCAGCGGACTTCTACCGGGCGTTCGCGCACTGTTCGGTGTTCGTCTCCGAGCCGCCGGAGGGGGCGGCCGACCTCGACGTTCGCCGGGGATCGACTGCGGTCCCCGCCGTCGAGGAGCGCGGGCTCACGCTTCTGGACGTCATGGCGCTCGGCGACGGCGAGGACGACGTGGCTCGCGAGTGGACCGGCGGGTTCGAGCGTTCGTTCCGGGCGGCAGGTCGAATCGAGGAACGCTCGGGACCGCTCTCCGACCGGGCGGCGGCGGTCTTCTGCGAGGAGCTAGCCGAGCGCCCGGACACGCTCGTCTCGAAGAGACACGGTGAGGACGTGGCCCGGGAGGCGAGCGCTCGGGTCGCCGAGGCGCTCGGGGACCGCGAGGCGCTCGGGGAGCTCGCCGAGGAGTTCGTCGAGCGTGGGATCAATCCCGGAACGACCGCGGACATCGTCGCCGCCGGTCTGTTCATCGCCCTCGAACGGGGGACAGGGCCGTGACCGAAAACGGGGATGGAGGTGACTGGCCGGTCGAACTCGCGGGCGTCACCGAGTCGGTCGTCGCGACGCTGGGTCCGAACGGCCGCTGGAACTTCGCTGCGCTCGGTCTCTTCGCGGGCGAGCCGATCACCGCTCGAACGTGGGGCAACACCCGGACACGACGGAACTTCCGCCGCGAGGGCGAGGGATACGTCCAGTTCACGCGCGACCCCGTCGACTTCGTCGCGGCGGCCTGCTCGATCCACGAACGCGACGACCCGGTTCTCCCCTCGGCGGACGCCTGGGTCCGCGTCGAGGTCGATCGGGTCGACGGCGGGGAGTCGGGCGGCACCCATTGGGAGGAGTGGGAACTCACGCCCGTCGAGTCGAGGGTCGAGACGCGTGTGGTGCCGACGACCTCGCGGGGTCACTACGCCGTGATCGAGGCGACGGTCGCCGCGTCGCGACTCGACGTCCCGAGTTACGACACCGATGAACTGGAGGCGCGTCTCTCGTATTTCGAGCGTGTCGTCGAGCGCTGCGGAAGCGAGCGCGAGCGCGAGGCGTTCTCGCGACTCGCAGAGCACGCCGACTGGAGTCGGCGAAACGAATCCTTTTAGGCCGAGACACAAGTACACCCGGACATGGCGATCAAACCGGCCTACGTCAAGAAGACGGGTGCGCTCCTGCTGGAGCGCTACCCCGAAGCCTTCGGCGGCGACTTCGAGCACAACAAAAACAGCGTCCGCGAGCTCACGAACATCGAATCCAAGGGCGTCCGGAACCGGATCGCGGGCTACGTCACCCGCAAACACGACCAGCAGCAGCCCCAGTAGACGACTCCGTTGTCCCGCCTATCGACCGTCTAGCGTGGGCCGTATCGATCGGGTCGTCGGTTTCACGCCTCCAACAGAACTTGCCAGTATCACCACCCCCATTGGAAGCGCCCGATCCAAACCGTTTTGAACGACCTGTTCCCTACCTTCGGTAATGACTCACACCGTAGGCGTTCTCGGTGCGACCGGTGCCGTCGGCCAGCGACTCATTCAGTTGCTCGATCCCCATCCTGACTTCGAGATCCGGGCGCTCACCGCCAGCCCCGATAGCGCGGGCAAGCCATACCGGAAGGCCGCCAAATGGCGAATCAGTACGCCCATCCCGGAGGACGTCGCCGAGATCACGGTCGCCGAGACCGACCCCGACGCGATCGACGACGTCGACCTGCTGTTCTCGTCGCTTCCCTCCTCCGTGGGCGAGCGCGTCGAGTCCGACTTCTGTGAGGCGGGCTACGTCGTCTCGTCGAACTCCTCGAACCAGCGCATGGCCGAGGACGTTCCCCTCGTCATTCCGGAGGTCAACGCCGACCACCTCGGCCTGCTGGAGGTCCAGCGCGACTCGCGGGGCTGGGACGGCGCGATGGTGAAAAACCCCAACTGCTCGACGATCACGATGGTCCCTACCCTGAAAGCGCTCGATGAGTTCGGACTCTCGCGGGTCCACGTCGCCACCCTGCAGGCGGTCTCGGGTGCGGGCTACTCGGGCGTGACCTCGATGGAGATCATCGACAACGCCATCCCGCACATCGGCGGCGAGGAGGAGAAGATGGAATCGGAATCGCGCAAACTGCTCGGCGGGTTCGACGGCGCGGAGCTCTCGATGCACGACGCGACCGTCTCGGCGTCCTGTAATCGGATCCCGACCATCGACGGCCACCTCGAGAACCTCTGGGTCGAGACCGAGGAGGACGCGAGCGCCGAGGACGCCGCCCGCGCGATGGCCGAATACGAGCCGCTCGACCTCCCGAGTTCGCCCGACCCCCTGATTCGGGTCTTCGAGGAGCCCGAACGCCCCCAGCCCCGGCTCGACCGCGAGCGCGAAGACGGCATGCAGATCTCCGCCGGCGGCCTGCGCGAGAGCGAAACGGGACTGCAGTACAACTGCCTGGCACACAACACGCTGCGGGGCGCGGCGGGCGCGAGCGTGCTCAACGGGGAACTGCTCGCCGAACAGGGATATCTATAGGACTCGGTTTTCCAACTCCTCGTCGCCCGCGTCGAGTCGCTCGACGTTCTCCGCGACGATGTCCGCGAGCCGCGTGTAGTACCTCGGCGTATGCCCGGCGTTGTGGGGCGTGATCTGGACATTTCCGAAGTCCCACAGCGGATGTTCTTCGGGAAGGGGTTCGGGATCGGTCACGTCGAGCGCCGCGCCGCGAAGTTTGTTGCGCCGGAGCGCGTCCACGAGCGCGTCGGTGTCGACGACCGGACCGCGGGCGATGTTCACGAGCAGGGCGTCCTCGGGCAGCGTGACGAACTCCTCCTCGCCGATCAGACCCTCGGTGGTGTCGGTCAACGGGCAGGCGAGCACGAGCGCGTCGGTCCGGGCGAGTGCCTCATGCAGCGCCTCCTCGTCGAACCCGATCACCTCGTCGGTCGGGCCGCCCTTTTCGGGGGTGTAGCGCACGCCGATGCTCGAGACGCCGAACCCCTCCAGCCGCTCGACGATCGACTCCCCGATCGCGCCGAGTCCCACGACCGTTACCGTCGAGCCCATGAACTCGCCGACCTGGTAGTGGCGCCACTCGTGGTTCGCCTGGCGGTCGCGTCCCTCGAAGAAGCGCCGCGAGAAGGCGAGGATCGAGCCGACCACCTGTTCTGCGATGTTCGGACCGTGGACGCCGGCGGCGTTGGTCACCCGGACGCCCGCCTCCTCCAAGGCGTCCATCGGGAGGTGGCCCGTGCCGGCGTACGCGCACGCGAACAGATCGAGGTCCCCGGCGTGGCCGAGCAGTTCCTCGTCGATCCCCATGCCGACGGCGATCGGCGCCTCGCAGATCAGTTCGCGCTCCTCGCGTGGGGTCGTCGCCGCGCGCACGTCGTGTTCGGGCAGTCGTTCGCCGATCTCGTCCCTGAGGTCCGCGACTGGCATGCCGTGGGTTCCCCGCCGGAGGACGAGGACGTCGGGTCGGTTTCCCATACCGGGACCTCTCGTCGCCGGGACTTAACCCTCGGGCCTCGTGGGGCGGGCGGCACTACGGCGGGGTGATTCAGGGGGTTTAAGGGACCTGCACCGGGTTTTCGGTGTATGGAGCGCGTTGACGTCGCGATAGTCGGTGGCGGCCCCGGCGGCATGGCGGCCGCCGAGGAGGCCGCCAAGCGGGACGCGAGGACGGTCGTCGTCGAGAAGGGCGTCCCGCGTGCTGATCGTGCCGAGCTGGGGCCGGATTCGACGGACGCCGCCGGGATGCTCGATTACTGGGTCGACATCATGGGGATTCCATTCGAGGAGATCCCGGACGAGGTCGTCCTCCGGGAGATCGACGGGACGGAGTTCGTCGGTCCCACGGAACGCTGTACGATGCGTTCGACCGGGATCGAGTCGTCCTACTCGGGGTTCGGGTTCACATTCGATCGTCCGCGCATGGACGACTGGCTGCGCGAACGGGCGGAGAAAGCGGGTGCAGAGTATCGCGTCGGCACGGCGGTCAAGAACGTCGAGAGCGACCTCTCGTCGGGACACGTCCATCGCCTGGCGCTGGGCGACGGCAGCGAGATCGAGGCCGAGCATCTCGTGCTCGCGGACGGTCCCCAGCGAACTGTCACGATCCCCGTCCTCGACCAGTTCCTCTCGGAGGGATCGATGGGCGATCGTCTGGGCACGCACGCGAACCACATCGCCTACCAGGAACACCGCCGGTTCCCCGAGGAGGTCTTCGAGGAGGACCTACTGAGGTTCTGGTGGGGACACATCCCCGGTCGCACCGCCTACCCGTGGGTCTTTCCCAACGACGGCACCGTCGCCCGCGTCGGCCTGACGATGCCGATCGGGATGGATCTCGCGGACGTCGAGAACCCCGAGGACTACCCCCTGCTCGATCCCGAAGACGAGCGCCTCCCCTCCGGCGCGGTCTACCTTCGGCGACTGCTCGAACGCGAGTACGGCGACCGCTACGACGTCGAGGAGGACTTTCCCCTCGTCGAGGATCGCGGGAAGCGCGGCGGCACCGAGGCCTATCCCATCTCCTCGACCCGGCCGATCGACTCGCCCACGAAGGCGGGAGTCGCCGTCGTCGGCGGGGCGATGGGGACCACTTCGGCGTTCCACGAAGGGGGGTATCACGTCGCGGTCCGCTCGGGAAGGATCGCGGGTCGGCTCGCCGCAATCGGCGATCTGGAGACCTACAACGACACGTGGAAGGGCCGGATCGGGACGGAGATCCTGCGCAACGTCTCGATGGCCGAGCTGGTCGAGGACTACACGCCCGCCGACTGGGACCGCACCTTCCGGATTGCCGACCGAATGCTCGCGGAGACGGACGGCTTCGACATGTTCCGCCGGAAGTTCGGCGCGGGTTTCGATGCGACGCGGCTCATCCTCCAGTACCGAATGACCCGCTTCGGATTCCGAAACGGGCGATACGTCCAGTTCCACGAGTCGGAGTACACCCTGTAACGGAGCTCGACTCCGCTAGCCCTCCGGTTCCGGCGTCGGGAACGCCCGCAGCTCCCGCGGCGGGACGAGATAGTTGCCGCGGCGGCGAACCGTGATGTACTGGAGGATCCCGTTGTTGGTGATCGAACCGACTCCAGTTCCCTCGGCGAGGCCCTGGCCGGTCATTGCCTCGCGAACCCTGACGAAGTCGTCGATCTCGCGCTGAAGCGACAGGAAGTGCAGACCGGGACGGTCCGCGTCGGTAGTGTTGAAATCCCGGCGCAACAGGAGGGGGTCGCCGTCCTCGCGGGCACGGGCGGCCTTCTGTGCGTGCCCGACGACGCCGTGTTCGCGGGCGTCAGCGACGGTGTTCTCGATCCGTTGCTCGGTCAGCCCGTTCGAGTTCTCGAGCTTCTCCCCGTACTCGCCCACGAGACCCTCCTCAGCGTGTTCGTGGCTGAACAGCTTCGCAACCCGCTGGAACTGCGAGTCCTGTTCGTACCACTGGCGCAGATCGATCGACAGCGACTCGACGTGCCGGGTGGTGCCGCCGGCGAACGGACCCTCCTCGATCGTCACCCGGTCCTCGCTCGCCTGGCTCTCGTCGAATCCCGATCGAAACCCCATGAAGAAGGGGGCCTCCTCGTGGATCGGCTCGGAGTCGGGTACACCCGGCGTGTCCTGGTGGTCGGCGGGCAGGCCGGGGCCGACGAAACCCGTGAGCCGTTCACGGTCGGTCACGAGATCGGCGATGGCGGTCTCGGCGTTGATACCGTTTACCTCCTCGACCTCGCCGAGCAGCGCCTCCTCTGCGGCGAGCACCGCCTGGGTGTGATCGCTCGCGAGGTGGATCTGGAGGTCGCCGTCCTCGAACGTCGGGGACTCGAAGTCGGTAAGAGCCGTGGGCTCAGGGAGATCAACGTCGGCCTCGAACCGATCGAAGTACGCCGGGGTGTACCCGACGGTGAACAGTAGTCCGTCGTGACTCCACTCGTAGGCGCGTTCGAGCGTTCCGAGCGCCGTCTCGAAGCGTTCGCGATCCTCGTCGGTCGGATCGCGGGAAAGCGAGAGCGAGAGGAGAACGTGGTGTCGAGCAGGAACGATGTTCTCGTTGTCGGCGGACAACACGTCGTTCCAGGCGTGCTGGCGCTCGGGGACCGAACCGGGATCGCCTGTCGGAATCTCGACCTCCGATTTCTCGTCGAGACACGCCGCCAGCGCGCTCGTCCCGCCGACGGCGACGAGACCCTTCAGGTACTCGCGACGCGAGAGTGCGGCTCGATCGGGGAGGGACATCGGGATCGACCCTAGGGTATCGACGAGCAAATACCTGTCCTCACCCGGACTCCACGCCCTCGCCGATGGCCGGCGGAGCGCTCGTGACCACGGGTCGGGCGTAGGGCTTAATCACGCGGCGACCGTAGAGAGAGTGCACACCTCAAGTCCCCGCCGGAGTACTCCCAGTCGGGAGCGATGATCGTGCGGCGAACCCGGGTGTGCGACATGTGCGGTCCGGACGAGCGTGAAACGCGAATCGACGGTAGTCGGTTCGCATACGGTTTGCGATTCGCGTTTGGGGTTCCTTTGGAGCCTCGCGCAACCTGCCCGGCACGAGGGTTTCCCGGTCGACGCGGCACGCCGCCACGGGATGAGACCGGTCGTTAGTGTTCCGGGCGACATTTTCCGACGCGACGTACGGTCCGACCGGTTCACTGATGGACCATCGGCACCTACGGTCGAGTTGACCATGGACGACCGATTCACCACCTTCGTCGAGAACGTTCGCGGGGTCATCGAGGAGTTCCTGTACGATGACGGGATGCTCGGCACCGTCCTCGCGTTCGTGCTCGTCTTCGGTGGGGCCGCAGTGGTGCTGATGGGGATCGTGCTTCTCGCCGGTCTGCTGGCATAGCGCGATGGAAACGACTTTTCGACGCACGGTCGAAGCGAGGACATGAACGTTCAGTCCATCGCCGATCTGGACCCCGACCGCCGGCATGCGCTGTTTGAGCGCGATGCGGGTATCGAGACGGTTCGAGGCGACGTCCGCGAGATCACCGAGCGCGTCCGCGAGGAGGGTGACGTCGCCGTTCGGGAGTTCTGCCGGGAGTTCGACGGCGTCGACGTGGGGAACCTCGACGTCACCGACGCCGCCGAGCGCGCCTACGAGGAGGTCAATCCCGGAACGCGCGAGGCGATCGAAACCGCCGCCGGAAACGTCCGGGAGTTTCACGAGCGCCAACGGCCCGAGGACTGGCGCGAGGAGTTCGAGGAGGGACGCGAGCTGGGACGGCGGTTTCGTCCCCTCGATCGCGTCGGCGTCTACGTTCCCGGCGGCGCAGCGGCCTATCCCTCGAGCGCGCTGATGGGAGTCATCCCCGCGAAAGTGGCGGGCGTCGAGACCGTCTGTGTGGCGACCCCGCCCGCCGAGGAGATCAACCCCGTGACGCTGGCGGCGATCCACGCCGCGGGGGCCGACGAGATCTACAGCGTCGGGGGCGCCCAGGCGATCGGGGCGCTGGCCTACGGGACGGAGTCGGTCACGAGAGTACAGAAAGTGGTCGGGCCCGGAAACAGGTGGGTCACTGCCGCGAAGGCCGAGGTCCGGGGCGACTGTGAGATCGACTTCCTTGCCGGCCCCAGCGAGGTCCTCGTGCTCGCCGACGAAACGGCGAATCCGGGGTTCGTCGCGAGCGATCTGCTCGCACAGGCCGAACACGACGAGAACGCCTCCGTGGTCGCCGTCGCGACCGACCGCGAGGTCGCCGAAGCGATCGTCGAGACGGCCGAGAAACAGGCCGTCGATCGCGAACGCGAGGGGACGATCCGCACGGCGCTCGAAAACGAGACGAGCGGCGTCTTCCTCGCCCGATCGATGAGCGAGGCGATCCTCTTCGCCGAGGAGTACGCCGCCGAGCACCTCTCGATCCAGGCCGCGGAGGACGAGGCGATCCTCTCACGGATCGACAACGCGGGCAGCGTCTTCCTCGGTGCCCATACCCCCGTCGCCGCGGGCGATTACGCCAGCGGAACGAACCACGTCCTGCCGACGAACGGACTGGCAAAGGTCACCGGCGGGCTGTCGGTCGAGCAGTTCCTCCGTGCGAGTACGGTCCAGCGCCTCTCCTCCGATGGTCTCGACTCGCTTTCCCCGACCATCGACACGCTCGCGCGTGCCGAGGGGCTTGAGGCCCACGCCGAGAGCGTCGCTCTCAGACTGCGCGAGCGAGCCGACCCCGGGACCGAGAGCGAGGACGAGGACGATCGCGAACCGCCACACGAGGACTGAGGCGTTAGGTTTTCCGGGTTGTGACCGTAAACGACGCCCGATGAGTGACGTCGAGAGACACCACGAGGGGATCGTGGATCGAGCGGTGGACTGGATCCTGCTCGACGGGTCCCGCTGGGCCGTCGCCGCCGGATCGCTCGTACCGGTCGCGGCCGTTCTGGTCTGGATGGCGGCGGCGGATCTGCTGGCGCTGACGAACACTGCGCCGCTTCACTTCCTATTCAGCACGATCGTGGGTGGGAACTTCACCCTGCTGACCGTCGTCCTCTCGGTCAACCAGCTCGTGCTCTCGCGCCAGCTCGAAGATCCCGGCGAGGTCCGCTCGGAGATCAAGGAGGTCCATGACTACCGCGACGAGGTCGAGACCCACGCGGAGGGCGTCGCTCCCGTGTTGCCCCCGGAGTTCTTCCTCCTGTTGCTCGAAACCGCGCGCCGACAGGCCCAGGACCTCGGCGGCCTGGTGATCGATACCGCCCCGGATCCGTTGTACGAGGACGTCGATGATCTCGTCGAGGCCGTGACCGAACGGATCGACAGGACCCACGAGCTTTACGACCAGTCGGACGCCGGGACCCTCGAGATACTGGTGGCTGCACTGGATACGAACTACGCGATGCAGATACGCGACGCACGCGAGATCAAGCGCCGTCACGATTCGTCGCTTCCCGATGGGGTAGCCGACCGGATCGACGACCTCATCGAGTCCTTGGAGCACATCGACGTAGCTCGACAGTACCTCAAAACGCTGTACATACAGGACGAACTCGCGCGCTTCTCGCGGGCGTTGCTGTACGTCGGGGTGCCGGCGATGTTCGTCCCGATCTGTATTCTGGCTGCGTTCACGGTCCCTCCCGGAAGGTGGGCGATGGCCCCGGCGTTCCTCCCCCTCGTCGTGGTCTCCATCGTCGTCGGATTGCTGCCGCTGGCCGTGCTCTTCGCGTTCGTCCTCCGGATCGCGATGGTCTCCCAGGAGACGATCGCCATCACGCCGTTCACGATGACCCAACAGGAGCCTGACGGACGCTCGAACTGATCGAACGACAACGACGGGGACGGCCCGATCGGCTGTTCGCTCGCGGGCGTGAACGCCGTTCGAGCGATAGTGTGGGTAGGCGTCACAGTTAACCGCCTCGGCGACTGAGGATTGGACATGAGCACCGAGACTGCCGCCGGCATGGACCCGGAGATCCAGGTCTCCCCGACGGCCGCCGAGCAGGCCCTCGGCCTGCTGGAGGGCGAGAGCATGGACACCGACATCGCCGGACTGCGACTGTTCGTCCAGCAGGGTGGCTGTGCTGGCCTCTCCTATGGAATGCGCTTCGACGACGAACCAGAGGACGACGACACCATCTACGAACACCACGGACTACGGGTGTTCGTCGACCCAGCCAGCATGCGCTACATCGAGGGAAGCGTCCTCGACTACGAGTCGGGCCTCCAAGGTGCGGGATTCCACGTCGAGAACCCCAACGTCGTCAGCGAGTGCGGTTGCGGCGAGTCCTTCCGCACCTGACCGAACCTCCGTTCGACCTCGGCGGCCCGTCGCTCGCGGACGATTGCAAAGCGTGGCTCCGTTCTTCGGAGGTGAGAAACGAGTTTCGCGAAACCGGCTCAGTCCTCGACCTGGAAGGCGACTTCCATCGTGGCCTGATACTCGGGTTCATCGACGTTCTTGAGTTCGACGCCCAGTTCGTCGACCTCCGCCCAGTAGACGTTCTCGAGGGTGTCCTGTGCACGCGCGATCGCGTTGTCGGTCGCGTCATCGAAGCTCTCGGTGCTCGTCCCGATCAGCGTGACCTTCTTGAATACCATCGCACCGTCTCCAACGGTCGCCCGTTGCTTAAAAACCGGGGACGGCGTCAGAGACGGGACCGGAAGGCGCGAACGATTCGAGGGGTGAGCGTCGTCGCGAGTTCGTGCCAGCGATCCGCGCCGTACCTCCCGATTCGAACGCTGATGACCGCGAGAAGCGTGCCAGCCACGACGTCAGTCGCCCAGTGGATCCCCAGATACATCGTCGAGACGACGATGCTCGTCGCGAGAACGCCCGCGATCGCGAGCCAGCGGGGGTAGATCTCGCGGGTGTGCCACGCGAAGATAAGGGCGGTGACCGAGAGCGAGGTGTGCAGCGACGGGAAGACGTTGGTGTTGGCGTTGATGGCGTTCGTGAGCACTCGCGAGGAGGGGTAGAGTTCGTACATGAACTGCTCCGCGATGCCGAGGTTTCGCGGCCCGTACGCCACGAAGAGCAGATAGCAGATCAAGCCGATCCCGTAGTTCGCGGCGTAGGCGACGACGATCTCTCGAAGCGTCCGCTGCTCGGGGAGCGCGAGATACGCCAGCAGGGGAAACACGAGCAGGAAGACATAGCCGTAGACGTACACCGCCGAGAAGTAGACTGTCAGTCCGGTCGCCTGGAACGTCTGGATCCACGCGACGAACGTCCCCTCGATCCGGAATATCTGGTCCGTGATCTCGAAGCCGATCAGCCACGACAGTTGCTGGGCCGCCCGGCGAGTGAGACTGTTGAGCGCCACCACGGACCCGAGCAGCCCGATCGCGGGTGCCGCGATGCGGAGCCGGGATCCGAGGTCGGCCCGGAGTTCGCGAAGCCGCCCTCGTCCGATGCAGACGAACGCCCCGATCACGAGAAGGGTGCTCACGACCACGACGATGGACAGCAGTACCGTTATCAGTCCCATCTCGATGCCTCAGCGTACGAGCAGTTCTGCGTTCTCGTTGTATATATACCCTGCCTCGCGGAAGAGTTCACGTGCGTCCTCGGGCTCGACGATGCCGGTGCCGCTCTCCCCGACGAACCCCGACTCGTGGTTCGGCTGCCACTCGTCGTCCGGTCCGCCGACGGCGATCGGGCTGAACGCCGGCGTCGCGTACTCCTCGAAGACCTCGGTTCGGATGTATTCCCTGTCGAACAGCCGTGAAATCGCGTGTCTGAATCGAGGGTTCGAAAGCGGTGCGTTGCGCGCGTTGAATCCGACGTGATAGTACGCGCTCGTCGACTCGAACTCTATTTCGACCTCGCTCGCGTCCCGTATATGCGGCACTTCCGCCGGCGTCACTGCGTCTGCGCTGGCGTCGAGATCACCGGCCTGAATCCCGTCGACGACGTTGAGTTCGGAGGGCGAGTAGACGAACACCATCCGCTCGTAGGGGGGCCCGCCCGCGAACGATCCGAGGGGATCATCGTCCGGAAGCGTCCGCAGGAAGTGGTCGTCGCTACGGACGAGTTCGAGACGGTCATCCGGCTCCACCGTCTCGAGTCGGAGCGGCCCGGAACCGACCGGATTCAGGTTGTTCGCGACGAGTGCTTCGGTGACGTTGTCGAGGTTGAACCCCGCGATCGAGGTGAGAGCAGTCCGCTCCTCCCAGACGTGTCTCGGCAAGACCGGAACGGTGAGTGCCCGGAGACCGACCTCACGGTCGGCATCGATCGTCAGTTCGACGGTCCGTTCGTCGACGGCCTCGACGGCCTCGACGAGCGTGCTGCGCGAGCGAAAGCAGGGGGCCGGCACGGTGGGGTTGTCCTCCGTGTACGTGGTGTCCCACAGGAGACGGTAGGTAAACGCGACGTCGTCGGCGGTGAGGTCCTTCCCGTCGTGCCACGCGAGATCCTCGCGTAGTCGGACGCGCAACCGGTCGTCCGTCCAGGACCAGTCGCTCGCAAGCCACGGTTCGACCTCGTCCTCGATGACGCGCCCGAGGGGATCGTAGAGCAGTCCCGTGATGATCCAGCGGTGGCGATACTCCGCCGCCAGCGGGTTCAGACTGTGGGTGATCCGCCGGTTGGTGATCCCGAGATGGATCGTATTCGCCTCGCGCGATCCCTGTGGACCGGCGTTGCGTTCCTCGAGCCCTAGATAGCCAAGCGGGGATTCGAGCGACCGGTGGTTCCATTCCGCGTATCGGTCGGTTCGGACCGCTCTTGGCTCCTCGGGATAGGCGACGACCGAAAGCGGTGTCTCCTGGCGGACGGCATCGGCGAGTTCCGCGAGCGCCCGGTCCCTATCGTCGCTCTGTCGTTGGATTTCGAGGGGCTCGTCGACGCCGGGGACGTTCACGTATCCGAAGGGGTTCTGCCAGCCAGGCTCCTCGCTGAACCGTGAGTGGAGCAGGCCGTAGAGGTAATCGGGATCACGGTAGCCGGGATGCTGGCCGACGTAGAGGTCGAAGCTCTGGTTGAGCAGGACGTTACGCCAGAGCTTCTCGGTCGTCACCGGTTGGAGACCGACGTCAATCCCGGCCGCCCCGAGGGTTTCAGCCAGATGGCGGGCGATCCCGACGGGAACGACGTCCTCGTCGGTGGGAACCGTCATGATCGACAGCGAGGCCTGTTCGGGCGTGTCACGGTCGACCGAGGCCTGAAACCGGTTCAGACAGCCGCTGCTCGGAGCGAGGGCGCTGGCCACGCCCGCGAGAAGAACACGACGCTCGATCGGCCGTTCCGGTCCGGTCACGATGATGTGAATACGGTACCGAAGAGTATCAACTTTCCGTCACGGATCGGCTACGCGCCCATCGACGGCGCGTGGATGACGTCGTAATCCGCGCCGTCGCCGACTGAGATGACCGCCCACTCGTAATCGGGTTTGAACTCCGAGAGGCGACGAACGAGGGATTCGGCTGTTTCTCGATACGTTACGAAACAACGAAGCGAGCCGGAGTCAGGGATCGAGTCCCCTCCTTCGTCCGCGGTCGCGGTCACGTGAACGACCTTCCACTCGCGCTCGGCGCGGAACTCGGTGCCGTCTCCCGACAGCGTGTAGCCGAGCTCGTTGAAGATCGACCGGGCCTGCTCGACGGGTGGTATGCTAACAGGTCCCATCCAGTGCATCTTACATCATCCAGTTATATAAACGTTCACCTCATTCATGAGCCGCGTCCCACTCGGTCGGTTTCCGCTGATTAGGACAGTCGTTACAGACGATCCGACCCATGGTGTCCATCGCCGTGTTCGTGCTCTCGCAGTTCCCACAGAGGTAGCCCCATCGTTCACGGCGATCCGGCGTCCCGTAGAGGACGTAGAAGGGGTCGTCCGAGCCGCGTTCGGCTTCGTCGCGTGCAACGTACACTGTCGTTCCGTCGGCGGACAGTTCGTCCATGTCCCGGGTTCGGTTGCCTCCGGTTTCAGGGTTGTCCTAAACCGTTTTGGCCGTGGCTTCGCGGTCTTTAACATATCTGACATTTGATACGGGACTGTTGATATCGAATTAATTACTCGAAAACAATGGTTGGATATCTGTGATATGAGGTATGGATCGACCAAAGCCTACCAGACGCGCCGTGCTCGCGACGGGTAGTGCCGCGTTAGTTGGACTATCGGGCTGTCTCGGCAGCCTCTCTGAGGGCACTGACGGCACGATGAACGACAACGAGATCGGGGAGGAGACGACCAATGACGGCGAGGATGACAAGAAGGAGGACGATCACGAGGAGGCACCCGATCCGCCTGAGGGTGGTGCGGTCGTCTTCGTCTACGATGACGGGCCCATGCAGGACTACACGCAGGCGTTGCCTGCACATCGAGCGTTCGATGTGCCCGCGACGACCGGCGTCGTCTCCGAGTGGATCGGTCGCGAGGACTATCAGGATGACGGGTGCATGGACGTCGAGCATCTCGAGGAGCTCGTCGATGCCGGCTGGGAGATCGCGTCCCATACGGCGGAACACACCGCAATCGGCACGTTCGAACTCACGGAGGACGTCGATCCGGACGACGAACGCATCTACCCCGAGGAGATCCGGCATGGTTATCACCGCGGAAAGACCCTCGAGATAACCGACGGCGAACGGACGTTCCATCGGGACGTCGCTGATTACGGCACCGACGACGTCGGCCGATACATAGATCTCGACGAACCGCTGGGCGAGGCGTGTCCGGCGGTGGAGACGATCGTCCGCTATCCGGACGAGCAGATGCACGAGGCGCTGGGCGAGTCGAAGCGCCGCCTCGAGGAGTTCGGATTCACGGTCGACACCCTGCTGGCGCCGTACGACAACTTCGACGAGTACTCGATGGAGTTCGTCCCGGAGTACTACGAGGGCGTCGCGAACGCGAGACACGGAGCGCGGATCAACGACCGGGACGGGTTCGACCCCTACTGGACGCGCCGGGACTACTTCATCGAGTACACGGATCGGAAATCGGTCAAGCGGGATCTCGACGAGATCGCCGATCGCGGGGCCCTCGGCGTGCTCGGCGCACACTCGTTCAAAGATGAGGTCAGCGAGGAGCGGATCCGGGAAACCCTCGGCTGGATCGATGAGCGCGGGATCGAGGTGATGACGCTTCGCGAGGCCATCGCGCGGTTCGGCGAACGTTGACTGGCCTACTTCTCGGCCGCACGCCCCCACGATTCGAGACCCAATAGCGACACCGATCCGCCGGACCGTGACCCGCTCCGTGCATCGAGGGCGATGGATCGTGCCCCCGACTGGTGGCGGAAGGGAAAGGTTGACACCGATCGCCGGTCGAACTATGACCGTGACTCGCGTCGTCGTCCCGGTTCGGTATCCCCTCTCGGCCCGCTCGAAACGGACCTTCGCGAGAGCCGTGGAAGTCGCCGACGAGGACGACGCGGACCTGACCGTACTACACGTCAACCTCTATCAGAACGGGCACTCGATCACGCGATCCGACCTCAAGCGCGCGATTGAAAACGAGTTCGGTCGGTTCTCGAACGTACGGTACGTCGTTCGTTCGGGCTTTCTGGTCGAGGAGACCATCCTCGATGAGATCGCCGCCGAGAACGCCGACATCGTCGTCATCGGCCACAGACAGGCCTCCCGCTGGAAGCGCCTGATGAGTCGACTGGTCCGCGATCCCGACATCGAGACGTTCCTCAAGAACCGTCTCGACTGTACCGTGATCACGGTCAGTCGGTGACGTCCGAATCGGAGGGTCGATTCGGCGCGTCGTCTACGGCGACGCGTGCCTCGCCGCTGGTGTCGTCGAAGACGAGGTGCGTATGGGGGTAGGGGATTCCCACGTCGGCGTCGTCGAACGCCTCCCACGCCCGTTCCTGGATCTCGGACTGAATCTTCGCTCCGTAGTACGGGCTGTGAACCCAGTATCGAAGCCGGAGTTCGATGCCGTGATCGGCGTATTCGCGGATCTGGCAGGTCGGGCGGGCGGGGAAACGGGCGTTGCCGATTCGGATCGTTGGCCCGCCGCTGATGACGCCGTCCGTCGCACGGGCGGCCCGAACGAGCAGCCGCCGTGCCTCCTCGATATCCCCCTCGTAGGTGACCGTCACGTCGAGGGTCAGCCGGGTACGTTCGTCCTCCGCCGAGTAGTTGATCACGTCGCGCTCGCGGATCGTCGAGTTGGGGATGACGAGGATCGAGTTGTCCTCCGTGAGGATCTTCGTGTATCGCAGCGTGATGTCCTCGATGAACCCCTGTTGTTGCGTGTCGACGATCCGGATCATGTCGCCGATCTCGTAGGGCTGGTCGGCGAGCACGAACAGCCCGCCGACGTAGTTACCGATGACGGGCGCGAGGATGACGCCGGTCACGGCCGAGATCACGGTGACCGAGAGGAAGATGTTGGCGATGCCGACGCCCAGGATCCCCGCAGCGATCGCGACCGAGAACAGGATGATGCTGATCTTGATCCCGCGCAGGACGGTTCTTGAGAGGCTCTGGCGCTCGAAACGCTGGGCAACGGGGCGTCCGAGCATGCGGACGACGACCCCCGAGAGATACCAGCCGACGGCGACGACCGCGAGCGAGAGCAACAGTCTACCCGTAAGCGAGGTGACGAGCCATTGGAGGAACTCCACGATCGTCTCGGCGATCGTCTGCCCGATCTGCATCATCAGTACCTGCACGGGGGGCGCTCAAAGGGTTGTCGTCTGTCCGGCGTCCCCTTACCGAAACCATAACTATCCACAACGGAACCAACTAAGGATCGCTTCGACGTAGATCGGGCATGGCTCCGAACCACGGCGACGCGTCGTTTCACGTTACCCACGAGGCGGGCGGGACCGGCGACACCCTGCTCGTCGGGCTCTCACAGTTCGGCCTCGCCGGTCTCACGGCGGTCGACTACCTCACCGAACACCTCGACCTCGAGGAGACCGGCCACATCACCGCCGAGTCGCTGCCGTCGATCACTCCCTTCGCCGAGGGGCGACCGCGCCATCCCACCCGCCTGTACTCCCGACCGGACCTCGATATCACCGTGCTGGTCGGCGAACTGTTCGTTCCCGTTCAGGCTGCCGATCCGTTCAGTCAGGCGATCCTCGATTGGACCGGCGGGAACGCCGTCGACGAGATCACCGTCCTCTCGGGGATCCCCCTGGCCCACGGTCCGAACGACCATCGGACGTTCTACATCGCCACGGAGGACTACTACGAGACGCGGCTGACCGATACCGACCTCGATCCGATGGGAATGGGCTTTCTCGACGGCGTCAACGCGAGTCTCGTCGAGCGGGGACTGGATACCGCGCTCGGCGTCGGCGTGTTCGTCACGCCGGTCCACGCCCAAGTTCCCGACGCCGAGGCCGCACTGCGGCTCCTCTCGGCGCTGAAATCGGTCTATGACCTCGATCTGGACATCGGACCACTGGAGGAGTTCGCGGGCGAGGTCCGCCAACACTACGCCCAGCTTTCCGAACGTCTTGAAGCCGCCGAGGCGTACGAACAGCCCGAGGATCGGATGTTCATGTAACTCGGTTCCGGAACTCGGTGCTACTCGAAGTCCGATACATAATTCGTCCTCCGGGGACAGGTCGGGGTATGGTCAGTGACGATCTTCGCGCGACGCTCGAGGCCGTCGGCGAACAGTTCAATCTCGGTGAGTACGAGATCGAGGCGTACCTCACGGTCCTCGAACACGGCCAGCTCACCGCGAGCGAGATCGCGGACAGAACCGACATTCCCCAGCCACGGGTCTACGACACCGTCCGCAGCCTCTCCGATCGTGGACTCATCGAACTCCGCGAGACCCGTCCGATGCAGATCATCGCGGTCGATCCCGAGGAGGCCTTCTCGCGGGTGCAGGGTTCGCTCGCCGAGATGATCGACGAACTCGAGGCGCGCTACACCGCCCCCGCGCGCGACACCGAGGCCGTCTCGCTCGTCAAGTCCCGCTCGACGATCCTCCGGCACCTCGCTGAGGTGATCGAGGCCGCCGAGTACGAACTCATCCTCTCGGTGACCCCGGATCTGCTCGATCGCTTCGAGGAGAAACTGCGGGAGGTGACTGCATCGGGAGTCAGCATCGAACTGATCGTGACGCCCGCTGGTCGTGCCCCCTCTTCCGAGACGTTCGACTACGGTGCGGTCTCGACGGTCGCGAAGGCCCGTCGCGGCATCACGACCCCCGTGATCGCCGTCGCCGACGGGGAGTACTCGGTGTATGCGACCCAGGACGCAATTCGCGACGACCGGGACCGCTACGGCGTGATATTCAACCGGTCGGCGCTCGGTTTTCTCGTGTCGGGCTTCTTCGGAACCGTCCTCTGGACGACCGCCGAGACGCTTTCGGCGAACGGCGACGGCCGCCCCTTCCCACGGAGATACGCCTCGATTCGGCGCTGTGTGAAGGACATCCACGAACTCGACGGCGAGTTCTACGCCAGCGTCGATGGTCGCGACGTCGAAACCGGCGAACACCGGGTGGTCCGCGGTCGGGTCTCGAAGGTGGACTTCGAGGACACCGAGGAAGTCGCGACCATGACCGTCGAAACCGACGACGGGGAGGTCAGCGTCGGTGGCCGGGTCGCCGCGTTCGAACGGATCGAGGCCCACGAGATCCACATCGGACGCGATCGAATTCCGTCGCTGTAACGCGTTATCGATGGACGCCCTCGGCCTGGGTATGCAGGCCACGGCTACTTTGGCGTGGAGCGAACCAATACAACAGGGATGAGTAACGAAGGACCGCGGCAGTGGGAGTACGAGACTCTCAGGCCGCCACGGGAATCGACGAAAAAGGAGGCTCGCGACCCGAAAGCCGAACTCAACGAGCTGGGTGCCGAGGGCTGGGAACTCGTCGAGACGGTCGAGTACACCGGCGGTGGCACGAAGTACCTGGTGTTCAAGAGGCCCGCCGGCGGAGCCTCGGTATGAGTCCGGATCAGGATTCGAACCCGGACGAGGGAACGGACGTCGACGTCGATCCGGACGTCGACACGGAGATCGAGTCCGACGCCGAGTCGGATATCGGCACCGCCAACACGATGCGTGGGCGCTCGAACGAGAGCCGCATCAAGCTCTGGGCGACCCTCAACGGAAACCGGCTCCTGATCACCGGTCTGTTGGCGGTCGGCTTCTTCGTCTCGTTCGTCGTGGTCGGCGAGTGGTTCGTCCCCAACTTCGAGTCGTCGCTCTACCGCAACAGCATGATCGAGTACCTGTTCTCGACGATGATCAGCGCGATCATCACCGGGACGACGCTCGTGGTCACGATCACTCAACTCGTTATCTCCCAGGAGAACGGCCCGCTGGGCGACCAACGCCAGCGAATGAGCAATACGATGGACTTCCGGAATTTCGCCGAGGAGATGATTGGTTCGCCGTCCCCCGCCGATCCCTCGGCGTTCCTGCGTGAGATCGTCAACCTCTCGGAGCGACAGGCCAAGCTGGTGCGCGGGTCGATCGCCGAGAACGCGGACGACCAACTCAAGGCCGAAATCGACGAGTACACCGAGAGCGTGATCGGAAACGCGGAGCAGGTCCGGGACCAACTGCGGGGCGCGAGTTTCGGGACGTTCGGCGTGCTCAACGCCGCGCTCAACTTCAACTACGGCGTCAAGATCTTCCACATCGAGCGCATCGCGAACGACCACCCCGACAGCCTCACCGACGAGGACATGGCGCTGCTCGACGACCTGAAGTCGACGCTGTCGATGTTCGGGCCGGCGCGCGAACACGTGAAGACGCTGTACTTCGAGTGGGCGCTGATCTCCCTCTCGCAGTACATCCTCTACGCCGCCGTCCCCGCCTTGCTCGTCGCCGGCAGCATGCTCGTCTTCTACAGCGGGACCTCGTTTCTGAGCACGACGTTCGGGCTGAACAACTCGATCCTGATCGTCGGCGTGGCGTTCACGGTCACGTTGCTGCCGTTCTTCCTGCTCATCAGCTTCATCGCGCGGGTGGCGACGGCCGCCAAGCGGACCCTTGCCATCGGCCCGCTCATCCTGCGGGAATCCGCGCGCTGAGCGGAAGACGGGGGCCGTCGGGCGGGCACGGGGGCCGTCCCGTCGCCATCCTTTTGCCTGCCCGCGTCGATGCCCGGTCATGGACGATACGTTCGAGTCCGACATGGCCTACACCACGCTCGGGAACACCGGACTCGAGGTCTCGCGGCTCTGTCTGGGCTGTATGAACTTCGGGAGCGACCGGCCCTGGATGATCGGTGACGAGGACCGGAGCCGCGGGGTCATCGACCGGGCGATCGACTCGGGGATCAACTTCCTCGACACCGCGAACGTCTACTCGCAGGGCGAGAGCGAGGAGATCGTCGGACGGGCGATCGAGGGACGGGACCGCTCCGAGCTCGTGCTCGCCACGAAGGTCTACGGCCCGATGGGCAATGGGCCGAACCAGGGCGGACTCTCGCGAAAGCACGTCATCGACCAGTGCGAGGCGAGCCTCGACAGGTTGGGAACGGACTACATCGACCTCTATCAGATCCACCGCTGGGACGACGACACGCCCATCGAGGAGACGCTCTCGGCGCTGTCGTATCTCGTCGAGGAGGGTCTCGTACGGTATATCGGCGCCTCGACGATGATGGGCTGGCAGTTCGCGAAGGCGCTCTACGAGAGCGACCTCAACGGCTACGAGCGGTTCGTCTCGATGCAGCCCGAGTACAGCCTCGTCGACCGCCACGAGGAGGAGAACCTGCTGCCGGTGTGTGCTGATCAGGGGGTCGGCGTGATCCCGTGGAGTCCGCTGGGCGGGGGGTTTCTCACCGGGAAGTACGACCGCGACGCCGACCCCGAGGAGGGTCGGGCGGCCGCCGACGAGCACACCCGCGAGCGCTTCACCGAGGAGAACTGGGCGGTGCTCGACGTCGTTCGCGAGCTCGCCGACGAGAAGGACGCCTCGCCGGCGCAGATCAGCCTCGCGTGGCTCCTCCACAAGGAGGTCGTCGACGCGCCGATCATCGGGCCCCGTTCGCTCGATCACTTGGAGGAGAACGCCGAGTCCGTCTCGGTGTCGCTCACCGACGCGGAGGTCGAACGCCTGGAGGCGCCGAAAGCGCCCGTCTGGTCGCGCGCCACCGGCGACCTCTGAGGGCGAAGACGACCAACGGGCCCGCGACCGGATCGACCGGGAGTGCGGAACGTTCTTCCCCGATCCGGCCCACCTGAGGAGTATGGCAGAGCTGCCGGCGCGGTTCGGGGGTGCGGATTGGCTCGATCTCGGTCCCGACGAGGAGGTCCTTTGGGCCGGTCACCCGAGCGTCATTCCCTATCTCGGAGCGTTCGCTCTGGGGGCCCTCCTGCTCGTCGGCGGCGCGGCCAGGGCGGTCCTGCTCGGCGAGTACGCGATCGTCGGGGTCGCGGCGATCGCCCTGGGTCTCGCGGTGATCGGATCGGCGTACTACCGCCGGATATCGACGGGTTACGTGATCACGACCGCGGAGGTCTACCACAAGGAGGGGCTGATCGCCCGCGACGTGACCCAGATCCGCTACGAGCGGATCCAGAACACCTCCTTCAGCCAGTCGGTGCTCGAACGCACGCTCTCGTACGGCGACGTGATCATCACGAGCGCGGGCACCGGCGAGGTCGAGATCGTCCTCAAAAACGTGCCCGATCCCGCACGGTTGAAACGACTGTTGAGCGAGCAGCTCGACGACGTCTACGCTTCGAACGACACAAGGGCTGGCGGGGCGGCTCGGACGGATCTCTAGGTCCGTTCCGGCGACGGAACGCTGATATCGTCCCCGTGACAACGGCCAGCAATGATCTCGCTTGCCGCCGTTCGTCGTCCAGAGTACACCGGAGAGAACCGCTGTTGGCCCTGTACCGTCGCCAACGGCGTGATCCTCCTCGTCTGCTGTCTCGCGCTGGCGCCGGTATCGATTCCGATCGTGCTCTGTATGCTCATCGCGGGGACGAGCCTGATATGGCTTCGCGGCCATCTCGTGCCCTACACCCCTCAGCTCACGTCGTTCATGTGGACGTCGTCGTCGAATCGGCGACCGGATCGTCCTCTCACCGGATCGCTCGCCGAAGCCGACGAGGACGATGGCGAGCGAACGCTCGCGGCGCTCGTCGAGGCGGGGGTCATCGTACCGGACGGTGATCGGCTTCGTCTCGACGAGTCGTTCAGGGACGACTGGCGCGAGGAGATGCGCCGTCTACGAGGGCTTTCGGACGAGTCGCTGACCGCGGAGATCGAGACGGCCGCCCGGGGGAGAACCGTCGAGTTGCTCGAAGCCGACCGGCCGCTGTTCGTTTTGACCGGCCCCGACGGCGGCGAGGCATGGGTGTCACGACCGGTCGCGATCGCGGAGACGGCCGCGGTGGCTGTGCTTTCGACCGGCCTGCCCACGACATCCACTACCCACAGTATCGCCGTTGCCCGCGCATTGCGGGCCTTTCTCGATCGATGTCCGGTCTGTGAGACTGCGACCGAGGAGACGAGCCCGCATCGATGTTGCGGCAGCGTTCGGAACAGGTCGACGCTCCCGGAATCGATCCTCGTCTGCCCGGCATGTGACGAGGCGCTATACCGATTCCCGGACGCATGAGAGGGCCTCCGGAGTATTTACAACATCCGTAGTGTCGGTATACCAAACAACTAAATAGGAAAGATTCGTCTTTCCAGCGAGAGATGGGGCGAGAGAACGCGAGACGGTCCGGGGTATCGAGACGAACGTTTGTCAAGGCGGCCGGTGCCTCCGGTGTCACGGCCGGCTCGCTCGGCCTTGCGGGGTGTTTGGGTAGTGCCGACCAGGACACGATCATCATTCACGCCGATACGGACTTCCAGGACATCAGGGACGAGCTCCTAGAGGCGCTCTGGAACGCTGGTCTCGATCGGGAGATCTCCTACGAGGTCCGTGCAGCCGCCAACAACACCGAACAGCGTCGACAGGACATCCAATCAGCACTACAGGCGGGGCGCGCCCCGCCGGACATCTTCATGATGGACTCGGGATGGACGATTCCGTTCATCCTCCGCGAACAGACGCTCAACCTAACCGAACGACTATCCAACGACGTGCTGAACCGCATCGAGAACACCTACCTCGATGCGGCAGTACAAACGGCGAGACACCCCCAAACGGGAGATCTCAATGCGCTACCACTGTTCCCGGACTTCGCGGTGATGGTCTATCGAAAGGACCTGGTTGAGGCGGCGGGCTACGACACGAGCGGCTGGGCGACCAACGCGCTCTCCTGGCAGGAGTTCTCGCAGGTCGTCGCCGATACCCGCGACCAGAGCGACGTCGACTACGGCTTTACGACGCAGGCGGCGGCCTACGAGGGGCTCTCGTGTTGTACGTTCAATGAGACGATGTCGGGCTGGGGAGGGGCGTACTTCGGCGGTCTCGACAACCTCTTGGAGGCCGGCGACCGGCCCGTTACCGTCGAGGAGGAACAGGTCCTCGATACGATCCGCATGATGCGGTCGTTCATGTACGGCCAGGACGACGCCCACGCCCTCGAGGGATACGAGCAGATCGCGCCCACTTCGATCGTCCAGTGGGTCGAGGACACCTCGCTCGGCCCCTTCGCGAACGGGAACGCCGTCGCCAACCGAAACTGGCCGGCGTTCGCGATCGCCGAAACCGCCACTGAGGACGCGTTCGGCGATGCGATCGGCGTGATGCCGATTCCCTACGGCGTTACCCCGGAGGAATCACCCTATGAGGGGCTCGGCGGGACCTGTACTGCGCTGGGTGGCTGGCATTTGGCGATCAATCCCAACACCGATCGGATCGACGACTGTGTCCGACTGCTCGAGGCATTCACCGCCGAGAACGTCCAGCTCACCATGTACGAGGAGGGAACGTGGTTCCCCCCCAATCTCGATCTCCTGGAGACCGAGGAGGCACAGCAGATCGAACCGCTGAACCGCTACACGGAGACGTTTCGGATACTCGGGGAGAACGCGATCCCGCGACCGGTGACCGACATCTGGGCCGAACAGGGTGCGGTGATTGCCATCGAGGTGCACAACGCGTACACCCAGCAGAAGACCCCCGAGCAAGCGATGACCGATCTGAAATCCCGACTACAGGACAGCGAGCAGGAGGTGGGGAACTAGATGGCGACCGATACACGTGACCGCGGACGGCTCGCACCGGTCGTCGACTGGATGGAGAACTTGAGCGAGGCGGCGTACGCGTACCTGCTACTGATTCCGGCGTTTGCGATACTGACGTTCGTCGCGTTCTACCCGCTCGCTTCGACGTTCTGGATGTCGCTTCTGGAGGACCAGACGCGTGGTCTCGATCCGCTGGGCGGATTCGTGGGACTCGAGAACTACGTCGACATCCTGACCGGCGACGCCCGACTCGCCCGCCAGTTCCTCGACATCCAGTTTACCGGGAGCTTCCCCTTCATCGAACCCGGCGTCGGCTTCTTCCAGCAGGCGCTGTTCGTCACCCTCGCGTTCGCCATCCTGAACGTGCTGTTCACGACGTTGATCGGGTTCGGACAGGCGCTCGTCCTGGACAAGGACTTCCGCGGACGGCGCTGGGTCCGGGTGGCGATCATCATCCCGTGGGCGGTTCCGATCGTCATCCAGGGGATGATCTTCTTCCTGATGTTCCAGCCGACGGTCGGGTTCGGTGCGGACCTGATGAACAGCCTGGGTCTGTTCAGCGCCAACCCGCTCGCGAGCAGTCAGGACTCGTTTTTCATCGTCCTGATCGCCGACGTCTGGAAGACCGCGGCGTTCATGGCACTGCTCATTCTCGCGGGCCTCCAGAGCGTCGACCGTAGCCTCTATGACGTGGCGAAGGTCTCGGGAGCCTCGGCATGGCAGCGCTTCAGGCTCATCACGTTCCCGCTCGTGTTGCCCGCGCTGTTGGTCGCGATGCTGTTCCGGACGATGGAGGCGATGCGGATCTACGGGCTGATCGAATCGACGGCCGGCTGTACGACCGTCCCTTCGATGACCTGTATGGTCGTCGAGGCGATGTTCGGTGGGACGCGCATCTACGGTACTGCGGCGGCGGTGGCGTTCATGACCGCGGCGATCATCGGCGTGATCATCTCGGTCTACATCGTCAAGTTCCGGGATCAAGAAGGAGGTATCTACTGATGGCAACGGAAACGGAAACAACCGAGACGCGGGACGCAGAGACGAACGAGCAAGAGCGCGAGTCGGGTCCGCTCGAACGTTGGGTCGGGGACGCGATCTCCGATCCCGGCCGGGCCTACCGGCCGATGTTCTGGTTAGTGGCGATCTTCTTCCTCGTCACGACGCTGTTCCCGTTCTACTGGCTGTTGATGGTGGCACTCACGCCTGAGGGACAGCTCCAAGACGTCTACCTCACGCCAAACGGTTTCAATCCAGGCGTGTTCGTCGAGATCTTCCAGATCCTACCGTTCCACCGATACATGTTCAACAGCTTCGTGATCGCGACGGCCACGACCGTTCTCGTTCTACTAGTCGCGAGCCTCGCGGGCTACGTCTTCGGCCGGCTCTCGTTCCCCGGGAAGAACCCGCTCATGTTGCTCGTGTTGCTGGTGTCCTTTTTCCCGCCGGCGGCGTTTTTCATCCCGCTCAACGACCTGTTCAACACGAACGTCGAGATCCTCGAACCGGTCCTCTCGAACGGGAGCCTCTACAACACGCCGTTCGCACTCATCATCCCGCTGTCGGCGCTCTACATGCCGCTCGCGATCTTCATCCTCACCACCTTCTACTCGCAGATCCCCGACGGACTTGAGGACGCCGCACGCGTCGAGGGTACCACCCGACTGGGGGCGCTCTTCCGAGTGATCATCCCGCTGTCGGCCCCCGGGGTCGCGACTGCAGGCGTGCTCACGTTCATCGGCGTCTACAACGAGTTCTTCTTCTCGTTTCTGATGACCGACGGACAACCCCAGAACTGGGCCCCGATCCTCGACGGGATCCTGGGATTCCAGGGACAGTACCAGACGCTGTACAACGCGATGGCCGCGGCATCGATCATCGGCGTCCTGCCGATGGCGATCCTCGTGGTCGTCGCACAGGAGAAGATCGTCAGCGGACTGACGGCGGGCGGCCTCAAGGAGTAAATCAAAACCATGGCACGAGTCACACTCGACGGAGTCACGAAACGGTACGAGGACGTAACGGCGGTCGACGACATGAACATGGATATCGGCGACGGGGAGTTCGTTACCTTCGTCGGTCCCTCCGGCTGTGGGAAGTCGACGACGATGGAAACGATCGCAGGGCTGACCCAGCCCACCGAGGGGACGGTCCACATCGGCGATCGGGATGTGACGAACCTGCCGCCTAAGGACCGGAACATCGCGATGGTGTTTCAGAACATCGCGCTGTTCCCCCACATGGACGTCTACGACAACATCAGCTTCGGGCTTCGACTCCGGAAGTACGACAAGGACGAGATCGACAGGCGGGTCGAGGAGGCCGCCGACATCGTCCAGCTGGAGGGGATGATGAACCGGATGCCCGAGGAGATGTCCGGCGGTCAGCGCCAGCGCGTCGCCATCGCCCGGGCGCTGGTCCGCGAGCCGGACGTCTTCCTGATGGACGAGCCGCTCGCGAACCTCGACGCGAAGCTCCGAGTCCACATGCGAACGGAGCTCCAGCGGCTCCACCGCCGGCTCGACACCACGATCATCTACGTCACCCACGACCAGGCCGAGGCGATGACGATGTCCGACCGGATCGCGGTGATCAACGCGGGCCGGCTCCAGCAGATCGCTCCGCCGCTCGAGTGTTACAACGAGCCCGCGAACCTCTTCGTCGCGGGGTTCATCG
>CAYVQH010000011.1:0-30640 GCA_964454105.1 uncultured Halobacteriales archaeon | reverse complement strand
CTCGTGGCTGTTCCGGTCGGTGGGCTACGGCCACGGCGAGGACCACTGGAAGGACGTCGTCTCGACGCTCCGGATGGTCGGCTACGACGGCGCGCTCAGCATCGAACACGAGGACTCGCTGACGAGCGCGAACGAGGGCCTCGAGAAGGCCGTCGACGTGCTCGATCGGGCGGTGTTCCGGACGACGCCCGGCGAGGCCTACTGGGCGGAGTAGCCGCCATCCCCGAAACCTAAGACGCCTACCGCAGTAGCCAACGGTATGGCACTCGACGTAGGCGTACTCGGCTACCGGTTCATGGGCAAGGCCCACTCGAACGCGATGGCGCGGCTCCCGATGTTCTTCCCCGAGGCCCCGGAGATCAATCGGGAGGTCCTCGTGGGTCGTGACGAGGAGGCCCTCTCGGAGGCCGCGGGGCGACTGGGGTTTGCGCGGACCACGACCGACCCCTCGGAGGCGATCGAGTCGGTCGACGTCTTCTACAACCTCGGACCGAACTTCGTCCACCCCGAGTACTCGATCGAGGCTCTGGAGGCGGGCGTGCCGGTCTTCTGCGAGAAGCCGCTGGCACCGACGCTGGAGGAGGCCGAAGAGATGACCGAGGCCTACCGTGCGGCCGACGTTCCGGCGGGCTGTGCCTTCAACTACCGGTTCGTGCCCGCGATCCGCTATGCGAAGAACCTGATCGAGAGCGGCGAACTCGGAGAGATATACCACGTTCGTGGTCGATACCTCCAGGACTGGCTGGTCGATCCGGAGGCTCCGTGGGCGTGGCGCCTCGACGAGGAACTCGCTGGTGCCGGCGCGCTCGGCGATCTGGGCGCCCATACGATCGACCTCGCGCGGTTCCTCGTGGGCGAGCAGGCGGGCGAGATCAGCGAGATCTCGGGCCAACTGCAGACGTTCGTCGACGAGCGCCCCACCGAGGACGGCGAGACCCGCGAGGTGACCGTCGACGACGCCTACCTCGCGACCGCCGAGTTCGAGGGCGGCGCGGTCGGCAGCTTCGAGGCCACCCGGAACGCCAACGGCCGGAAGAACGACCACACCATCGAGATCGAGGGCTCGAAGGGGTGCCTGAAGTTCTCGCTCGAGCGGCTCAACGAACTGGAGTACAAGCGCGAGGGCTCGCGCGGATTCGAGACGATCCTCGTCACCGACGGCGACGACCCCTACATCGACCACTGGTGGCCGCCGGGCCACGTCATCGGCTGGGAGCACACGTTCGTCCACGAGAACTACGAGTTCCTCTCGGCGGTCGCCGAGGGCGGCGAGTTCGCCCCGAGCTTCGAGGACGGGCTCGCGACACAACGGGTGCTTTCGGCGATCCAGGAGAGCGACGCGAGTGGCGAGCGCGTCAGTCTCGACCCAGGAACTCGATGAGCGAACCGTTCACCCTATCGGGAACGTCCATCTGAACCCAGTGGCTCGCTCCCTCGATCCGTTCGACCTCGATGTCGGGCACCCATTTCTCTAGGCCCTGCGTAAGCCGCGGTGAGAGCGCCTCGTCCTCGAGGCCCCACAGAAGCAGCGTCGGCCGGCCGATCAACCCGTCGCTGGTGGTCGCACTCGGAAGCCCTCGACCCGGGATCGTCGAACGGACCATCCCGCGAAACAGCGCCCGATAGTAGTTGAGCATCGCAGTCATCGCGCCCGGGCGCCTGCAGGCCTCCTCGTATCGCTGGATCGCCTCCTCGTCGAAGGCCTCGGTGTTCTCCGAACCCCCGCGAAACAGGGCTTCGAGGAGCCGCCGGCCGCCGGCTTTAAAGAGGAGTTCGGGGAGCCACGGCAGTTGGAAGAACAGCGCGTACCACGAACGCTTCGCCTGATCCGACCCGCAGTCGCGAAGTTCGCGGCGATACGCGCCGGGGTGGGGTGCGTTCAGGGCGACGAGCCGATCGACCGCGTCGGGGTGGCGGGCGGCGACCTCCCAGGCGACGACGCCGCCCCAGTCGTGGCCGACGAGGTGGGCGCGTTCGACGCCACAGTGAGCGATCAGGGCGCTGACGTCCTCGACGAGGTGGCCGATCCGGTAGGCGCTCACGCCCGGCGGCTTCTCCGAGCGGTTGTACCCTCGCATGTCGGGGGCGACGACGCGGTAACCGGCCTCGGCGAGCGCGGGGATCTGCTCGCGCCAGCTGTACCAGTGTTCGGGGAACCCGTGGAGAAGTACGACGAGCGGTCCCTCACCGGCTTCGACGTAATGCATACGGACGCCGTTTACGATCGCCTCCTCGTGCGACGGCTCCATACTCTTCGTGCAACGGGCTGAAGGGTAGTTCTTGTGCTAGTTCCGCCGTTCACAGCGCCATTGCACCGTCATCGGTGATGATCGCGTCGAGCAGCCGTACCGGGGTTGCGTCGTACAGCGGGTTCTCGATGGCGAATCCCTCCATGGGTTCGAGCATCACCTCGCTGGTCGGTCGGTAGTCGTTCTCGAAGACGAACCCGCTGTTGACGAGTTTGGCCCCCGAGCCAGTCACGCGCATCGGGACGTCGAGGTCCGCGGCGGTCGCCGCGATCGGGTAGGTCCCGACCCGGTTGTAGAGCGTATCGCCGACCAGACAGTCCATCCCCATGAGTACGCAGTCACAGTCGTCGAGGTAGTTGCCCGCCGCGCTGTCGACGATCAGCGTCGTCTCGACGCCGTCGAACTCCGCGAGCGTGCGGGCGGTCTTGCGTCCGGCGAGTCGGGGACGGGCCTCGGTGACGTACACCGATAGCTCGATGCCGACGTCGACCGCCCGCTCGATCGCCGCGTTTACCGTCGAGGAGTAGTCGTGGGTCAGAATCGTCATGCCGTCCTCAAGGGACTCCGCGGTGTGGGCGGCGGCACGCTGTTTGCCGTGCTCGACCCGGTCGACGACCCGGTCGATCGCCTCGACGAGCGCCGCCTTCGCCTCCTCGACGGTCCCGGGGTCGGCCTCGTTCACCTCGCGCGTGATCGATCGCTGGACGTTGAACAGCGATGCGTGCGAGGCGTTCGCCCGCCGGAGCACCGAACTGTTTCGTTCGAGATCCCGAACGAACTCCTCGACCGTCGCGTACTCGCGTTCCGTCAGTTCCGAGAGCGCGCGGGCGGCCTTGACAGCCACGATCGAGGAGCTGTGGGTCTGCATCTCCTCGATCTCCGCGACCGTCTCGTCGATCATACCCGAAGGTGTCCTTCTCGGGGCAAAGAGGTTCCGGGCCGATCGCGACTCGCCGCCCTCCCCGTCCGACTTCGGGAGGGGTCCGAGCGCCACGCGGAAGGTGGCGGACGACCTATCCGGTCGCATGAGTGACGAGCGCTTCGCCCAACGGTACTACTGTCCGCGCTGTGGTGCGATCGCCGAGCTCGAACGCGACGCCTACCTCGCCGACAAGTCGGTGACGCCCTATCCACTCGAGGGGTGGGAGTACGCAACTCCCGGCGAGGACTACGAGAACGCCGATGGCGTGCGGTTCGTCTGTGGGGTGGACGAGATCCAGGTCCTCTCCTTTCGGCCGTCGGGAGGGGACGAGAACGGGACCGAACGCGGGGACGTCGGCTGTGGCGAACCGTTCCACCTGAGTTTCGTCCGCTTCGAGGACGGCGAGGAGGTCGATCCCCAGGTGCCCTCGGAGCACGTCGAGATCGGAACCGGAATCGGTCCACATGGTCCGCGCGGACCACGCGGACCACGTGACCCCGATCGGCCGCGATAGCAGGCGGAGGGATAAGGTCGCTGGCGGCGTATCGCCCGGTATGGACGAGGAGATCCTCGCCGACCAGCGCGAACTCGTCGAACTGCTCGAATCCGCCGGATGGGAAGTCACCGACGCCGAGCTGTCGGTCTACGAGAGCCCGTGGGAGGACGACGAGACGCCCGAGGCCTCGGTCACGCTCAGCGCACGGAAACGCTATCCCGATGGGAGCGACGAGGATGGGGGAGACGAGGACGACGAGAATCCGTTCCGGATACGCTAGCCCTAGCCCTTGATGTTACAGACGGGGAACGTGCGGGCGACCTTGTCGCCGATACCCAACGTATCGCTGACACGCACGACCTCGTCGACGTCCTTGTAGACGCCGGGGGCCTCCTCGGCGACCGTCGCGCCGCTCTGGGCCTTGACGTAGATGTGGTCCTGATCCCGGAGGTCGTTTTGGACGTCCCCGCCCCAGAACTCGTTTTTCGCCTGCGTTCGGCTCATGACTCTCCCCGCGCCGTGGGCGGTCGAGCCGAACGTCTCGGCCATCGACTCGCTGCCTCCACGGAGGACGAAACTGCCCGCGCCCATGCTACCGGGGATGATGATCGGCTGGCCCACCTCGCGATACGCGTCGGGGACCTCGGGGTGACCCGCCGGGAACGCCCGTGTCGCGCCCTTGCGGTGGACGTAGAGTTCGCGGTCCTCGCCGTCGACTTCGTGGCGCTCCTTTTTCGCGATGTTGTGGGCCACGTCGTAGAGCAGGTCCATCTCCATTTCCTGCCGATCCCGGTCGAACACCCGCTCGAACACCTGCCGCGTGCGGTGCATGATCAGCTGGCGGTTGACCCATGCGAAGTTGATCGCCGCACACATCGCGCCGTAGTACTCCTCGGCCAGCTCCGATCCGGCGGGCGCGGCCGCCAGCTCCTTGTCGGGAAGCTCCGCGAGCAGGTCGCCGTGCTCCTGTTCGATCCGTCGGAGGTAGTCCGTACAGACCTGGTGTCCCAACCCGCGGGAACCACTGTGAATCAGGACGACGATTTGCTCCTCGGCGAGGCCGTAGGCGTCGGCGACGTCCTCGCGGAAGACGTCGGTCACGCGCTGGACCTCGAGGAAGTGGTTGCCCGAGCCCAGGCTCCCGATCTGGTTTTTCCCTCTGTCCTTTGCCTTCTGGCTGACCGCCGAGGGATCGCTGTCCCGTCTGACGCCCTCGTCCTCGCAGTGCGTCAGATCGTCAGGTACGGCATACCCCTCTTCGAGTGCCCACTCCATGCCCCGGTCGAGGATCGATTCGATCGTGTCGATCCCGCTCTCGACGACGCCGCCGCCGCCGAGTCCCGACGGAACGTTCGCGAACAGTGCGTCGACGAGTTCCTCCTCGTGCCCGTCCACGTCGGCGTAGGTGAGGTTCGTCTTCATCATCCGCACGCCACAGTTGATGTCGTAGCCGACGCCGCCCGGCGAGATGCAGCCGTCCTCGGCGTCGAGCGCCGCGACGCCCCCCACGGGAAAGCCGTAGCCCTGGTGGCCGTCGGGCATGCAGAGGGCGTGCTTCTCGATCCCGGGCAGGTGGGCGGTGTTTTTCAGCTGTTGCAGGGTCTTGTCGTCGCTGATCTCCTCAAGCAGGGCCTCGCTCGCGAGCACGCGGGCGGGAACGCGCATGCCGCCCTCCCGTGGGATCTCCCAGACGTTCTCACGTACCCGTTCGAGCGTGATCCCGTCGGCGTCGAAGGTGGTCATACCCGTACTCGATCCGGGGACGGGGAATAGGTTTCGCCGACGCCTCAGCCCTCCGAGGTCGCGCCCACTTCCGTGGGATGGCGCTGGGACTTGACCGTTCCGGCGACGAGTTCGCCGTACTCCTTCGCGGTGTACGCTCCCCGGTTGTACTCGATGGCCCACGACGTCTCGACCTCGGCGGCGCCGACCGACGTCGACTCGTCGTCGAGGATCGTCATCTCGAGGAACTCCGCCTCGTAGTCCGTCTCGATGAGCGCGGCGTACGCCCCCGCGATCGGGCCGACGTCGTGAAGTCCGCCCCCCCGTTCGAGATCGGTGGCGACGTACTCGACGGTGAGCACCCGCTGTTCTCGCCCGACCGACTCGACGGCGATGCCGTACTCGTCGATGGCGTCCTCGAACTCCCCCTCGTCCCCGATGTCGCTGCCCTCGAACGCCCTGATGCCGGACGTGACGACGTCCGAGCGCTTCGTAACGGGGACGTCCGGTACGTATTCCCCGGTCGGCCACTCTCGATTCGGCGGGAACTGCTCGCCGACCTCCTGAGTGCAGCCTGACAGTCCGGCAACGACGCTGAGCGCGCCGACACCCCGAGCCAGCACCCGTCGTCGCGGGATCGAACGTTCGTCCATACCATCACCACGTCCGGTTGGAGTATGGGTCCACGGCTGGCAAGATCATGCAGGCTCAACCGTTTTGAACGGTCTCCTCATACGGCTCACGTGGCGATTGAACTATATGACGTCGGGCTGGTCGTAATCGGTCTTACATTGCTGGGGATCACCGTGTTGCAACTGGTCGCCTCCGAGCGGGCGATCTCGTTGCCGATCTTCTTCGTCGCGTTCGGCGCGGCGGTCTTCTCGATCCCCGGCATCCCCGCCCCCGACCCGCTCGAACAGGGGCTGCTCGCCGAACACCTCGCCGAACTGGGGGTGATCATCGCGCTGATGGCCGTCGGGCTGAAGATCGATCGACCGCCCGACCTACGGTCGTGGGGCGTGACGTGGCGGCTGCTCGCGATCACGATGCCCCTGTCGATCGCCGGGGCCGCCCTCCTCGGTTGGTGGCTCCTCGGCCTTCTCGTCCCAACGGCCGTGTTGCTCGGGGCGGTGATCGCGCCGACCGATCCCGTGCTCGCGAGCGAGGTCCAGGTCAAGGAACCGGGCGATGGCCCGGAGGAGGGGGAGACATCGGAACCGCGATTCGCACTCTCCTCGGAGGCCGGACTCAACGACGGGCTCGCCTTTCCCTTCACCAACCTCGCGATCGCCATCGCGCTCGTGGGGCTTGCGCCCGGCAACTGGCTGGGCGAGTGGCTGCTCGTCAGCGTCGTCTACAGGATCGTCGTCGGTACGGTCGCGGGGATCGCGCTGGGAGCCGTGCTCGCGCGCCTCATCTTCGCGGCCGTCCCCGAGACCCGTCTCGCCCAGTCGGTCCAGGGCTCCGAGGCGATCGCGGGGACCCTGGTCGTCTACGGCCTGACCGAGATCGTCGGCGGCTACGGCTTCATCGCGGTGTTCGTCAGCGCGCTCACGATCCGCCACTACGAGCGGACCCACGACTACAACGAGTCGCTTCACCGAATCTCCGAACTCGCAGAACAGACGCTGATGGCACTGATAATGCTGTTTTTCGGCGGTGCGATCGTCGGCGGTCTGCTCGATCCGCTCACGACGGGAGGGATCGTTGTGACGGTGGCGATCGTCTTTCTCGTTCGACCGCTGGCGGGTGTTATCGGCCTCCTCGGGTTCGATCGTCCGTGGGTCGAGCGCGGCGCGATCGCCTTCTTCGGGATCCGCGGAATCGGCTCCTTCTACTACCTGGCCCACGGGCTGAACGAGGCGGCCTTTCCCGATGCCGACCTGCTGTGGGCAGTCGTCGGCGCGATCGTCCTCCTCTCGGTCGTGCTCCACGGCGTGACGGCGACGCCGGTGATGAAACGCCTCCACTAAACGTCGAGGACGACGTACGCCCTCCATGTGTCCTCTCGTTTCTCGATTCGCATCTCCGAGTAGGTGACGGCCTTCACTTCGCGGGCCTCGATCTCACCGAGGGGAACGCCCCGCGCGCTCGCGTCAAGTCGCCACTCCTTGGGATCGACGTTCACCTCGTTGTCGACGGGCAACACCGAGCGCACGTCCCGTTCGTAGATGAGTTCGTCGAGATAGTCGAAGAGCAGTGCCTCACGACCCTCGGCGGCCAGCGAGAACGAGAACCGCTCGCCACCATCGGGAATCGAATCGCACTGGGCGGCCGCCAACCCGTCGCCAAGGGCACCGAACATCGCATCGAGGGTGGACCCTTCTGCAGCGACGGCGACGTCCGCGGTGTGGTCTCTGAGTTCGAACCGCGCGTCCATATCGAACGCGGGTGCGCAACGATCAAGGCGTTTACCATCCGGCGTGCCGTCGGCTCCGGACCTCAACGGGGCGGTGAACTTATAATGGAGATCCCACTACTATTGATAGTGAGTGTCAACGTCGATGTACAGGTCGTCGGACCGGGAGAGAAGACACACGTTGAGACAGCGTGGCGTCTCAAGGAGGACATCCGCGTCCGGGAGGACGTCCTCAAACAGCGCCGCGGCTTTTTCACCGACGCCTATCGTCGGTCCGAGGTCCACGTCCTGTTCATCGACGACCGGCTCGTCGGGTTCGCGGCCACGCGTCGGGACGGCTATCTCCTCTTTCTGGCGGTCGACCCCGAGTACCGCGGACAGGGTTTCGGCGAGCGCCTCGTCGAACTGGTCGCGGACGAACACAGTGCCGTCACCTGCCACGCCCGGACGACCAACGAGGAGGCGCTTGCCTTCTACGACCACCTCGGCTTCGAGATCGTCCGGCGGATCGACAACTACTACGAGGACTCGGGCGACGCGTTCTACCTCAAGCGCGGCGACACCGACGGGATCGCCGGCCGTCTCTCGGAGTACCTGCGTCGCTGATCGCTAGCCATTTATCGGCCCACGCGAGAGTCCCTCGGGTATGGAGGAGCGAACGCGCGCGTACCTGCGGGGGCGGTTTCGCGATCACTACCGGCGCGGCGAGATAACCCCGCCGCCGGCCGCCGCCGAGCGCGAGTGGGGGTACATCCCGTGGTCCACCGGCGGAACCACGATGATCCGCCACCGTTCGCTTCTGGATCTGGGCGATCTCGACGACTTCCTCGCCCGCGAACGCCCGCGTCACGTCTACTTCTCTGCGGGTCGCTACGACGATCCCGGAGCCGGTTCGATGGGTGAGAAGGGGTGGCGCGGGTCGGACCTGATCTTCGATCTGGACGCCGATCATCTGCCGGGGGTCACGCCCGGAGAGGACTCCTACGGAGAGATGCTCGAGAGCTGTAAGGAGGCGCTGTACAGGCTGCTTTCCTTTCTGGACTCGGATTTCGGGTTCGAGAAGCTCACCGTCGTCTTCTCGGGCGGGCGGGGCTATCACGTCCACGTCCGCGATCCGGGGATTCAGGAGCTCGAACGCGACGCCCGCCGCGAGATCGTCGACTACGTCCGGGGGATCGGACTGGACTTCGAGGAGTTGATCACCCGCGAGACGGTCGCCGGTCTCGGTCGGCGTACCCCTGCCGAGAAACGCACCCTCGACGTCCGCGGCGGATGGTCGAGACGCGCCCACGAGCACGTCATGGAACTCGTCGACGATCTCGTCGGGATGGACGACGAGACGGCCGTCTCCCGGCTGCGAGAGTTCGAGGGGATCGGCGAGGGGAAAGCGACGGCCGCCCTGCGGGCGATGCGCGAGAACCGCGCGCAGATCGAGGCGGGAAACGTCGACGTCCATCCCGCCTTCTTCGCCCTCGCCCGGCGGATCGCCGCCGACACCGTCGACCGGGACGACGCGCCGATCGACGAACCGGTCACGACCGACACCAACCGGCTGATCCGTCTGCCCGGCAGTCTGCATGGCGGAAGCGGTCTGTGCGTCCGCCGACTGAGCCGCGGGGAACTCGACGACTTCGATCCGCTCGTCGACGCCGTCCCCGAGACGTTTCGAAACCACGAGATAGCCGTCGAACTCCCCGAACCCCGACGGATAGAGCTCGGTGGCCTCTCGTGTCCGCTGGACGCCGGGACCCATACGCTTCCCGAGTACGCCGGGATTTTCCTGATGGCACGCGGCTGGGCGGAGAAGGACCGGGAGTAAACGCTTAAGGCTATCGGGAATGACAGTCGGGGGTATGCATCCGTTCGTCGAGGAGGTGAGTCGATAGGTGGATCTCGACGAACTTCAGACGGTCAAGGACGCGGAGCGTGGGAAGGACAGCCTCCAGCACCTGTCCGACTCGTTCTATACGGACGTCGCGGATCACATCGCGGAGCTGAAGGACCAACGGGAGGAATGCGCCGCACGGGCCGAGGACCCCTTCAGCGATCCCGACGTCCAGCGACTGACGAGCGAGATCGACTCCACCGAACAGGTCGTCGAGTCGATCTACGAACGCCGCGTCGGCAAGCTCGTCAAGCTCGCGAGCTTCGCCGCGGCGGACATGCCCGCCGACGAGGAGGGACTCACGAGCGAGGAGCGCGACCTCTTCTCGGACCTCGTCTCCCGGATCAAGGAAAACCGCATGCACGTCCTCGACGTGTTGGCCGGCGAGGCCGACGGGAGCGAAACAGGAGGCGGGAGGGGAGAAGCGTCCCCCGATACGGACCCAGCTGCCGAGTCCGACGGCTCGGTCGATCCGATCGACGAGGAACCGAGAACCCCTCCGAGCGACGAGTCATCCGTGAGCGCCGCCGATCTCATGGGCGACGGCACGGACGCGGAGATACCGTCGAGCGCGGGCGCGGTCGCCGACCCGGGCGAACCGGCCAAGGGGACGTCCGATCACGAGGCGAGCGCCGAGCAATCGGATTCCGACACCTCGGAAACCGACCCGTCCTCCGGAGCCGACTCGACCGACGACATCGAACGGACGACGCTCCGGATCACCCGTGACGTCGGCGAGATAGTCGGCGTCGACGACCGCGAGTACGACCTCGCGAGCCAGGACGTCGTGACGCTCCCAGAGGCCAACGCCGGTGCTCTGGTCGAGCGCGAGGCCGCCGAACGCCTCGACTGACGTCGGCCGTCGAGTCTACCGTCTCCGAAAGAAGAGTGCGAGAATCGACCCGGGCGCTACTGGAACGTCCGGCTGACGTCCTGCTCGTCGAGGTCGGGTTCGGCCTGATCGAAGCGCTGTTCGATTTCCTCGTAGCGCTCGCGGGTGTCGGGGGTGACGCTCGGGTTCACCTCCGAGAGCGCCTGCTCGAAGTGCTCGCGGTTGACCCGGACGTTCCCGACGCTGTTCGTCGCCTCCTCGGGCCCGACGCTGGCGATGAACTCGCGGGTCGCGGCCATCGAGGCCTCCCGACAGACCGCCTCGATGTCGGCACCGACGTATCCCTCGGTCTCTCTCGCGAGCCGGTCGAGGTCGACGTCCTCGGCGAGCGGTTTCTCGCGGGTGTGGACCTCGAAGATCGCCCGACGTGCCTCCTCGTCGGGCACCGGCACGTGGACGTGTCGGTCGAGGCGACCCGGACGCAACAGCGCCGAGTCGATCAGGTCGGGGCGGTTGGTCGTCGCGACCACGACGACGTCCTCTAACTCCTCGAGCCCGTCGAGCTCGGTCAGCAGCTGGGAGACCATCCGCTCGCCGACGCCCGAATCGCCCGAGCGCTGGCCGCGCTCGCCGGCGATCGAGTCGATCTCGTCGAAGAAGATCACCGTCGGGGCGTTCTCGCGGGCCTTGCTGAACACCTCCCGGACGCCCTTCTCCGACTCGCCGACGAACTTGTTGAGCAGTTCGGGACCCTTGATCGAGATGAAGTTCGACTCGGCCTCGTTGGCGACGGCCTTCGCCAGCAGGGTCTTCCCGGTGCCCGGCGGGCCGTAGAGCAACACGCCCTTCGCGGCGTCCAGGTCCATCGCCTCGAACACCTCCGGGTAGTCGAGCGGCCACTGGATCGTCTCGCGCAGGCGCTCTTTGGTGTCCGCGAGGCCGCCGACCTGCTCCCAACTCGTGTCGGGCACCTCGACGAAGACCTCCCGCAGCGCGGAGGGCTCGATGCCCTTGCGGGCGGTCTTGAAGTCCTCGGCGGTCACGCGCAGCGCGTCGAGAACGTCGGCGTCGACCTCCTCGCTCTCGAGGTCGAGCTCGGGGCGGATCCTTCTGAGGGCGTTCATCGCGGCCTCGCGCGCGAGGGTGGCGATGTCCGCGCCGACGAACCCGTGGGTGTTCTCGGCGTACTGTTCGAGGTCGATCCCGTCGGCGAGCGGCATGCCCCGGGTGTGGACCTGCAGGATCTCGCGGCGTCCCTCCTTGTCGGGGACGCCGATCTCGATCTCCCTATCGAAGCGTCCGCCGCGTCGCAGCGCGGGATCGATCGCGTCGACGCGGTTGGTCGCGCCGATGACGATGACCTCCCCGCGCTCCTCGAGCCCGTCCATCAGGCTCAAAAGCTGGGCGACCACGCGGCGCTCGACGTCGCCGCTGGTCTCGCCACGCTTTGGCGCGATCGAGTCGAGCTCGTCGATGAAGACGATCGCGGGGGCGTTCTCCTCGGCCTCCTCGAACATCTCGCGGAGCTGCTCCTCGCTCTCGCCGTAGTACTTCGACATGATCTCCGGGCCGGAGATCGTCTCGAAGTGGGCGTCGATCTCGTTGGCGACGGCCTTGGCCATCAGGGTCTTCCCGGTGCCCGGCGGGCCGTGGAGCAGGACGCCCTTCGGCGGCTCGATGCCGAGCTGCTGGAACAGTTCGGGGTGGCGCATCGGCAGCTCGATCATCTCGCGAACCTGTTCGAGCTCGCGATCGAGGCCGCCGATGTCCTCGTAGGTGATGTTCGGCGTCCCCTCGGCACCGGTACCGCCGCCCGCGCCGGCCCCCTCGTGGATCTGTTCGGCGGGCTTTTCGCTGATGGTGATGTCCGTGGCGTCAGTGACGACCACGGTTCCCGATGGACTGGTGTCGGCGATCTTCAGCGGGATCTCGCGGCCGCCGCCGGACATCGGGCCGATCCCGAAGCCCACGCGGACGGTCTGACCCTGCGTGATCGCCTGTCCGCTGAGCCGGTCCCGAACGAGCGGGCCGATGTTGCCCTGGATGCGGAGGTTCTGCGGGGTTGCGATGGTGATCTCGGTCGCGGGCTCGACGTCGGCCTTCTCGACGTCGGCGCGGTCGTCGATCCCGACGTTCGCCTCCTGGCGAAGGCGGCCGTCGACGCGGATCACGCCGCTGCCGTCGTCCTCGGGGTAGCCCGGCCAGACACGTGCGACGGCGCGCTCGCCGTCGGCACCCTTGATGAGGATGTAGTCGCCGTTCTCCAGTTCTAGTTCCTCCATCGACACCCGATCGATGGCCGCGAGTCCGCGACCCGCGTCCTTCTGCTTCAACGGTTTGACTGTGAGTTTCGTGCTCATGTTCTCACCTCGATAGTGAGAACGCCGTTTCTGATAAACGCTCGTGCGTCCTCCGCGGGAACGTCGAACTCCTCCTGGCGCGTTCCCTGGCTGGTCTCGATGACGACGATCGCAGTGCCGTCGACGACGTCGACGCTCGCGTCCTTCGCGGCTCCGAGATCGATCGCGATCACTGTCTCGTCGTCGTACTCGTATCGGCGGGCGAAGACCGCTTGCCCGTCGGTAGTGTGTTGTGGTGACATCGTAGTACTAACTCCAGGTTAGTTACGCTGCTATAAAAATATTTCTGCAGTAAAGGCGTCACAAGGGGGCAGTTAGAATCGAACGGTGGTGTTGCGGTTCGGGTGGGGAGGTTTATCATGCGGGCGGGCGAATCGTCGGTATGGAAACCGTTACACACCACGGCCGGGAGACCGCCTACGAGCGCCACGATCGAGGAGGGGAGGGGCGGGCGATGCTGTGCGTTCACGGCAGTGGCGGCGTCCGCGGCGTCTGGAAATCGCAGGCCCGGTTGGCCGACGAACGGCCCGTCGTCGCACTCGACCTCTCGGGTCACGGCACGAGCGATGACACCGACGCTGAGGCCGGATTCGGAACGCTCTCCGCGTACGTCGACGACGTGATTGCGGTCGCCGAGGCGACCGATGCCCGCGTTCTGGTCGGCAACTCGCTGGGTGGTGCGGTCCTCCTTCATCTCGCACTCTATCGAGAGTTCGAGCCCGAGGCACTCGTGTTCGTCGGAACCGGTGCAAAACTCGCCGTCCTCGAGGACCTGCTCGCATGGCTCGCCGAGGACTTCGAGCAGGCCGTCGATTTCCTCCACGAACCCGGACATCTCTTCGAGGACGCCGACTCGAAGCTCGTCGAACTCTCGCGGGAGGCGATGAGGGAGTGTGGGCAGGAGGTGGTCGAACGCGACTTCCGGAGCTGTCACACCTTCGACGTGCGTGGCGAGCTCGACCGAATAGACGTCCCGGCGCTTGCGGTCTGTGGCGAGCACGATCGGCTGACTCCCGTCGAATATCACGAGTACCTCGCGCGCGAGATGCCCGACTGCGACCTCGTGATCGTCGAGGACGCCGCACATCTCGTGATGCTTGAACGGCCTGCAGCGTTTAATGCAGTCGTGTCCGAGTTCTTGGAGGACTGACCCGCGCTGATCGGGATCGGGGGTGTTTTCGATGCCCCTTCGACGCGCTACGGCTCCGTTGTGGCGGTTCAGTAGACGTCCTCGACCTCCTCGACCGTCTCGGAGTGCTCCTCGGCGGGGAACTCCCCGTTCTCGACGGCCTCCCTGTACGCACTCACCGCCGATGCGATCTCGCCACGCACGTCCCCGAATTGCTTCGAGAATGGCGGGGACCACTCGCCGAGGCCGATGACGTCGGTGATCACGAGCACCTGTCCATCGCAGTCGGGTCCCGCGCCGATCCCGATCGTCGGGACCTCGAGCTCATCGGTGATCGCGGTCGCGAGGTTCGCCGGAATGTGTTCGAGCACCAACGAGAACGCGCCCGCCTCCTCGTGGGCAACGGCGAGTTCCGCGATCTCGGCGGCGGCCTCCTTCGTCGTTCCCTGACGGCCGTATCCCCCGAGCTGGTTGACGCGTTGGGGGGTGAGCCCGAGGTGTGCCATGACTGGAATCCCCAACTGCACGAGTCGCTCGGTCAGTCCGACGGTGTGTGGGCCGCTCTCGAGCTTGACGGCGTCCGCCCCGGCCTTCTGGATCATGCGTCCGGCGTTTTCTATACTGTCGGCTTCGTCGACGCCGAACGAGAGAAACGGCATGTCCGCGACCACGAGCGCCTCGTCGGTCGCCCGGGAAACGGCGGCAGTCCGGCTCGTGACCTCGTCGACGGTGACAGGCAGCGTCGAGTCATGGCCCAGAACGGCGTTACCCATGCTGTCGCCGACGAGAATCACGTCGATTCCCGCTTCTTCGACGAGTTCGGCGGTCGGCGCGTCGTAGGCGGTGAGCATCGTGATCGTCTCATCGGCCGCGCGAATGTCCGCGACAGTCGGCATGGATGGAGTTTCCACCGGCCGGCCTAAACGCCCGCGATTTCGGGGCCCGAATCCACAGGCTTACGACCGCGCACGTCCATCTTCGATCGTGCCAACCCCCGTCGAGCGACACGATCCCGAAGGGATCGATTACGGTTGGGTGATGCAGGTCACGTTCGTCCTCACCATCGTCGTCGGCGCACCGGTCGTCGCGCTGCTCTCGGTCGGGGTGACTCTCCCGACGTGGGGCGACCGCCTCGAGTTCACGGTTCGGGTCGGATCGGTCGTCTGGATCGCCATCGGCGGCACGACCTTCCTGTACGCGCGCAGACGAGCATAGGGGTATGTGGACGATCAGAACAGATCACGCACGTACAGAAAGCCCGTTCCGGCCCGTTCGGCGGTGATCGCGTCCCGGTCGGTATCCCCAACGAACATCGTCCGATGGAGCGGTACCCCGAGTGCCTCGGCGGCCGCAACTAACGGCTCGGGATCGGGCTTTGGCCGTTCGACCGAGTCGCGTCCGATCACCGCGTCGACGTGCTCTTCCAGCCCGTAGCGTTCCAGTGCGATCCGACACGCCGCCTCCGAGTTGAGCGAGCAGATCGCCACCGGACGGTCCTCCTCGATGATCTGATCGGCGAGCGCCAATCGCTTCGACCGGTGTGCTCCCTCGCGTTCGTGCTCGGAGATTATCTCCTCGACGCGTCCACGCAGGTCCACGCGCGAGGCCCGTTCGAGCAGGTCCCAGAGGGAGCCGCTCGTATCGACGCCGCGCTCGGCGAACATCTGTACCACTGCGGTCGCGACCTCGTCCCAATCGACCGCGAGTTCGACGATCGTACCGTCGAGATCGTAGATGATCGCCTCCCAGCCGTCGTCGATCCGACGTGGCTCGTCCATCATAGACCGAAAACCCGTGATAGACCTTGGCAGTTTCGTTCACCGGATCCGTTCTGATTCGAATCGTTCCCCTTCTCATGCGGCGATGCCGCCCGTTCTCTCGTCGATCGTCGCTTGCTAGTCCAGTAGTTCGCGGGCGATCACCGTCTTCTGGATCTGAGTGGTTCCCTCGTAGATGGTCGTTATCTTCGCGTCGCGGTAGTACCGCTCGACGTCGAAATCGGTAGTGTAGCCGTAACCGCCGTGGATCTGGAGCGCCTCGTTGGTGACCTCCATGGCCGCCTCGCTCGCGAAGTATTTCGCGATGCTCGCGTCCAGCCGAGGATCACTGCCCGCGTCCTCCTTCCGGGCGGCTTCACGGGTGAGCAGACGGGCGGCCCGGAGCTTCGTCTCCATGTCGGCGAGCTTGTGACGGATCGTCTGGATGTCGCCGATCGGCCCGCCGAACTGCTCGCGTTCCTGGGAGTACGCAAGCGCGTCGTCCATGGCGGCCTGTGCCAGCCCGACTGCCTGGCTCGCGATCCCGATCCGCCCGCCGGTGAGGATCGAGAGGGCGGCGCTCAGCCCGCGTCCCTCCTCTGTGAGGCGGTTCCCGACGGGGATCCGTACGTCGTCGAACAGCAAGGCGGTCGTGTCGCTCGCGCGAAGTCCGAGTTTCTCCTCCTTCTTTCCGACCTCCAGCCCCTCGCTCTCGGCGGGCACAAGAAACTGCGTGATCTCCTCCTCGCCGGTCTTGGCGAACAGAACCACGACGCCCGCCCGCGAACCGTTGGTGATCCATTGTTTCTTCCCGTTGATCACGTACTCCTCGCCCTCGCGCGTCGCCCGCGTGGACATCTCCGCTGGATTAGACCCCGCGTCGGGCTCCGAGAGGGCGAACGCGCCGACGGGTCGTCCCGAGGCCATCTCGGGGAGCCATCGTTCCTTCAGCTCCTCGCTTCCGAACTCCCCGATGCAGGCGGTCGTGAGACAGTGCACCGAGAGGGCGGTCGCCACCGAGAGGTGACCGTAAGCCAGTTCCTCGTTGACGAGGCTGTAGGTCGTCCGGTCGGCGTCGAACCCACCGTACTCCTCCGGTACGGCAAGCCCCGTGAGATCGAGTTCGGCCATCCCGTTCCAGACCTCCTCGGGGAACGTCTGCGTGCTGTCGGCGTCGGACGCTCGGGGTTCGAGTTCCTCCGCGGCGAACTCCCGGACGACGTCCCGTATCGCGCGCTGTTCGGCGGTGATCTCCATACTCCTCGTTCGGTCACGGACGAAAAAAGATGATCGTTTCCCGTCCTACGAGGGACGCGATCCTCGGAAGACGGAGCCGAAACCGGAGATCTACTCGGCGAGTTCGACGTCGAGTTCCTCCTCGAGATCGGCGATCAGCGATCCGCCGACGTCCGCACGTGCGGCTCGTCCCTGTTCGACGGCCATGATCGATTCCTCGGGCACGCCGAGCGTGTCGGCGAGATCGGCGACCTGGAGGCCGGCGTCCTGACGGGCCTCCCGGAACCGATCGCCGTAGTCCGAGACCAGATACGGCAGCTGATCGTCGTCGTAGTTGGTACCCTCACGCTCCCAGTGGCTCGAATCGCCCTTCTGGGCGTCATGCATCTCGGCGACCTTGCGGGCGGCGCGTTTCCTGCGATCGCGTTCCTCGGTTGACTCGTCTCGTTTCTCGGGCGTGTCGCCGTGGGGAGCACACTTCGAACAGACCTGTAGGGTCGCCCCGGCGATCGTCGCCGTTTCGAGCGATCCGGAACCGGCACCACACAGCTCACAGGAGCCGCCGTCGCTCCCGCCGGAGGAGCCACCAGTGGAGTATTTGGCCATGTGACCCCTACGCAATCCGGACATTTGAATACCCCGCTCGTGAATGTCATGCCGAGACAGCCCGGCGGCGAAGCGAAAGCCCTTTTATCGGAGGTGGAATAGATCCGGGTGCAAAGACACAGCGAGCGTGGGTAGCCAAGCTAGGCCAACGGCGCAGCGTTGAGGGCGCTGTCCCGTAGGGGTCCGCCGGTTCAAATCCGGTCCCACGCATCGTGCGGTGGTACACCCACCGAAGATGCGGGTGATTCCGCCGGTTTCCCCGGCGGCCGGTTCGGCGCAATGCCGTCCGACCCGGTCCCTTCGTGGACATCACCCACGCACAATCCTTCCGACGCTGCACCGATCAGCGGCGGTACTTTACTGGCAATCATCCTCCGTGGAGCGGTCGATTCTCGAAAAATCGATCGCCGAATCACGATTCAGTACGACTCGAGCAGCTGGGTCGGCGTGATCGGCTGGAGGCCACTGCCGTAGGAGTTATCCTCGATCCGGTCGAGTTGCATCTCGAACTCCTCGACGCTCATCCCCTCCTCGCCGATGTGTTCGAAGTACGGAACGACGACCTGGTTGTGGATGTCCGCTCGCAGGATCGGCTTGCGGGTGCTCTCGTAACTCGACCCGCTGATCGCGGAGATGGTGTGACGACCCGTCGGCGGGATGCCGCTCGAACACCCGCCGAAGACGTACGCCGTCTCGTGGGTGTCCCGGAGGACGTTCAGCAGGTCGTTGTTCATCCGGTTACGCGGCGTGAAGAAGTGCTGGGAGCCGTCCTCGAACCCGCGGTTCGCGAGGTAGTCGCGGTTGTTCTCGACGATCCGGCGTTGCTCTTCCATTCCGTACTGGGTCAGGTCACCGGCGTGCATGGGATACGAACAGACGTCCCAGCCGGCGTCGCGCATCTCCCGGAGCTGCTCGATGTTGAGCCGTCCCGAGGTGTTGAGGTAGTCCTGAGAGATGCCGAGCGTTCCGACCCAGCCACGCTCCTCGAGCAGCGGGAAGACCGTCTCGTAGTGCTCCTCCAACCCGCCGTAGAAGGCGAGGATGATGTTGCTCTCGTCCTGTGCGGGCGTCGTCCGCAGGTCGTCGATGCGGTATTCGATGGAGCCGTCCTCCGGGGCGACCATTTCAAGGCGGAGCTCCTGGACCTGTGAGAAATCGGGCCCGCCGTAGCCGACGGTGTACCCGAAGTCGACCCGGAACCACTCGTCGACGCCGCTTGGCAGCGTGCGCGCGGAGGTGACGTAGTTGTCGCCGTTGGGCGCACGAACGTGCAGCGACAGTCGCCCGCCCACCGGCGAGGTCACCTTCACCGCCGCCGAGAGATACTGGTCCGTGAGGTCGATCGGCGAGGAGGGCGACCACGCGACCGTCGAGACGTTGCTGCCGGTTTCGACGAGCATCGACTGGTCGCCGGTCACCGCCTGGCTATCGTCTGGATTGATCTGCTCGTCCCGAAGCGCGTACCAGTTGATCGCCTCGAAGTCGTCGAGCACTTCGCCGTACTCCGTTCGGGCGGCCTGCGCAGCCTCGTTCGAACCGCCGTTTTCGTCGTCCGTTTCGTTTCCGTTGCTGGAACTGTCGTTGTTGTTTCCGTCGTCGGTACCGTTGCCGTTGTTGGTGCCGTTGTCGTTGCCCATACAGCCCGCGAGCGCGATGGAGGAGGCGCCAACGGTACCAAGGAAGGTGCGACGGGATAGTGGATTTCTCATGTTACTGTGTTCTCCGTACCGTACTCTTTCTAATATGGTGCCTAAATCCTATTAACTTTTTCATAACGGATTATTTATGTGTTATGGCGCTCGGTGACAACGGCTATACGCCTCTCGTCCCATCCGCCGAGTATGCAACGACGAGTCCGCGCACACGTACCGGCGTTAACCGGTCTGCTGACCGTCGTATCGCTCACGCTCGTCTTCGGTGCGGTACTCGGATACGTCCCGAACACCCTCGTTCCCGATGCGCCCGACTGGGTGATCACCACGATCCCGCTCGTCAATGCCCTCATCAGCGCCACCGCGATCGGAACGATCTCGTTGGGCTGGTTTCGGATCCGACAGGGCCAGATCGAGAGTCACCGCCGTGCCATGCTCGTTTCGACCGGCCTGTTCGTCGGATTTCTCGGACTCTACCTCTATCGGCTGATTCTCCTGGGTGGTCCCGAACCGTTCCCGGGTCCCGCCACGGTCTACCGTTTCGTCTACCTGCCGCTTCTCGGGATCCATATTCTGCTTGCCATGGTCTGTATTCCGCTTCTGTATTACGTCCTACTGCTTGCGTTCGCCTATCCGGTCGGGGAACTCGGACGCACTCGGCATCCGACCGTCGGTCGAGTCGCCGCCTCGCTGTGGCTGATCTCCTTCAGCCTGGGAATCGTGGTATACACCCTCCTCCACGGGATCTATTGAGGAATCAGTCATCGGCCGGCAGTCCGTCCCCGCCGACTCTCGGTCGGTCGACCGGCCGATCGGTCTCCTCGTCCTCGATGTCGTAGGGGTACTCGCCGGTCACACACCCCAGACAGAGGTCCGCTCGGGACCGACTCAGCGCGTCGGCAACGGCGTCGATCGGGAGATACGCGAGGCTATCGGCCCCGACCTCCTCCTCGACGTCCTCGACCGGCCCGCCGGCGGCGATCAGTTCCTCGCGGGTCGCCATGTTGATCCCCATGTAACAGGGGGCGGTGATCGGTGGCGAGCCGATCCGGAGGTGGACCTCCGTCGCGCCGGCCTCCCGGAGAAGCGATACCAGCTGGTTCGAGGTCGTCCCTCTGACGATGCTGTCGTCGATCAAGGTGACCGACTTTCCCTCGACGGTCGACTTGATCGGGTTGAGTTTGAGGCGAACGGCCCGCTCGCGCTCGTCCTGGGTCGGCATGATGAACGTCCGCCCGACGTAGCGGTTCTTCATCAGCCCCTCGGCGAACTCCACGTCCTCCGAGGCCTCCGCGTAACCCGAGGCGAAGGCGCGACCGGAATCGGGTACGGGCATCACGACGTCCGTGTCGATTCCGTTCTCCTCCCAGAGGCTGCGTCCGAGCTCGCGGCGCACTTCATAGACGAGCTCCCCGTCGATCACGCTGTCGGGGCGGGCGAAGTACACGTGTTCAAAGAAACAGTGGGCGGTGTTCTCCCGTTCGACCAGCTGGTACGAGTCGAAGCCGTCGGGCGAGAGGACGACGAGTTCGCCGGGGCGGACGTCGCGGACGAGTTCGCCGTCAAGCGTGTCGATGGCCGCCGATTCGGAGGCGACCATGTAGCCGCCGTCGACCGCACCGATACACAGCGGTCGATTCCCTTCGGGATCGCGCAGGCCGAGAACGGTGTCGTCGTGGGAGATCGCAAGCGAGTACGACCCGTGGATCCGGTTCATGGTGTGTTTGACTGCGCGAACGAGGTCCTCGTCCAGCAGGTTTCGTGCGAGGTCGTGGGCGATCACCTCGGTGTCGCCGTCGCTCGTGAAGGCGTGGCCCCTTCCGGCGAGTTCCTCGCGGATCTCATCGGCGTTGACGAGGTTGCCGTTGTGACTGAGTCCGAGCGATCCGCTCTTGAACGAGACCGAGAAGGGCTGAGCACAGGAGGTGTCGACGCTGCCCGCGGTGGGGTACCGGACGTGTCCGATCCCCGTCCGGCCGTTGAGGCCGTCCAGATCCCCCTCCGAGAAGGCATCGCCCACGAGCCCCATGCCGACGTGGCTGTGCTGCTGGAAGCCGTCGTGGGTGACGATCCCCGCCGACTCCTGGCCGCGGTGTTGTAGCGCATACAGCGAGTAGTATAGCGGCCGTGCGGCCTCGCGCTCCCGGAAGGAAACGCCGACGACGCCGCATTTCTCGGTTGGCCCGTCGACGGCCTGCCCCGTGTCCATACGCGTGGGATGTGCCCCCAGGAGTAAAAAGCTCACGTGGCTGGGTCAACGTGGCTCCTCACGACAGTATATATGCACGAACATGGGTACCACCGGCCGCGCGGACGCGTCGCTGGGCCGGCGGAAGTCACGTCAGAACGGTATCAGTTGTCGCCGGTCTTGCCCTGCCACTCGTAGCCACGGCGCTTTTCCGACTCGCCGAAGCCACACGAGGAGCAGACCTTCTTTTTCGTGTGATACGACTTCTCACCACAGCGTCGACATTTGACGTGGGTGGTGATGTTCTTTTTACCCTGGCTCGGGGTACCTGCACCAGTCATGGAGTGATCGAAACCACGTTGTCGCCGCGTATAATCGTTGTGTTGTCGTCGGCCTCCACCACGACGTTCATGTGCTGATCGTAGCCAGTCAGCGTGCCGACGAACTCCTCGCCGTCCTTCAGACGCACCGTCACGTCGTCGCCTATCGCGGCCTCGAGCACGTCGAGCGGTCGTCCACTCATACCCCTACGGGGGCCCGATTCTCACTTAAACGTACCGGAGTTCACACTCCGAGGGAGAACGCCTCGTCGCCCGCGATACTGCCCATGAACCCGGCGAGCAGTCCCGCCGCGTCGAGCAGGTCCTCCGTGTCGATCACTTCGACTGGCGTATGCATGTACCGGTTCGGAATCCCGAGGTTGAGCGAGGGGATCCCGCCGCGGGCGGTGTAGAAGGCGTCGGCATCGGTGCCGGTGGCGATCCCGCGGGCTTCGAGCTGGACGTCGATTCCGTTCTCGCCCGCGGCTTCCCGGAGCGCGTCGACCAGCGCGGGATGGTTCGCGCTGCCCCGTCCGATCACGGGGCCTGCCCCGAGATCGATGTCGCCGCCCCGATTCGCCGGAGCGCCCGCGCCATCACTCGCGTGTGTCACGTCGACGGCGATCGCGGCGTCGGGCGCGAGGTCGAATCCGACCATCCGTGCGCCGCGCACCCCGAGTTCCTCCTGAACGGTGCTCACGGCGTACACCGTCGGATCGACGTCGGATTCGGCGACCCGCCGCAGGACTTCGGCGGCGGTCCACGTCCCGACGCGGTTGTCCATTCCGCTCGCGGCGACGCGGCTCCCCTGCAGGTCACGGATGTGGCTCTCGACGGTTATGGGGTCGCCGACCGAAACGAGTTCGCGGGCGGCCTCGCCATCCTCGGCGCCGATGTCGACCTGCTGTTCGTTGATCTCGTCGTACTCCCCGTCGTCTTCCCGCAGGTGAATCGCGGTCTGTCCGATCACGCCCGTGACCGGCTCCGGGTCGGCGTGGACGGCCACGTACTGGCCCCGCGAGACGGTCTTGTCGACCCCGCCGATCGGCCCGAGGTGGAGGTACCCCTCGTCGTCGATCCGACGGACGATGTAGCCGATCTGGTCTGCGTGACCGACGATCGCGACATCAGTCGAGCCGCCCTCGATCTTGGCGACGGCGTTGCCGTAGGCGTCCGTCCGAACCTCGTCGGCGAACTCGTTCACGTAGTCGGTCCAGACGCGCTGGCCGTCGGTCTCGAACCCGGAGGGCGAGGGGGTCGTCAGCAGGTCGTCGAGGAACTCGCGCTGGCGCTCGTCCATGCCCGTTCTGTCGGTCGCCGGTCCATCAACGCTTCGCCCGTCCCAAAACGGCTAAGTGGTCCGTCGGTGCACGTCATGGCATGGGAGAAAAGAAGACCACGCTGCTCGAGATCAACATCGAAGACGCCGGCGGGTTCGCATTCAGTCCGCGGTTGGGCGGGGAACTCGGCGAGAAACTCGAGGAGTACGAAGGAAAGGGCTCGAACCTCGGCCTGTTCGGCTCCGAGGAGGACGCCGACGCCGAGGACGGAGAGGGCGGCCTGTTCTCCGGGACCTCGGACGAGGACACGGACGAAATCGAGGCCGACTCGGAGGCGACCGACGTCGAGGTCGAGGACGCCGATGACGAGTCCGGAAGCAGCCTCGGACTCGTCATCGGACTGCTGTTCCTGCTGGTCGTCGCGGCGGTCGCCAAGAAGTTCGTCGTCGAGGGCGACGTCGAGGACTACGAGGAGGTCGAACTCTCCGAGTACGAGAGCTAGTCCCGAAGGATTTTGTCCGCGCGGCCCCCATTTAGCCGTGTGAACCTCCTTCGCAGTCTCCGTACTGTCTCGCGGGCGTCGGGCGACGGTCCGGTCGACTGGACCGCCGTCGGGACGGCCGCAAAGGACGTCACCTCCTCCGGATCGGTCGCGCTCACCGAGAGCGAGGTCGAGGGCTACCGCGCGGACGTCCAGGCCGCCCGGAGCTCGATCCGGGAGGTCGCGGCCGTCTCCTTCGACCTGCCGCGGACCATCGAGATCCAGAACCGCCACCACTGGATCGACGCCAACGTCTCGACGTTCCGGCGGGTGATGGCACCCATCGAGACCCACACCGACGTCTTCTTTCCGGACGCCTCCCGGGTCCTGAACACCGGCTCGACGACGCTGATGCTGTCGTTTCTCGGGAAGAACGTCCTCGGTCAGTACGACCCCCTCCTGCTCGCCGAGGGCGACGCCGACCACGCACTGTACTTCGTCCACCCCAACATCCGCCGGGTGGCGACCGAACTCGACGTCGACGAGGACCGCTTCCGGCGGTGGATCGCCTTCCACGAGGTCGCCCACGCCGCCGAGTTCGGTGCAGCCCCGTGGCTCTCCGAGTACCTCGAATCCGGAATGGAACGCGGCATCGAGGCGCTCGCGAACGGATCGTTCGACCGCGAGGCGTTTCGCGAACTCGACGCGGCGATGACCGCCGTCGAGGGATACGCCGAACTGATCATGGACCGGGCGTTCGACGACGAGTACGCCGACCTGCGCGAGAAGGTGGAGGAACGTAGACGGGGCGGCGGCCCGCTCGCCAGGATCATGCGCCGGATGCTCGGACTCGGCCTCAAACGCCGCCAGTACGAGCGCGGCAAGGCTTTCTTCGAGGCCGTCGCCGACGTCCGTGGGATCGAGGGCGCGAGCGCCGTCTGGGAGTCGCCCGAGGCCCTCCCGACGAGCGAGGAACTCGACGAGCCGACCAAGTGGCTCGCCCGCGTCGGTTAGACGATCGAGAGCAGCCACCACATCAACGCCCCGCCCAGCGCCAGCCCCGCGCCCGTGACGATCGCGGCCTGTGTGAGCGTCGCACCGCCCGACAGCGCCATGATCCCCGCCGAGACGCCGACCAGCATCACGAACGCGGCGTACAGTCGCTGGGAACCGATGCGCCGCTCCTCGTCGCTCATCGGTCCGACCATCAGAGGTCCCGCGGCGCGCTGACGTGCATCCCGACGAACCGCCACCCCTCGTCTCGGCGTTCGAGGGTTCCGCTCCAGCGCGTCTCGAATTCGTGGCGCTCACCCTCGTCCGTGGTCCACGCCATCCGCACCGCGTCGGCGAACCACGCGGCCGACTCGCGTTCCGTAACGTGAAGATCGCGGCTTTCTACCACCCAGTCGCTCGTGGATTCGGTCTGCGTACGGAGCCCTTCGGCCACCCGCTCGTAACCGACGAGCCGTTCGGAGATGCCGACCTTCACCAACCCGTCGTCCTCGGCGAAGTACGGGACCAGCGGCTCTTCGGCTCGCAGCGCGTCGTAGTACTCCTCGATGATCTCCTCGGCGCTCATATGCCCTCGTTGGCCCGCGAAGCCTTAACCTACTGGAAGCCCCGACCGACCTCGTCCCCGTCGATCAGCTCGTCGAGTTCGGCGTTCAACAAGCCGTCCGCCTCCTCGAATCCCTCCGCCAGCCGGTCGAGGTTCTCGGGTCTGCCGTAGCCGTCGTACTCCATCGGACCGAACGCGGGACTCTCGACGGCACCCATGACGTCCTCGAACAGCGCGCCGGGCGTCGTCGGCGCGTCGGCGTGGGTCTTGATCGTCTCCTCGAGGCGTTTCGCCCGGGTTTCGGCGGTGTCCTCGCTCTCGGGTGCGGACCGGACCGCGAACTGACCGTCGTCGTTCTCGGGGAGGTAGCTCCCGATCTCGTCGTCGAGGCTTCGGGCGACCTGCGTGCCGACGCCCCGAACCGAGAACGGGTCCTTCGCATAGGTCTTCAGGTGATAGACGCCGCCGTTCGGGTGCCCGAGATAGAGGTCCTCGCCCAGTCCCCGTGAACGATCGCCGGCGACCGCCCGCCAGCCACCCGGGTCGACGTCCGATTCGGTCACGTCCCGAAGGACGTCCTGCCAGTCGCGGATTCGCATACCTGCGCGTCGTCCTCCACGCGAAAGAACGTATCGTTATGGGATATCGTGACACGCCCGAAACAGTTTACCTCCTGCTCCGAGTAGGGAAGCGGTATGTACGGCTCGGGAGCGACTTACAGCCAGAAGGCCTACGCCTACGTGACGAGAGCGAACGGTGACGGTCAACAGCTACTGGTCTTCCGGGAGCGATCGGACCCCGATGCCGGCATCCAGGTCCCCAAGGGCGGCATTGAGCATGAGGAGGTGCCCAGTCAGGCGGTCAGACGCGAGCTCCGGGAGGAGGCGGGGATCGACCACGACCGGCCGGTCTACCACCTCGCGTCGGACCGATGGCGTCGTTCGGACGGAAAACGCGTCGCCAGACATTTCTTTCATTTCCCGATCGAGGAGCCCCGCGACGGGTGGGCTCACGAGGTGACCGGTGGCGGCGAGGACGATGGCCTGATCTACGACCTGTTCTGGCGGCCGCTCTCGAGATCCGTGGATCTCGCCGCCGGAATGGACGCGTACGTCCCGCTCGTTCAGCGGTAACCGACAGCGTTTTTCGCCACGCGGGCCTGCTTTGACCGTGCAGCTACGCGGCACGGTCGTTTCGCCCGGCGAGGTACGGACCGTCAGCACACGCCACGGCGAGCGCGAGTTGACCGAGCCGGTGGTCCGAACGACGGAGGGCGAGTTCTCGGTCACCCTCTGGGGGAAGTGGGCCGAGACCACGGAGTACCTCGAAGCGGGCATGGAACTGGTCGTCACCGACGCCGAGGAGACGGAGTGGCAGGGCGAGAAGGGGTACGCGACCACCCGCGATTCGTACGTGATCGTCGAGCCCGGATTCCTGGTGAACGTCACCGACGTCCGCTCGTGGGTGCAGTGCCCCCGGATGTACTACCTCAACAAGCTCTCGGGGATCCCCCTCAACTACCCCGTCGTGAAGGGGACGATCGTCCACGAAGTGTTCGGCGACCTTCTCAGGGGAAGCGACTTCGAGGACGCCGTCTCGGATCGCGTCGAGGAGGCCGGACTCGAACTCGGTCTGCTCGATCGCGAGTTCGAGGAGGTACGGGAAGACGTCCGCCAGAACGCCCGCGCGATCGACGGCTGGCTCTCGCAGGGCACACTCTCGGAGGAGGACTCCTGGCGCTCGGAGTACACCCTGATCAGCGAGCGATTCGGGATCAAGGGCCGGGCTGACGCGCTCAGACGCGGGATGCCGGTCGAACTCAAGACCGGCAAGAACACCAACCGCGAGCCCCGCTTCCAAGACAAGATCCAGGCGGCCTGTTACGCCCTGCTGCTCGACGAACAGGGCGGCGTCGGGGACGAGAAAGCGGCGACGGACGGCGGCGCACCCGACACCGGTACCCTGCTCTATACGAAGAACACCGCCCTCGACCGCAACGAGGAGACGGGCGACCTCTCGCCGGCCAAGGAGTTCTCGATCGGTTCGGGGCTGCTGGAGTTCGTCGTGCGGACCCGCAACGAGATCGCCGCAATGGAGTTCGATTCGGAGGTCCCCACGGGCTACGAGGCCAACGCCAAATGCGAGTACTGTTTCGAGCAGGACACCTGCATGGTCGTCTCGGGACGACTCGACCAGGAGTCGAAGGCCGGGAAGATCGCGAGCCCGCTTCCCGAACGCGAGCGGGAGTATTTCGACCGCACGTACCGCGCGATCGAACGCGAGCGCCGGGCGGCCCACCGCGAGTACGCGAAACTCTGGGAGCAGACCCCGGAGGAACGGGCCGACGACGACCGGGCGCTGATCGACCTCGAACCGCTCGGCGAGGAGCTACGCGAGGACGGGCGCTGGGAACTTCGTGCCCGCTCGACGGGCGCGGTCTCGAAGATCCGCGAGGGCGACGTGGCGCTGGCGAGCGACGGCGATCCGATCAACGGTCACGCCGAACTCGCGCGGGTGGAGTCGCTGGGGGAGAAGAGCGCGGAACACGGTTCTGCGGAGGGATCGAGCGGGCAGGGCCCGCGAGAGATCGTCGTGAGCACGGACGAGCCCGTTTCGCTCCGCCGGCTCGACATCTATCCCTCCGACATGAGCGCCGACGGCATGCTCACGGCGCTTCACGACGCCCTGTTGAAGGGCGACGAGCGCCGGAAGGACCTGCTCTTTGGCGACGCGACCCCCGAGTTCGAGGGGGTCGAGGAGGCGTTCATTCCGAACAACGCCGCCCAGGACGAGGCGGTCTCGCGGGCCGTCGGCGCGGAGGACTTCGCGCTGATCCATGGGCCACCCGGAACGGGAAAGACCTACACCATCGCCCGAACGATCCGCGCGCTCGTAGAGCGCGGCGAGCGCGTCTTACTCTCCGCGTTCACCAACCGCGCCGTCGATAACGCGCTGGAGGCGCTCGTCGATCAGGGATTCACACAGTTCGTCCGCGTCGGCACCGAACACGGCGTGCGCGAGGACATGCAGCCCTATCGCCTCGACGGCCGCGGCGATCCCGCTGACCTCGCGAGCACCCTTCGGGAGGCCCCCGTGGTCGCCTCGACGACCTCCAGCTGTGGCTCGCGGGTCATGCGCGAGCAGACCTTCGACGTGGCGCTCGTCGACGAGGCCTCACAGCTCACCGAGCCCGCGACGCTCGCGGCGATAAATAGAGCGAAACTGTTCGTGCTGGTGGGCGACCACCACCAGCTCCCGCCGGTCGTCCAGTCGGAGGACGGGGCAAGCGAGGACGAGTCCGTGGGGGACCTCTCGCGGTCGCTGTTCGAGCGCCTGATCGATGAGCAGCCCGGGGCGGGCGTCATGCTCGAACGCCAGTACCGGATGGCCCAGCGCATCCAGGCCTTCTCCTCACAGGAGTTCTACGACGGGAAGCTCAGACCCGCCATGGGAGCCGTCGCCGCACAGCGGATCACCGACCTCGACGGCGTTTCCGCCGACGCTCTCCCGAAGGAACTTCTCGATCCCGTCACCTTCGTCGACTGTGCGGGTGACGAGGGGGCCCACACGGACGGCGAGGAAGCGACGCGAATCGCGGACCTCGTCGAGCGGTTCGTCGCCGCAGGCGTCGCCCCCGAGGACATTGGCGTCATCGCACCGTTTCGCGCACAGGTCGCGACGATCTCACAGCAGGTGCGCGAGGGCGTGGCGGTCGACACCGTCGACCGGTTCCAAGGGTCGAGCAAGGAGGCGATCCTCGTCTCGTTCGTCGCCACCACGCCCGCGGATCTCGAAGGGCCGATCTTCGACGACTACCGCCGGCTGAACGTCGCGCTCACGCGGGCGAAGAAGTCGCTGGTGCTTGTCGGCAAGCGCGAGGCGCTCGGATCCGACCCCCTTTATGCGAACGTGGTCGACTGGGCGAGTCGCTAGTCCTCGGCGGGGATCGCGCCGTCGTCGTCGATGGATTCGAGCACGCGCTCGTGGAACTCCTTCAACACCGCGCTCTCGTCCTCAGCGAGCACCACGTCGCTGGCCGACAGCGTCGCCAATCCGAACGAGAGCGGCGAGGGCGAGTCGACCCGCTTGATCGAGAGGGCGACGTCGCTCGAGTTGATCCCGCCGAGAACGTCGGAAATCGCTTCGACCGCGAGTTTGTCCTCCAATATCTCGCGGTAGGTCTCCTCGAGGACGGCGAACTCCTCTAGATCGCCGGCGAAGCCCAAGAGCATCTCGCTCGAGACCTGCTGTTCGCTTGCGGATTTCTCATACCCCTTGTAGCGTTTCAGGATCATCAGCGAGCGAGTGGCGTTGATCCGGAAGTATCGTTGAAGAAGGTCGGTCCCCTCCAGACTGTCCCGCAGCAGGCCGCGGACCTCGTCGGGATCGATTCCCTCGATGAGTCCCGCCAGATCGACCTTCCGGTTGAGCGGCATCGCGAGGGCGAAGCCGTTGTCAGCGACCGCGACGGTGACGTTCGCGTTCGCCTCCTGGGCACAGCGATACGCGAGCAGTCGAGAGAACCCCTCGTTGAACTGCCGGCCGTAGTTCGAGCGGACGTAGTAGCGCCGTTTGTACTCGTTCCGGTCGCGTTCCTCCTCGATGGCGAGGCGGGAATCGGTGCTGACGCTCTCAGGCCCCGAGTAGCGGATCTGCTCGTCGAACATCCGCGCCAGCGCACGGGCGCTGTCGTCGTCGATCGGGAACTCCCGGAGCCACCGTCTGACCGCGGGCGGGCCGCCCGACTCGTGGTGCGCGAGAAGGTCGCGCTTGAACGTGAGTATCTCCCAGCCGAGGTCATACGAGAGGGGGAGGCGCTCGGAGAACCACGTCGGTACGGTAGATCGGGCGCTCGTCCGATCCACGTAGACCTTCGACCCTCTTCGATAACGGAACTCGAAGTGCTGCCCCCCGATGACGAACACGTCGCCGGGATCGAGGGTATCGAGGTAGTTCTCGTCGAGGTCGCCGACGCGCTGGTTATCGCTTCGGGTGAAGACGCTACAGGTGAAGGAATCGGGAATGGTCCCGATGTTGGTCATGTAGATCACCCGCGCGAGCCGGCCGCGCTTGCCGATCAGGTGCGCTCCCACGGGATACTCCTCGTAGTGGTGCTCGCCGTCGGGCGGGTCGTTCGTGTCGCGCCAGACCTTCGCGTAGACGTTCTTCTCCTCCATGCCCTCGTAGTCGGCGGTGAGATAGGCCATGAGCGACTCCCACTCCCGATCGGAGAACTTCCGGTAGGGGTAGGCGCGTTCGAGGGCCGTGCGGATCTCGCGCTCGGGCCGCACCCCGTTGATCGCCATGCCGTAGACGTGCTGGGCGGCGACGTCCATCGCCTTCTCGGGGACGAACACCCGGTCGACGAATCCCGACTCGGCCTTCTCGAGCATCACCGCACACTCGATCAGTTCGTCGCGGTCCAGCGCGATCACCCGGCCCGTGACCGTCTTGCCCAACCGGTGGCCCGCTCTCCCCACCCGCTGGAGCAGCGAGGCGACCGATTTGGGCGAGCCAACCTGCACCACAAGGTCGACGTGGGGCATGTCGATTCCGAGTTCCAGACTGGTGGAGGTCGTCACCACGTCCAGTTCGCCGGATTTCAGCC
>CAYVQH010000010.1:0-31233 GCA_964454105.1 uncultured Halobacteriales archaeon | reverse complement strand
GCGAGGTTGACGTTCGCCTCGAATCGATGTGAACTGCTGACGAGCCGTGGCTTGTTACCGATGCGACACCCGAAGCTGCGTCGTTGATATAACGTCCCCTGATGGTGCCATCAACTCTCCGTGCACCCAGCTCGAATCGAGGTTTTCGGACCGTCTCAAATCACGGACTACCACGATATATGATCCCATTAACCACTCCTTGGAATTCGATTAAAACGGAAGCATCAGCGCTCTTGCTGGCGTTTTTGCTCGTTCTGTGTTCGAGTTTACGTATCCAATAAGGTGATTTCATACCGAATAATAAAGGCGGCTGCAGAACAACCTAGGATACGACTATGAGTAAGCGTCCAAACCGTCGTCAGTTTCTCACAGCGGTCGGGGTCGGCTCAGTTGGGCTAGCCGGCTGTACTGATATGCTCGGCGGCAGCGAGGGAAACGGGGGCAATGGCGGGGGCAACGGGAGTGGCGGTACCGATAACGGCGGATCCGGCAACGGCGGTGAAACCCAGGGTCCTCCGCCAGTTACCAATGCCGGCGAATCGATCGATGACTTCGAGAACGTCGAGGGTTGGACCGCGATGGAGGGCAACGTTGCCGGCGACGGCGAGGTGGCCCTCACCGGCAGCCAGTCCCTTCGAATCGAGAATCAGGGCACGACTGCCGGCGTCTTCCAGGCCTTTCCCGATGGACTCGACATCTCTGGGAACCATCTTTCGCTTGCGGTCAGGGTTGAGACGCCGCGTCCGACCGGCGTCAGACTCGAGATCGACGCGCCGGCACGATCCGATCAGCTCTGGACGAATCGAACGTTCCTCGGGTCCCACGCGGGTTGGTTCCGGATGGACGCCGGCTGGACGGGTACTCGTGGCGAGCCGAATCTCGGGAACATCCAGGAGATGCGGATCTACGTCCAGAGCCAGGAAGAAGAGGAGATCCGCTTCTGGATCGACGACCTGCGAATGACGCCCGCAGGCGATCAGGGATATGTCATTCTCAGCTTCGACGACGCCGCCGTGAGCCAGTACGAACGTGCCTTCCCGATCCTCGAGGAGTACGGTTATCAGGGTGCTGTGGCAGTCATCCCGGACTCGCTCAATCGTCCACAGCGCCTCTCGATCGACCAACTGCGTGAGATGCGTGATGCCGGCTGGGACGTCTCCTCGCACCCGGATCCCGGAACGGGGCTCACGGAAATCGAACCCGAGGAGGCTCGAAACACGATAGAATCTGCCTCCGAATATCTCACCAACCGTGGCTTCCCCGACGGTGCCCGTCACATGTTCGCCCCCTATCACGACGTCAATCAAGAGGTGATCGACATCGTCAGTGACTACCACGAGACGTGTTTCTTCTTTGCCGGCAACAACAGCAACGCTCCGCCGACGGATCCGTTGTATCTCTCGCGGGTCGATATGCATGACGTGGAAGGATTCACCGAGCTCATCGACATGGCTGCACAGCACAACCAACTCGCTGTCGGACTGGGACACGGGATCCAGCCCGAGGACGCCGAAGAGGATGATCCGCTTGCGGACACCACCGAGGCGCAGCTTCGGGAGGTTCTCGACCACATTGAGCAGAGTGATGTCGAGGTCATCACTCCGTCCCAGCTCATCGACGACGTCTGACGAGCGTCGGTCCTTCTTATCGTGGTCGGTGAACTACAAAAGGCAAAACCCCCGTTTTCCGCGGTCGTGAGCGGCTGTGGTCACTACGATCAACGGAGGAGAGACGATGACGATATTTGAGGTTTCGTTGATGTTCTTCGTCCTCGATTTGTTGATCATCGTCGCCAATACGTGTGGTATCAGAGGGCTCTCGATGACGCGTACCCGATGAATCAGCGCTATCCGTATCGTCTTAGGGATCGTATCGCTCGTCGTCTGATGGACGATATAGACTGACCTCACCGGATGCGGAGGCCCGAACGAGATAGCCCGCCAGCGGGAACGTGACGACGCCCGAGTCATCGGTCGACGATCCGAATAACGTATTCAGCGCGTCTGGATCGACGACCTCCCCGATTCGAACGTCGAAGTCGAACGGGTCGATTCCCTCGGCGGCAGCGATCGTTTCGACCACCACTGTCGTGAGTTCTTCATCCCTTCTACACCGGGCAGTACGGACGACCGTCGCTTGATCAAGCGGGTGGATCGTACTCATACGCGTCGAAAGGGAGACTCCAGTTATGAGCGTAATCTAACCCGTGAGTCACTACCCGGGTTACGTGACGGTTAGGCCGGGACGAACTCGGCCGCATAGAGGTGGTTGAGCATGACGTAGGTCACGACGCCGAGCGTTAGGCTTAGAATCCAGGTTCCGGCGGCGATCCGTCCGACCGTCGCATGGCGGGTCTCGGTAAGCTCCCTCGGTGTGTGTGTTATGCCGAGAACGATGGCATAGAGCACTAGCGGTACCGCAAGTACCGAGAGGACGATATGGATCGCGAGCATCAGCAGGTACGCCGGGTAGACCCATTCCCATAGCGGTACCCACGTGTACTGAGTACTGAGCACGAAGTGTTTCTCTCCCCCGCCGCCGACTTTCGGGAGATACAACAGGAGAAAGAGCATGATGAGTACGAACGACAGCATCATCGCGTTCCTGTGTTTGTTAATCTCCTCGTTGCGGATCCAGTACCACCCCAGCGCGAGCGACACCGTTGCGATCGTGTTGACGATCGCGATCGCATCCGCGAGGAGGGAAACGCCGGTCTGGTCGATGTCGGGATAAAGCGGAACGATACCAGCAAAGGTACCGACGACGAGTGCGTAACCAAGCGCAGTCAGCAACAGCGTTACAGCCAACGGGCGGTCCTTTGCACGTCGCTGTACGTCTGCAGTCGCCATACTCCTCATTGGAAGCCGGACCCTAAATGACCTCCCATTCTCTCCTTGTTCTCCGGGTGCACTGGCCCGATCACCGTGTCTCCGGCGTTATGGACCCTTTCGATATCCTCGTACGACGAACTCGATCAACCACTTGATGGCATCCCTTCGAACGATACGAAAAACGGACACAGCGAATCAGGATCGAGATCCGCATGAAGCTGAAAACCAGTCGGGGGACGACTCACCATTCAAGTGGACATGCCGTCTAGATTCCAACCGGGATCGTGGCCCGTGCGGTCGATGTGATCGGAGCGACACGCCGGGCAGTAGTCGGGCGTGGCAGTAACGTTCCGTGGGACGTAGACCGCGCCACCACACTCCACACACGCATCAGCAACGATGGTTGTACAGTCAATGCAGACGTTGAAGTGGTCGACTGTAAGGTCGCGCAGGGGTTCGAGTTCTTTATCCAGAACGTACTCGTCAATGGTTGCCTGGCAGTTTTGGCACGGTTTCATGTCTATCCACCCAAAACATGTGATCACATACCAAATATCTGTCCCATGAAATCCGTTCGACCGCTGTATCATCTCGGATGGTCTCCGTAGTTTCTAACAGGTCTTTGTTACCGGAATGTCGTTATCCCGCCAACGCAATGTCCAAGTATAACATCACGATAACACCCGTCATGAGTCCGAGCGTAGCCACACGTTCGTGTCCGCTTCGATGCGTTTCCGGGATGATCTCATCGGAGATCACGAACAACATCGCACCGGCGGCAAAGCCCATGGCGTACGGTAAGAGGGGTTCGACGGATGCTACTGCGACAGCACCAAGAACTGCTAACGGAATCTCGACGATACCCGCCCGAATGCCGGCGAAGACGGCGTACAGTCGGCGATCGAGGCCGGCGTTGATGGCTGCAACCGAAACTGCCAGTCCCTCCGGAACGTTCTGGAGACCGATGGCGACCATCAGAGACAGTGCTCCACCGAGTTGAGCCGGGTCTGCAGTCGCTGCGCCGAAGCCAACGCCGACGGCCAGTCCTTCCGGCATGTTGTGCAACGTAATAGCGAGAATGAACAAAACCACCCCGGTCAGCCGTTCGTCGGTGACCGGAAGTGTCCCATCGGATCCAGACGCATCGGTCCGCCGCTTCCCAGTCAGCAGGTAATGGGCATGAGGAACCATTACGTCCGCCCGATCGAGAAACAGTCCACCCAGACCGATGCCGATCAGGATCGGAATCGGATTCCCACCGGAGTAATCCTCGATTCCGGGAAGAATGAGACTCGTGAATGCAGCCGCTAACATCACACCGGCGGCGAAACCGAGCATGCCATCCAGCGCTCGCTCAGACGGATTTCGCCAGACGAGGACGAGTAACGCGCCAAAAAGATTCATTGCAGCAATAATACTACCGCCCACGAGTGCCTGTATCACCGGGGATGTCCCCACGATCCGGACAAACACCTCTGCGGTCCCGAGTTGCATCGTTCAGTTAGTGAGGGTCTTGGGAGTTGTAACTACCCTTGTCGCCATTCGTGTGTTATTACGTATGATTCACTAGGCAGTTATTGCGGCAATCCAGTGATGGAGTGGAGGAGGGAGATACGCGTTTTACTCGACGATATGGTCTCCGGTCATGGACGAGGATCGACTACAATCGTACACGCTCGACCATCGTGTTCGAATCACGAACGCAACGACCCCAGGGATCGCAGATGGACGGATCGAGTCCGATGAGGGGACCCACGGTAACCACCGCCAGCGTTCGCTCGCTAGGAGTGGTATCCTGGTCCCGTATACGCGTCGCTCAGGGGCTGTAGACGTTATAACTGGATGGGACCGCCCGGATTTGAACCGGGGTCAACGGCACCCAAGGCCGCAAGGATACCAAGCTACCCCACGGTCCCGTACTAGTATCTTTGGCTTCGATGCTGAAAACGTTTCGTTCTTGTCGTTGCCCCGTCTCGATTCGGTATGGTTACCGCCCTTGAGATCGGACTCGTGATCGCCGCCTTCATCGCCTTTTTCGGATCCTACCGTCTCATCCACACCGTTCGTCCGTTCCTCGTCAACACCGTCGTTGGGCTCGTTGCGCTGATTCTCGCGGCCACCTTCGGATTTGGTGTCGAGATCACGCCGATCGTCCTGCTCATCGTTGCCATTGGCGGACTACCCGGTGCTGCACTCGTAGTCCTGCTCGCGTATCTGCGAATCGCCTTCGTTCCCCTCTTGTTCTGAGACCTCCTTCTAGGGAGGACGTGTTAATCACTCCATAGCAAATACATTAGATACCGTACGTATTAGCATGAATACCGTTGCCACGGAACGGCCCCTCGAAGGGGGTTCTCGTTGAGATGCTGGTGACCTTCCTCGTAGCGCTTTGGGTCTCGTTCGCCATCTGTGCGTTGGGATTGCTCGTTGCCGAGGGGAGGCGAACCTCCCGTGACCGAGCGATCGTCCGGCGGTAGTCGGCGGTTACAGCTCCTCATCCGCGAGTTCTAGTTCAGCGACGATCTCTAGCGGATCATCCCCCTTTCGGATCCCGTCGAGGATCTTGAACGCTTCGTCGGGTGCGAGGAAGTGCCGCGTCACGGCCCGTCCGAGCGGCGTCGGCTCGAACCCGTCGATGAAGCCGTACTCGAGAAGCCGGCCGATCGCGTGTGTCGTCGGTATATCACCGATCATCCGGTCGTTGAGCGCCTTCGCACGCTTGCCGCCGACGGTGACGTTCGCCAGCGTTTCCTCGATGGCCGCCGACTCGTCGTACGTCGTTCGAACGGGCTCCATCTCGTCTTTGAGGAGGGTAAAGGCGACCTCGTCCTCGGTCCCTTCCATGCTCGAATGGTAACTGCCGTCGGGCTCGACGAGCAGGTATACCTTCCCGCGATCGTGGTAATCGGGTCGTCCCGCGCGACCGAGCATCTGGTGGAACTCCTGAACGGAGAGCCATTCGATTCCCATCGCGAGCGAGTCGAAGATCACCTGTGAGGCCGGGAAGTCCACGCCGGCCGCGAGCGCAGCGGTGGTGACGACCGCCGAGAGCTCCTGCTCTGCGAACATCCGCTCGACCTTCTTACGACGGCCGTAATCGAGGCCGGCGTGATAGGGCGCGGCGTTGTACTCCAACTTCCTGCTGATCTCGTGACACCGCCGGCGCGAGTTCGTGAAGACGATCGTCTGTCCTCGATACCCTTTCGAGGACTCCCGGTCGAACTCCCGTTTCACCAGCCGGTTCTCTATTCGTGGTTTTTCCGCTCCGTCGGCGAAGGTGACGTGGCGTTCGATCGGTACCGGTCGTTCCTCGAACTCGATGAGCCGTGCCTCCAAGCTTCGCGCGAGCCACTCGGGATTCCCGACGGTCGCTGAGAGGTAGATCCACTGTGCACCGCCGTAGTTCCTGTGGGAGGCCACGCGCTGCTCGCAGTAGTCCTTCAGCCGTGCGATCAGTCCGTCGAGACGGTGGCCACGCTCGCCCTCCTTCAGCGTGTGGACCTCGTCGATGACGACGGTCCCGACGTCGCCGAGATCGCGCCCCGTGCGCAGTGCGTGGTCGATCCCCTCGTAGGTTCCGACGATCACGTCCGCTCCGGGATCGAACCGGTTGCCGTCGTCCCGGACGCGGCTTGCGCCCACTCGGAGAGTCACGTCGACGAGGTCGCCGTACCGATCCCTGAAGTCCTCGTGTTTCTGGTTGGCGAGCGCGACCAGCGGCACGAGAAAGAGGAGCTTTCCGTCGCCTTCGAGCACGCGGTCGATACCGGCCATCTCTCCGACGAGGGTCTTCCCGGTGGCCGTGGCACTCACGACGAGTTGGTCCTCGTCCTCGAAGAGGCCGTTTTCGACCGAGAGGCTCTGAACCGGCAGCAACTCATCGAACCGCCCCTCCATGAGTCCCTGTAGCTCCGGATGGAGGTCGAGCGAGGAAACGGGCACCGGATCGACTTCCTCGACCGTCGCGCTGATCTCGTCGAACTTCGTCAAGTCAGGATCGAGGTTGCCCTGAAGCAGGTTCGTGATACGTTCGAGGTCCTGGACCTCCAGCAGGAGGTCCTTCAACCGGTCCTCCGCGGGCCCGGTAACGTCCCCTGCATACGAGAGTTCGCGTTCGAGCTCCCGGAACGCACAGTCTGGACAGATCTGTTCCCGGCCGGTTTCGATCGCCGTCTCGGAGGTAATCGGGGAGTATCGCCCCGCGGAAGCACAATGGCGGCAGGTCCGAACCACCTTCGCATCGAGCTGGTAGCCCGAGAGCATCTCGCGTAACTCGGCCCGGTTTGCCTTCGAGGTCTGTTCCGAGATGCGGATGCGGTCGGCTCCACGGGCGAACTCGACGAACTCGTCGGGACTTCGGGGTTCGCGTTGTGAATCGCGTTTGATCTGGAACTTCCCCGGTCGGGGACCGGCACCCGTCTCCTTGAGTTCGAGGACGGCCTGAAACAGACGCTCGTCCTCGCGGATGGGAACGACGAGATACTCGTCGCCGGTCTGATGGAGGAAGAGCGTCTCGACCCGCTGGCGCTGCGTTGACACTGTCGGCCCTACGTACGCGAAGTATTTGTGCCTATCACTCCACGAGCGGGGGTAGTCGGGCGACACGGTACGTGTGGAACCGGTGGTCCGGTTTCGGCCGTTCGCCACGAGGAGCGAACGTCGGCCGTCGATCAGCGAAACCGGCCTTTAAGCCCTTCGCATCCCTACCTTCACACGATGTTCAAGAGTTTCCGGATCGGATCGCTCTTCGACATTCCGATCAAGGTAGACGTCTCCTTTCTGCTGATCCTCCCGGTTTTCGCCTGGTTGATCGGGGGACAGATCGAACTACTGGTCGGGCCGCTCAACGGCGTCTTCGGCACCGACCTGGCGGCCGATGCGCTTACCACCGGCTATCGGCCGTGGTTTCTCGGGCTTGTATCGGCGATCGGTCTGTTCGTCGGCGTCATTCTCCACGAACTCGGTCACTCGTTGGTGGCCGTTCGTTACGGCTACCCAATCGACTCGATCACCCTGTGGATCTTCGGAGGGTTGGCCCAACTGACCGATCAGCCTGAGGACTGGAGACAGGAGTTACTGATCGCCATCGCCGGTCCGATCGTCAGCGTTCTCATCGGTGTTGGCTCGGCCCTCCTCCTGTTCGTCGTCCCGGAGCGGCTCGACGGACTCGTCTTCGTTCTCGCCTATCTCGCACTGTTGAACATCGCGCTCGCCGGATTCAACATGTTACCTGCCTTCCCGATGGATGGCGGGCGAGTGTTGCGGGCGTTGCTCGCCAGGAACCGTCCTTTCGCCCGGGCGACCCAGATCGCCGCCGAGGTCGGGAAGTTCTTCGCGTTGGTCATGGGTCTGTTCGGCCTCCTCCAGTTGAACATCATCCTCATCGGGATCGCCTTCTTCATCTACATCGCCGCCTCCAGCGAGGCCCAACAGACCGTGATGAGTGCCACCTTCGAGGGGGTCACAGTCAGCGACATCATGACCGGTGGCGAGGACGTCGACAGCGTCTCGCCGGACACCTCGATCGCCGATCTCCTACAACGGATGTTCTCCGAGCGGCACACCGGTTATCCCGTAATGGACGACCACCGGCTCGTCGGCATCGTCACCCTGTCGGACGCCCGCGGGGTCGACGAAGTCGAACGGGATGCCTTCACCGTCGAGGACGTGATGACGACCGAACTGGAGACGATAGCCCCCGACGCTGAAGCGATGGAAGCCCTCAATAGGATGCAACAAGAGGGAATAGGTCGCCTGCTCGTCGTTGAAGGCGGAGAACTGGTCGGGTTGATCTCCCGCACCGACCTGATGACCGCCCTCAACGTCATCAGATCCAGCGGCTCGATCGGAACCGCGAAACGCGCGGCCGACGGTCGCGAGCCGGATCGATCGGCGGACACCGAGGACCGAACCCCGGAGCGTCGCTGGGAGCGATGATGCCGAAAGAATCAGTTGATGTCGATGTCGATGCGTGATTCGTCGTCTTCGGTTTCCTCTCGCGTCGGAACGTGGATCTCGAGTACTCCGTTCCGATACGTGGCGTGGATTCCATCCCGGATCACGTCGCCCGGAACGTGGAGTTGCTCGTGGACGTGGCGCACGTGTCGATGGGCGACGGACCCGTTGTCCTCGTTCGTCTCGTGGGACGCCTCGATCGAGACGGTACCGTCGTCGAATCGGAGGTCGATCTCCTCCTTCTCGAAACCGGGCATGTCAGCGAGGACCACGTAACCATCGTCGTCCCTGTCGAGACTGAGGTTGATGTCGTTGTGCCGACCGCCCAACAGCGTCGGACGCTCGGTCCATCCGCCCCACATCGACCGCCGCATCTGCTCCATCATTCGATCCATCTCCTCGAAGGGATTGCGTCGCATTGCCATAATGAACAAGTAACATATTACACACGAACGTATATGAGGCTTCCGGGACGCGTGATAGCAGTCATTCGAAAGATTAACTCGATTGTGAATCGCAGTAGTTTCTTATGGGAAGCGGTTGTAGTGACGGGCGATGCCAGAGATCACCGTCTCCGACCCGCTGTACCGTCAGCTCGAAAACGCCGCGAACGAGGAGGACTTCGAGTCGGCGCTGTGGGAGATGACGTACCTGTTCCAGCGCGGTAACGATCCCTCGGAGTAACGCCGTTTCTCGTCCGTTCGTACTGGAAAACCGATTCCGGGAGAGCGGTGTCTCCCGTGCGATCGTAAACGGATCTCGCAGTACGACGCTCGAAGAAGGTCCAGGTGCGAGAATTGAACCCGCGTCTCAGCCTCCACAAGGCTGAAGGATGGTCCACTACCCCAACCCGGACACATCCGTTCATACTCGCTCTGTGGCTGAAATACGTTACGACTTCAGAACGCTTTTTCTCCACGCCGGCGTACGTCCACGTAGTGGCGATCACCGACAAGATATACATCAAGAACCACCGACAGCTCGCCTCCCAGCTCGACACCTCGATTCCGAAGGGGGCGTTCAAGGGCGCGACGCTTGACCTGCTCTTTCAGGGGGAGGGTCTCGAAAAGCTCGACGACGCCTCGCGCGAGCGCGTGCTGGACTTCACGCAGGACTTCCTCGACTGTGATTGTGACGACAACCCCTACTGTGGCTGTCCCGAACGCAAGTTCATGCGCTATCTCCTCGAACTGCGGGCGACCGGTCTCGGGCCCGAGGCGATCGTCGACGTCATGACCGACGACTACATGGTCTACGCCTATCCCGGGGACGTCCTCTCGTTTCTCGACGATTCGGTTCGATCGCTTGAAGCGATCGAGGAGCTTGCGGCCGTCGATGGCAACGGTGAGACCGAACGGGCGGCCGGCACGAAGAAACGTGAGCTGTCGGGCTAGCCGAGCCGATAGGGGTCCTCGGTTTTCCCGTTCTCGCGATCCAACTCCTCGAGATGGACGACGTCGCCGATCTCCTCGTCGTCGAGCCGCCGTTGCAACCGCGTGATGTACCGCTTGTGCTCGTCGAGCTGGTCGCGCAGGTGTTCGGCTTCTAGTTCGAGTCGTTCGTGCTCGCGGATGAAACTCTTCGGCACCTCGACTTTCGGCGGGAACTCCTGTGACGTCTCGCCGTTGAGTTCGTGTTCGGGGACGACCCGGACCTGACCGTCGTGGGCAACCAGCGTATCGACGTAATCGCGAAACACCGCCGACAGTGAGATGTCGCGCTCCTCCGCGATGTCCCGCAGGGTCTCGAAGACGTCCTCGTTGACGCGAAAGGAGATGGTCTTGTTCTTGTTGCCCATTCTCGTCTAATTCTCTCCGCAGAATACTTAAGGGTTTGTCAGACGCCGTACCGGCTACGATCTCGCCGAATCTCTACTTCCACCGTCTCTGCTCTTCGAGGACCCGGGACGTTCGATGGACGCCCCCTACTGGTCCGTCGGTGTCCCTTCCTCGACGTCTGCATCCGACGAGATGTCCATCGCGGCGTACACCTCCCGCCACCCGGTACTGGGCGATTCTTCTTCGCGGGTGTCGATACGTCTTCGTCGCTCGTTCGAGCCTGATCTCATGGGCTTCTGGTTGGCCCTGTCTGGGTGATAGTGGCTCCCAGCCGCCTTCGATTCTGACGCCTCTTCAGGGCATGGTCGATCGGAAAACGGTTCGTACTCAGGCCGTCGTGTCTGCCGGCTCTTCTATGTCCCCTTCGCCGTCCTCGACGCTTTCGAGCGCCGAGAGCAGATCACGGCGGTAGTTCTCTATCGGGAGATCGTACTCTTCGTGGGCCATCGTCGCGTACTCGTTGGTCTCCTCGTCGAATGCTTCGATCCGATCGATGGTTCGTTGGGCGGTTTCGACGACCCAACGGTCCCGCGTCCCGGTGTCGACTTCAGTGATCGATTCCGGACGGACCGAGACGTTGACGTCGCCGTCGTCGGTTTCGTACGTGCGGGGTTTGCCGACGATCGCGACGTACGCCGGCGGCTCCACCTCCCGGAGGAAGTTCGCGGCCTCCGGCTGGTACTGGCCGGCGTAGACGAAGAAGGTCCCCGTCGGATCGACGATCCGGCCCTGCCAGTACTCGTTATCCTCGCCGACGTCAGTTTTCTCGGTGAGCGTACCGACAATGAACACGCGGTTTGCGCGTGCGCCCGTCGGGAGCAACACGTACAGCGGCGCGCGTTCGTCGTCCGATTCCTTGAACGTGTAGGTGGCGTCGTTGAACTCGCTTGCGAAGACGCGCTGGGCGAGCTCACGGGTGGGTGCTTGGCTCATTTAGATCGACCTCGCTCTGATCAGCGTTTCCTCGGGATCCGTCGGCCCGCCGAGTTCCTCGACTGCGTCGGCCAGCACGTACCGACCGAACGTCGGTCCGGTCACCCGGTAGTACCGTCCGAGCAGTTCGCCTCGGATCTCGTCGGCGACGACCGTCGTGTCCAGTGCGTCCATCGCCATTTGTTTGGCTTCCTCGAGGGTGATCCCGGCGATCGACTCGGTGGCCTCCTGATCGAATATTACTTCCTGGACCTCCCGTCCGTCGTCGAGGACGCCCTTGATACGGAGGTCGAACTCGCCGTCGACCTCGCCGTGTTCCGAACACCGCCCGTTCTGGAGGACGCGTGTGCAGCCCTCTTCGGGGCAGCGCTTGATCAGGCCCGACCCCGACTGGACGTCGACGAACGCGCCCTCGATCTCGCTTTCGTCGTTGCCGACTTCGAGGTCCTCGTCGAGCTCACTGATGTCTGTAGTGCGGTTGAGCTTGACCGAAAACTGGCCCTGATACTCGTCGGTGACGACGTTTTTCAGGCGATACACGCTGCCTTCATCCAGTTCAGGTAGGTCAGATTTCGCCCATTTCGTGAACTTCAGGGTGCCCGATGGATCGCCCAGCAGCCCCACCTGAGCGATCGAGTCGCTGCGAGGCTCCCAGAGGTCGACGACCTTCACCGTGAGGTCGACCCACTGTTCGGCGGCGTCGATCTCGGCGAGTCGGACCTCCTCATTGGATCCGCCACCAAGGGAGTCACGATCCAATCCCGCCTCGTCGAGGTAGTGGTTCGTGACGCTCCGGCGTGCTTCTTCGGCCGGGATCTTGTACTCGCTCACGAGCGTTTCGAGCCGGTCTTCGACCTCGTCGGTATCGATGTCGAGATGTTCGGAGAACTGGTCCGCTATGCTTTCCGCGTGCTGTCGCAGGTCTGTCATGGTCTCACTGTCTCCGCCTCGTTTTCAATGGGAGACATACCACTGTTGGTGCTCGATGGTATAAAAAGTTCCGCGAGCGGAGTGAAAGTGATTCCAGTAGGCGAGTTCCGCCTCGTAGCGAGTGATTGCGTTTTACTCGACGACGGGTCTTTGTAGAACGCTCGTGTAGCTACGGTATGGACCAACGGAGAATGGACCGATTCGTTCGGACGACGCTTCGCGAGGTGGGGAAGCGCTACGAGCGAGCACGAAGCGATTACGAGGACGCGCGGACCTCCGCATTCGACGAACGGGCGAGGATCGTCTGTCGACGATACGCCGAAAAACGGACGGTTAGTCTCGATTCGGATTCCCATCCCGATTGCTACGACTCCGACCATCCCGACTGCGAGGGTTGTGTCGAGGACCTCCGGAACGGCACGATCGAGACCTGGTGATGGTCTCTTCGTACGTATAAACTGCTTAGGACGATATGAAACCGTCAGCTGGTAGCTCCAGCCCTGGCTGTTTGGATATCTACAAACTACCACTCCACTGATAAGTTAATAACAGTATAGTTGACTATCAAGTTAATTCACTCTCCAGATGTGGATTCGCAACGACAGACGTGAAAATAGTGACCTCAACTAAACCAAAATTAGGGTTCTGTTGATACCCTCCATAGATGAAGTGATGGGGTTACCCAGCGCTACATACAGTTTGTCTATTCGTCGCTGCGCTCCCCCTCACGATAGCCAAATACTCCTGCCGCTACTGTAGTTCTGAGGATTCTGTAACTGCCGACGAGCAATCTGGTCATAAGAATACCTCCACCAATCCAGATAAGTGCCATCGAGAGCTCTCTACCCCCGAGAAGGAGCGTCTCGGGAGTAATCGCTCCGAGAAGGAAGAGAGCCAAACCGATCCAGAACGCTTCATCTCGTTGGGAGAGTTCTATGAGGGTTAAATCCATAGGGATGGCTTCGTGGTAAGACAGTTAAGTTTCCTAGTGGCATATTCTCACTTATTGATAGATAATATATTTTAATATTCCGCAGATAAGCGCACATTGACCTCATCTTCCGAGATCGGAAGTAGTCCTGCAACCGTTCGAGTTAGAATTTCACTCTTGAGTGAGGGGTCGCCTAAATCTTACAAAGCGCTGAATTAGTTCGGATGCTGCTAGATCTGTTGGTGGTTCGTAGAAATTCAAACGCAGAATCCGTGAACGATCCTCGGCTCCGATTTCGTATCGTCCTTACGGGTTTATGAGCACACGTTGAGTCTATCCGTGTTCTCACGTCCGGTTCGCTCTCAATCAGCCTCCTGTCGTCGGACCTGGACGGTACCGTTCATGGTTACGCCGACGAGTAAATCGCGCTTGACCTCGCGTCCGCTCACGGCATCGCCGGCGGCATCGCTGACGGACTTCATCAGTTCGGGTGCCGTCTGATTGACCTTGACCTCGGCATCATCACATGCCGCATACACGCGCGACGGGATGTCATAGAGGTCGGTTCCCGCGGCAACGCTGACTTGGACCGGTGCATTGAGCGCCTCCGCGAAGGCGACCGTCTCGCGGGCCTTTTCGACGTTGGTCCGGGCGCTCGCCTCGATGCTCGAGACGTTGGCTCGCGAGGTTCCGAGTTGCTGTGCGATATCGGCTTGTGGGACGTCACGTTCGCGTAACGCCAGTACCTCGGCCTGTCGTCGGGTGAGGACGCTCAGATCGGGATCGAATCCGACTTGATCGAGTAGGCCGTTCACGTCGTAGCCGTTCTCGTTCGTCTCATTCATGGCGGGGTCTTTTCGACTACGCCCCCCAGAAGTTGTCACGGCTGCCGAGGCGCTCGCGTGTGGGTTTCGTGGTGGTTCCCTCCTCGTCCTCGTCGGTCCCATCGTCCTCGTCCGTTCTCTCCTCTTCCTCGTTCCCCTCGGATTCGAGCGGGAGTCGCTCGATCTCCTCCGCTCGAGCGTGGTTCGATCGGACCGTCGTTATCTTCACGCGAGCGCGAGCGTCCGGAAGGACGCCGTCGACCATCACGATGAACCCGTCCTCCGTTCGGCCGACGCCGGCACCGCTCTCGTGCATGTCGTCGATCTTCACGACGACCTCCTCGCCGGGCTGGACGGGTTGCTGTTTGAGTTCGCGGATCGGCTGGTTGTAGTGATTACACCACTCGGCACCACCACGGTCGCCGTAATGCTGGCACCCCATCCCCGCGATGCGCTCTGAGAAACTCGGACACTCGTCTGCGAGTGGGCAGTCCGGCATACGGAACAGTAGCAAAGCGGCGGTCTAAACGCTTACGACCCAGATTTTACTGCGCTCCATTCGCTGACGCTCCCCTCGTCACGAAATCACGCTGCGATTTCGTTGGCGCGCAAGACGCTTTGCGTCTTGCGAACGCTGGCAAAAGCTAGGACCAAAACGCGGCTCGTTCCCGATGGTCACTCGCCGCGACTGCTCCCTCACTTCGTTCACTCACGGCGAAGAAGGGCCTGCCCGCAGCCGTACCGCTACGCTAGCGGCGTCCGCTCGACCACGGTTCCGTCGTAGGTCGGGTACTGCTCGACGATCTCGCCCTCCGTCAGGTCGCCCTCCTCGACCATCTCCTCGAGCAGCCACCACGCGAGCTCGACGTGGTCCGTCTTGGCGGCGTAGAACTCCTCGGGTACCCCCAAATTCCGGAGACGCGTCTCGGGCTCCCCCGTCTTTCCATACACGATGGTCCCGTCGTCGGTGATCTCGTCGAACTCCCGTCTGATGTTTCGCGCCATCCGTTTGAGCCGGTTCCTGTGTTGTGCGGCGTCCTTGAAGACGCTCGTACAGAAGTAGACCTTCGGATGGTCGCCCATCTCCTCCAGGATCGCCTTCGAGCCCTCGACGGCGCTCATGTGGCCGTCCTCGAGCTCGTAGCCCTCCTCCTGCATCCTCCTGTAGTTGCCGTCGCTCATCTCGAACTGGTTGATGTTACAGAAGTCCGCGGCACCCTCGTCGAGGAAGTCGAGGAACTCCGACTCGGCGCGGATCCCGGGGATCTCGAAGGCCGGCGTCAGCCCCTCCTCGCGGGCGACCTGCAGGATCTCCTCCCACTCGGTGCCGTGCATCTCGCCCCAGAGTTCGAGCGGCGGGTGAAAGCGGATCTCGTCGAGGCCGGCCTCCGAGAGCCGGCGCATGTTCTCGCGCCCGCCCGTGATTCCCGTGTAGAGGTGGGTGTGGTGGTCCTCGCCGAACTCGTCTTTGAGCAGGCGCAGGTACCGGCAGGTCTTCTCCATCGCCTCCTGGGGCTCGCCGCCCGTCAGGGAGGTGCCGAGCGCGTCCATCCGTTTGGCCTCCTCGATCACGTCGGAATCGCTCTCGACGGGACGCTCGTTGGCGTAGACCTGGGTGACGTTCTTCCGGTTTTCCCCCAAGGGACAGTAAAAGCAGTCGCGCTGGTCGCAGTAGCCGTAGACGAACAGCACCATCTTCCCCCCTTCGGCGCACTGTTCGCAGCCCTTGGAGATCATTCATGGGGAGTAGCGGTCCCATCGTCAAAAGCCGACCGATCCCGATCGGTTCCGGAAACGCTTGTGGCCTCCCGACGGGGGATATATCTCGACCGCCTAGCCCGCCCGTCGGCATCCCGCCGACGTGTTCCGTTATGAAGGCATACGAGATCCAAGAGGTCGACGAGGAGTTCGAGGGGGTCGTTCAAACCGAGCGCGAGCGCCCGACGCCCGCGCCTGGCGAGGCGCTCGTCCGGATGGAGGCGGGCGCGCTCAACTACCGCGACGTCGCGATCGCGAGCACCGACTTCTCGTATCCCGGCGAGGAGCTCCCGATGGTCCCCCTCTCGGACGGCGCCGGCGAGGTCGTCGAACTGGGCGAGGGCGTCGATAGGTTCGATGAAGGCGACCGGGTCGCGACGACCTTCTTCCCCGACTGGATCGACGGCCCGCTCACCCCGGGGGACAACCACCGCTCTCCGGGCGGCAACATGGACGGAACGCTCGCCGAGTACGTCACCTACCCCGCCGACGGCCTCGTCGAGGTTCCCGACTACCTCTCGAGCGAGGAGGCCGGCTCGCTGACCTGCGCGGCGGTCACGGCCTGGACGGCGCTGGTCGAACACGGCGATCTGACAGCCGGCGAGCGCGTGCTCTGTCTGGGGACGGGCGGCGTCTCGACGTTCGCGCTCCAGTTCGCCGCGGCCCACGGCGCGGAGACGATCGTGACCTCCTCCAGCGACGAGAAGCTCGAGCGCGCGCGGGAGCAGGGCGCGGATCGGACCCTGAACTACGAGGAGACCCCCGAGTGGGGCGACGAAGTCCGGGAGATGACCGATGGCGGCGTCGATCACGTCGTCGAGATCGGCGGCCAAGGGACCTTGGAGCGGTCGATCCGCGCGACCGGCCCGGACGGCGAGGTCCACCTCATCGGCGTGCTCACCGGGATCTCCGGCGAGGTCGATCCCGCCCCGATCCTGCACACGCCGCTGTCGGTCCGTGGCGTGAGCGTCGGCAGTCGCGGCGCCTTCGAGCGGATGCTCGCGGCGATGGAGAGCGCACAGCTCCGTCCGGAAATCGACCGGACCGTCGGGTTCGACGAGGTCCGGGAGGCCTATCGTCACGTTCGGGACGGCGCCCACCGGGGGAAGGTCGCGATCACCATCGACTGATGCTCGTCCCCGAAGGTCCTTATCCGGTCGTTGCGTAGACCCGCCCGATGCTGCTGGTGTTGTGTGTCGACCTCGACGACGACGTCGGCCGGAAGACCGACTTCGACACCCCGGTCGTCGGCCGCGAGGCCTGCGAGGCCGCCGCGGTCTCGCTGGCCACCGCCGACCCGGAGGACTCGGACGTCAACGTCCTCTTTCAGGGCGTCCACCTCCACGACCGGCTCGCCGGCGAGGGCGAGGCCGTCGAGGTCGCCGCCATCACCGGCAACGCCAAGGCCGACGTGAGCGCCAACCGCGAGGTGGGCGACGAACTCGATCGCGTGCTCGCGGGGCTCGCGACCGGCGAGTCGATCGCCGCGATCATCGTCACCGACGGTGCACAGGACGAGAGCGTCATCCCCGTGATCCGCTCGCGGGTGCCCGTCGACGGCGTGCGCCGGGTGGTCGTCCGGCAGGCTCAGGACCTCGAGTCGATGTACTACACGATCAAGCAGGTGCTCAACGATCCCGAAACGAGGGGCACGATCCTGATTCCGCTGGGCATCCTGCTTTTGATCTACCCGCTGGTCGCCGTCGCGGATCTCTTGGGGCTCCCCAGCAGCAGTCTCGGCGTTCTATCGGCGCTGCTGGGGCTGTACGTCCTCTTCCGAGGACTGGGTCTCGAGACGACCGTCGACGAGTACGCCGAACGCGCTCGCCGGCTGCTGTATACCGGGCGGGTGACGCTTATCACCTACGTGGTGGCCGCCGCGTTGCTCTTCATCGGCGGCGTCGGCGGTCTCGAAGCCTTAGAGCGCGCCCGCGCAGGGATGACGCTGGGAACCATCGAGGTGATCGCCGCGCTGGTCTACGGCGCGATCCAGTGGTTCGCCGCCGCCGGGATCACCTCCAGTCTGGGCCAGATCACCGACGAGTACCTCGCCGATCGCTTCGAGTGGCGCTACCTCAACGCGCCCTTCTACGTGGTCTCGATCGCCGTCGTACTGCATGCCGTCAGCGCGTTCGTGCTCGGCTACCGGGAGCTTCCCTACGTGGCGATCGCGCTCACGATCGGCACGCTGCTGGGACTCGCGAGTACACTGACCTTCGCCATCGCGGAGTCGAGAATGGAACGCCGTGCGGAGCCGACCTAGACGTGAGTGACGGTGAGGGCGGTGATCCGTCGTCGTGGACCTTCGAGACGGCCGCGTGCTACAGGGACGGCCCGATTACGCTTTCACGAGCGACCGTCCGTGATCGCGTTCGGTGATCCGTGCCTCACAGTTCGGACAGCGATACTCGATGCCGCCGGCGCGTTCGCTGACCCGCCAGTCGCCGTCGACGGGGCTCTCGTGGTCGCAGCTCGGACAGAACAGCGTCGCCTTCCGGAGGGGCGGGTCGCGGTCGGGAGTGGGGGTACAGCTCATCACTTCAAACAACGATTTCGATGCGTAAAACCCTGCTGGCGGCCGATTTCACACTATCGTTCACGAATGACGACGAACTCGGCGAGGTCCCGGAGGTATTCGTGGGCGCGGTCGTCCTCGACCTCGATGCGCGAGAGCGCCTCGAGCGCGGCGTCGGACTGCTCGCGGGCCCGGTCGTCGGCCTCCTCGGGAGTGAGGTCGGTCACCTGCAACAACGAGGGCCGTCTCATCTCGTCGTCCTGGCCGGTGGGCTTTCCGAGGTCCTCGGCGTCGGCCGTCGCGTCGAGCACGTCGTCGCGGATCTGGAAGGCGATCCCCACACGCTCGGCGTACTCGCCGACGGCCTCGACGGTCACGCCGTCGGCGTCGGCGGCGATCGCACCCAGTTCGGCGGCGGCGCGAAACAACGCCCCGGTCTTCCTGCGCGCGAGCTCCATGTACTCGGCCTCCGTCTCGGGGCGGGCGACGAGTTCGGTGGCCTCGCCCTCGCCGAGTTCGACCATCGCCTCGGTGACCGCCTGCATCGCGCGCGGATCGGCCGAGAACAGGGCAAGCGCCTCGCCCAGTTGGGCGTCGCTGTCGATGATCGCCGGCCCGTATCCGTATTTGCTCCACGCGCTCTCGACCCCCCGGCGGACCGTCGACCGGTCGATGATGTCGTCGACCACCAGCGAGGCGTTGTGGACCAGTTCGATCCCGACGCCGAACCCCACCGCGTCCTCGGGATCGCCGCCGACGGCCTCACAGACCAGCACCGTCACCGTCGGTCGGACCCGCTTGCCGCCAGAGAGCGCGGTGTGGCGCACCTCCTCGGCCAGCCGGTCGGGCTCGACCTCGCCCATGACGGCCTCCAGGCGCTCGTCGACCAGCGCCCGGCGCCGTTCGAGATACTCCATCACTGGCCCTCGGGCCGGTCGCGGCAAGTAGGTGACGGATTACCGGTTTCGGGCCGACATCGGTCGAACCGACCGCTCTGGCGGGCGCGATCCACCCCTCGGACACGGTAGGAGTTAAACGGACGGCACCTGTCGTCCCGGTATGGGCCTTGCCTTTCCGCTCGCATTCGGATGGCGCCATCTCCTGTTCGCGAACTGGCCGGTCGACGCCGATCGGCTCGACTCGCACCTGCCCGAGGCGCTGTCGATCCGGACGCACGACGGGAGCGGTTGGCTGTCGGTCGTGCCCTTCGTCAACGTCGACACCCGTCCCCGCGGGCTTCCCGAACGGGCGGGGATCGATCTCCCCGAACTCAACCTGCGCACCTACGTCGCCCACAGGGGCGAGCCGGGGATCTACTTCTTCAGCCTCGACGCCCAGGGGATCGCGAGCGTCCTCGGCGCGCGCGTCTCGCATCACCTCCCGTACTACTACGCCCGGATGGACTGTCGAGTGATCGACGACCGCGTCCGGTTTACGAGCCGGCGGCTCCACCCCGGCGACCGGCCGGCGCGCTTCGAGGCGACCTACCGACCGGCCGGCGCCCCCTTCACGCCCGAGCCCGGATCCCGTGCCGAGTTCCTGACCGAACGCCGGCGGCTCTACACCCAGGGAACGGACGGGACCGTCCGCTACACCGACGTCGACCACCCGCCGTGGACGCTCTACCCGGCGACGATGACGACGAAGGAGAACACGCTGTTCGAGGCCAACGGGTTCGATCATCCCGAAGCGGACCCGGTGTGCTACTACAGCCCCGGTCTCGACGTGGTCACGGCCCGCAGCAAACGACGAGAGCGAAACGGCGGCCTCTCGGATCGGCTGGCGGCGGTCCGTGATCGTTTCGACGGTTGACGCGATTCCGACCGTGCTGACCGCACCCGTCCTTCGGCGACCGCCCCGTCACTCCTGCGACCCGTATCGCATCCAAACCCCACTTCCGTGTCGCTCTGCTCGGCCGGATCGCCGGCTACCGTGTCCGATACTCCCGTTACGGCGACCCGCCGTCATAGACGCGGGCTTCGGATGATCGCTCGGATATCGAAGAACGGAACCTCGTCTCGCCGATCCGTACGTCAGCGATCCTCCTTCCTGCCGCGGTCCTCGGTGACCGTCCGGTCCTCGTTCGGGGGACGTCCCGCGCTCGATCCTCCTTCGCTCTCGTTGCGACCCTCGGGCTCCTCCCCGCCCATCCGGTCGGGAGCGGGAGTGGCGTCCTGCTTCTCGCTTCCCTCGTTGCGCTCCATGACGGAACCGGTGTCTCCCCCCCTTCGTCGGCCAGTGGACTGTCGTCCTCGAGGACGACCGCTTCGTCGGTGATCTTCTCGACGCTGGCCCCGTCCACCGAGGCGGCGTCCCCGTCGTCCTCTCCCCAGCCGAGCGCCTTGAGTCGTTTCTCGGTCCTGCTCTCGTCGCCCGAGCGACGATCGCTTAGCGACCGAAACGCCCCGAGCAACCGATTCTCTACCCGTTGAGGAACGCCAGCATCCGCTTTTCGAAACTCGGCTTGCGAGTGTGAAAGGCGCCGTGTTTCGCGCCCTCGATCACGTGTAACTCGGCCTCGGTGATCGCCTCGGCGGTCTCCGCGAGGATCGAAGGCGGATAGAACGGGTCCTTCTCGCCGCCGATGACGAGCGTCGGGGCCTCGATCCCCCCGATGCTCCTTCGGCCGTCGTAGTCCAACACCGCCTCGATCGAGATCCAAACGTCGGAGGGAACCGCCGGTTTCGGGAACGTGAACCGCCCGACGGAGGCGGCCATCGGCGGGTAGACGACGCGTCGCCAGTCGGAGAACATCTCCGCGGCGAGCGTCGCGCGGATCGACTGCCAGTCGTGGTCGTAGGCCCGACGGCGCATCCCGTCCGTGATCTCCCGCCCCTCCTCGGCGAGCCGGGTCCCCGTGACCGACAGGACGAGCGCCTCGACGCGCTCGGGGTGTTCGACCGCGAGCTGTTGGGCGATACAGCCGCCCATCGAGAGCCCCCAAACGGTCGCAGACCCGAGCTCTTCGTCGATGACCCGCGCGTAGTCGTCGGCCATGTCCCGGATCGTCTTTCCCGCCTCGAGCCCGCGGGGCCGGCTGATCACGTAGACGGTGTACGCGTCGACGAATCGATGGTAGTATCGCCGAAAGAGGTGGGCGGCGACTCGCGGGTAGGTGCCGTCGAACAGCGGGTCGGTCACGCCCGGTAGGAACACGAGCGTCCGCGGGCCGTCGCCGACGCGAACGTACGGAAACTCCTCGAGAAGCCGTCCCGTCTCTCCCCGAACCATCGTCAGTACCGAGACGAGTGATCGACAAAAACCTACTGTCGAGGTCCCGCTCCGGGGATTTCGACTCCCGACCGGAAAACGAACCCAGACCGGGACCGTCGCCGGCTCCTCGATCGCGGCGTTCGCACCCACGGCCCGCGCCGTCGACCCGAGGTAGCCCGCGACGCCGTGCCCGAGCAGGCTGAGCGCGAGCGCGACCGCGTCGGCGATGGCTGCCATACCCGCCCGGTGGATCCGAACGCTCGATCGACCGTACGTTACTCGTCATTGGTGTCGACTCCCCGATAGAATCACCGCTACAATGGTTTCACACGGTAATGAAGCCAGCTGGAACGGTGTTAACACGGTTTTTCGCGGTGTCCGCGGCGTCCTACTCGAACTCGGCGATCAGCGCCGGCACCACGTCGAAGAGGTCGTCGACGATGCCGTAGTCGGCGATGTCGAAGATCGGCGCGTTCGGGTCGGTGTTGATCGCGACGATGGTCTCAGCTCCCTTCATGCCGGCGACGTGCTGGACGGCGCCCGAGATGCCGATCGCGATGTAGACGTTGGGGGTGACGGTCTTTCCCGACTGGCCGACCTGCCTGTTCTTCGGCAGCCACTCGTTGTCGACGACGGGCCGGGAGGCCGACAGCGTGGCATCGAGCGCGTCGGCCAGTTCCTCGATCAGTTCGATGTTCTCCTCCTCCCCGATGCCCCGGCCGACGCTGACGAGCACCTCGGCGTCGGCGATGTCGACGTCGCCGGCTCCGACCTCCTCGAAGCCGGTCACCGTCGAGCCGACCTTCGACTCGTCGATCGTGGCCTCGAACTCGATGACCTCCGGGTCGCCGTTGCCGCTCGTCTGGGGCCACTCGCCGTCGCGTATCATCACAGCCACCCGGTCGGACTCGACCTCGACGGTGGTCTCGACCTTCGAGCCGTACATCTGGCGGGTCGCCACGAGCGTTCCGCCGTCGTACTCGGCGTCGATCACGTCGGGGACCAACGGTCGATCCAGGCGGTTTGCCACCGCGGGCCCGTAATCGAGGCCGTTGACCGTGTTCGCCATGAGCACGACCGCGGGATCGATCTCGCCGGCGAGCTGTTCGACGACCTGGGTGTAGACGTCGTGGTTGAACTCCTCGCCGATGGCGACGGTGTGGATGGCGTCGACGCCCTCCCGCGAGAGCTGTCGGGTGAACTCCTCGATCTGTCCGCCGATCACCGCGACGTGAAGCTCGCCGTCGAGGTCGTCGGCGAGCTCCCGGCCCGCACCCGCGAGCTCCTGACTGACGTCGCGAAGCTCGCCGCGGCGGTGTTCGGCGATCGCCAGGACGTCCGTCATTGTGCGCCCACCCCCTTCTCGCGCAGGACGCCGGCGAGCTGGACGGCGGCGTCCTGCGCGCTCCCCTCGAAGATCGTCGCGTCGCTCTCGACCTCGGGTTCGTACATCCCGGTCAGCCTGAGATCGCTCGTCAGGCCGTCGAGCCCGAGGTCCGCGAGGTCCTTCACGGCGATCTCCTTGCTCTGGGCCTGTCGGATGCCCCGCAGGCTCGCGTACCGGGGCTCGTTGATCCCGGTCTGGATCGTCAACACCGCCGGGAGGTCGACGTCGGTCAGCTCCTCGACGCCGCCCTCGAGCTCGCGGTGGACGTGTGCGGTCTCGCCGTCAATCTCGAGGTCGTTGACCACCGCGGCCCACGGGAAGCCGATCGCGTCGGCCAGCGAGACGCCGGTCGCGCCGAACATGGCGTCGGCGGTCTGGACGCCCGCCAGGACCAGGTCGGGCTCCTCCTCGGCGACGACCGCCTCCAGGATATCGGTCTTGGCGGCGACGTCGAGCAGCCCTTCAAAGGAGCTGTCCCACACCCGGACGGCGCGGTCGGCGCCCTTCGCGAGCGCCATCCGGATCGTCTCCTCGCTCCGTTCGGGACCGATCGTCACCGTGACGACCTCGTCGGCGAGTCCCTCCTCGCCCAGTTGGACGGCCTCCTCGATGGCGTAGTCGTCCCACTCGTTCAAGTCGTATTCGAGGTATCGCTCCTCGATGGCGGCGTCCTCGATGGCGAACTCGTCCTCGACGGTCGCCACCTCCGCGACGGTCACGAGAACCTTCATCATCGATCCATCGACGCCGGGGTGGTAAACGTTTTCTAATCAGTCCTCCCGGGAGAGCGTGATGAGGTTCTCCCGGCCGATCCGTAGCTTCTCGATCTCGTCGTCGGCCTCCATCGCCGAGAGCAACTGGGAGACCTTCGCGTTCGACCAGTCGGTCTCGATGACGATGTTCGCCTGCTTCATTCGCCCGTCGTTCGCCTCGAGTAGCCGGATCACCCGCTCCTCGTCCGACAGCAGGTCCTCGTCGACGCCCGCGAACGGGTCCCCCTCGCCACCGGGCTCGGAGTCGTGATCGGATCGGGCGGGCGGTTCGTCGGCCGGTTCGCCTTCCGACCGGCCCGGCGTCGGCGTGAGCATCGTTGCCCACCCGCGATCGCCGCCGACGGGCGTGGGGACGAGCGGCGCCTCCGAGCGCCGCGAGAGGACGAACACCAGCGCCACGATCGCCCCGACCAACCCGAGTCCGAGCCCGACGGTCAGCAGCGAGAACCCGTCTTCGGTCCGGCTCTGGACGAGCGTCGCGGTCGGCTGGCCGGACTCGAACTGCTGGGGGCCCTCCCAGACGATCGTCCCGTCGTCGAGCGACGCGTCGGGGGTAACGCTCCTGACGGCATACCCCTCCGGGGCCTGGATCACGAGACGCTGATCGGCCGACAGCGAGGGGAGCCACGTCTCACCCTCGATCACGAAGGCATCGCCGACCTCGATGTGGCCCTCGTCGGTGGGGGCGAAGCCACGCCAGGTGAGACGCAACTGCAGGGTGCCCGTGCTGGCGGTCGACTCGGCCCCCCGTTCGACGTTCTCGATCGTCATTCCGCGGTCGGTCTCGTTCTCGGCGTTGACCGCGATCCGCTCGAAGACGTCCGCCGAGAGCGTCCCGTCCGCCTCGCCGGTTTCGAAGTCCTCGGCGAGCCGATTGAACGCCTCCCGGTCCTCCCGGGTTTCGAGCGGGAACTGTTTCCGGACGGTGACGTTCGCGTCGCCGTCGTCCTCGAGTCGTATCTCGATCGTCTGGGAACCGTCGTCGTCCGACTCGACGGCGTCGGACTGGCCGGCCGTCGGCTCCGCGCCGAGGACGAGCCCTCCCGTGACGGTTATCAGACAGAGGGCGAGGACGACCGCGACGGACATCCGCATGTCGTACCCTGGCAGCCGGGGGGAGAAAATGCTTTCCATGCTAAATGAACGATCCGACAAAGATCCCGGTCAGGAATAATTTCAAATATCAAATTGCTTGATCTATGTCGGATAGTTTTTGTACTAGAAGCGATATGTGAACCGCATATGACCAGACTGCTCACGTTGGCGCTCGTGGCTCTTCTGGTCTGTTCGTTGCCGGTGCTGGCGGTTCCCGGAGCGCTTGGTCCTGATTCGGGCGCCACGGACGCGGAGGAGCGAGCCGCCATGAACGGCGAGTCGATCGAGTGGCTCACCCTCTCCGAGGAGCCGGCGGCGAGCGGCGAGGGGTACGTCGTCATCGATCTGGGTGCGGCCCTCGAACACGACGCCAACCGGCTCGAGGCCCGCTACGAGAGCCATCGCATCGACGCGCGCATGGAGAACGCGGGCTCGGATGCCCAACGGCGAGCGATCATCCGAGAGGAAGCCAGCCGCCTCTCCGAGTCGATCAGCGAACTCCGCGAGCGCGAACGGACCGCCTACACGCAGTACTATCGGGGCGAGCGCACCGAGCGCGACCTGCTCGCCGAACTCGCGGTGATCCACACGACCGCCGCCGTGCTCGACGAGTCGGTCTCGGCCCTCGACGGACACGCGGCGACCACCCCCGGCGTCTCGCTGGATTCGGAGCTAGAGGCCATGGAGGTCCGAACGCTCACGATGCAGGGGCCGGTCCGCGAGCGGGTCGCGGAGATGCTGCGCGGCGAGGCCGATCCCACGGGCGTTCACGTCGAGACCAACGGCGAGGGCGTCGTCCTTGCCGTCGTCGACGGTGATCGGTTCTATCGGGAGGCCCACCGGATCGACAATCGTGATCCGGACGCCGACCCGAAGTACGGGAGTCTCGGCCAATCCGAGGACCGTATCGCCGAACTCTACCCCTCGATCTTCTCGGAGGCTCGATGGAGCTACAGCGAGGTCGGACACGGTACCCACCGTGGCACTGGCACCTACTCCCAGGGGTCGGTGACCGTGTTTCTCGACACCGGAACCGGTGACGTCTACCGCGAGTTCCGGACGCTCAGACTCGATCGGATCGAGACCGCGACCGTCGGCGAGAAAACCAATGGCGGCGTGACGGCCGCCGTCAGCCGAACCGCTCCGGGCGGGCCGGCGAAGGTGACGCTGACCGACGCGGACACCGGTGCGCCGTTGTCGGGCGAGGTCGTGATCAACGATCGCACCGTCGGGGAGACCGATGCTGGCGGGGTAGTCTGGTTCGTCGCTCCGCACGATCCGATGACGATCGAGGCGACCGTCGGGACGACGCCGATCGAACTCCGGGTTTCGGAGGGGACGCCCACCGTCCGTCCCGCTCCCGGCAACGAAAGTTCATAACGGATGGCGTCGCCAACAGCGGTGTGTCCCGTGCCATCTCCCCCGTCATCGGGGTCGTCCTCCTCGTCGCCTGTACGGTTCTTCTGAGCGCCACCGTCGGTACGATGGTGATGGGCTACGAATCCGCCGAACCGGCGTCACCCGTCCTCATCAACGGCGAAATCGATGCTGAGGAGAACGGTATCACGCTCACCCTCGATCGGGGCGGTCCCCTCGACGTTCGCGACCTCTCGCTCGTCGTCGAAGTCGACGATGAACCGCTAGAGAAACAGCCGACCGTGCCCGCCTACACCCAGAGCGGGTTCAATGGCTTTCCGAGTGGTCCGTTCAACGCCGGGACGGATCCCGAGTGGACTCGCGGGGAGTCGGCGAGTCTGACCGTCGCCAAGACGACCAACGGCCCTCACCCCGATCCCGGCAGCAGCGTCGTGATCCGTATCTACGAGGACGACCTGCCGATCGCGACCGTCGAGACGACTGCCTCGTAGCCCGGGGCTCACTCGCTGACGCGCGCGACCGAGGTGATCGCGATGTCGGGGTCGTAGGTCGGACCCATCAGTCGGTGTTCGACCTCCCGGTAGCCGGCTTCGGTGAACATCCTGTCGGCCTCCTCGGCGTCGTAAAACAGCATGATCGAGTCGGCCACCTTCTGCATCAGTCCCGTCCGCGGGTAGTTCGGGCCGACGACCAGCACCTGTCCGCCGGGTCTGGTCACCCGCCGGAGTTCCCGTAGCGTCTCGACGGGGTCCGGCCAGTACTCGATCGACCCTGACGACCAGACGACGTCGAAGCTGTCGTCCCGGAACGGGAGCCGCTCGGCATCGCCCAGATAGAACCGTACCGGATCGTGTTTCCCGAGCTTTCGCCACGCCTTCTCCAGTTGGTGGGCGCTCTGATCGAGGCCGTGGACGTCCCGTGTGTGTTGTAACAGCCCCTCGGTCGCGAACCCGGTCCCACAGCCGACGTCGAGGACGCGATCACCCTCGTCGATGTCGACCATCGAGAGGGCTTGGCCGCGCATCCGCTCGTTCCAGATGAAGGGATTGATCCGGTCGTAGACCTTCGAGAGGTACTTGTAGAACAACCGCGCGCGGGCCTTGTCTTCGAGGACTCCCATTGCCGGCGCGTTCGCTCCGTGCTCATATAATCCCACGCACTTCGCGTTGGCCCGCCGAGACCACGGCACGTACGGCGGGGCGTTCGAGCCTGTCACGGGACGACAACGGGCACTCGATCCTCCGCGACGGAACTCACCGGCCCGAACGAGCGGTTCTGGACCGACGCCGTCGGGGTCGTTTCCTCGACGGGAGGGATCCGTCGTTCGATCGCGGATACACGCCGACGTGCTGAGGATCGCGCCGCGCTTTTCGCAACTCCCTTATAGCCCGTCATGCAACCTTCCGCTTGATCACAGTATGCCGAGGCCAGAGGTTTTAGACCGGATCAAGGAGGCCGAAGCGGAGGCCGACGAGATCGTCGCCGAGGCCGAGCGCGAGCGCGAGGAGCGCATCGCCGAGGCCCGTGCCCGTGCGGAGGAGATCCGCGAGGAGGCACGCGAGGAGGCGAACGAGCTCGCCGAAACACGCCTCGCCGAGGCCCGCGAGGAGATCGACGACGAACGCGAGTCGATCTTAGCCCGGGGCGACGAGGAACGCGACGCCCTCGAATCGCGCTCGAAGGAACAACGGGAGGAGGTCGTCGAGTTCGTCGTGTCCCGGTTCGAGGAGGCGGTGCATGCTCAGACCTGAGCGGATGAGCAAGGTCTCGGTGACCGGTGGCAAACGGGTCATCGATGAGGTCATCGAGACCGTCCACGGCCTCAACCTCGTCCACGTCGTCGACTACGACGACAGCTGGGAGGGGTTTCGCCCCGGCGATCCCGGAGAGGAGGCCGACCCCCTCTCCGAGAAGCTCGTCACGGTCCGCTCGATCGAGAGCATCCTCGACGTCGACGAGGAGGACGCCGGCCCGAGCCGGATCGTCACCGACGAGGAGATCGACGCCGAGATCGAGGAGGTACGGGCCCGCGTCAACGAACTCGACGACCGCCGGGTCGACCTCCGCGAGGAGCGCCGGGACGTCGAGGAGCGCCTATCATCGGTCCGCCCCTTCGCGACCCTCGGGATCGACCTCGACCTGCTTTCGGGGTACGACTCGCTCGAAACCCGTGTCGTCGAGGCCGATGAAGAGCGCATCGAGGAGGCGCTCGCGGGCGCCGAGGGGATCCGGGAGTTCGAGACCTTCGCCGAGGACGGCGTCGTCGCGGTCTTCGCCTATCCCGAATCGGGCCACGAGGACGCTCTAGAGGACGCTCTCGTCGGCGTCGAGGCCACGCCGCTGTCGGTGCCCGACGCCGAGGCGAGCCCCGATGAGTACGTCGAGGACCTCGAACAGCGCAAGGAACGGATCGACTCGCGGCTCGAATCGATCGAGAACGAGGTAGAGGAGCTGAAACGCGACGTCGCGGGATTCCTGCTCGCGGTCGAGGAGCAGCTCTCGATCGACGTCCAGAAGGCCGAGGTCCCCCTCTCGTTTGCGACGACCGACCGCTCGTTCATCGCCGAGGGATGGGTGCCGACGGAACGCTACGACGAACTCGAAACCGCCCTCGACGCCGAGGTCGGCGACCACGTCGAGTGCGAGGAGCTCGAACGGGTCGACTACGACGACGTCGCCCACGGTCACGGCCACGCTCACGACGACGAGCCCGGCGATGCGGGCGACGCTGGACGCCAGCCCGCGGCGGCCGATGGCGACGGCGCTCGCGAGGTCCGTTCGGACGGCGGTCGCGCGACCAGCATGCACGGCGACGAGCCGCCGGTCGTCCAGGACAACCCCTCGACCGCGCGGCCGTTCCAGTTACTGGTCGAGGCGATCAATCGCCCGCGGTACTTCGAGCTCGACCCGACGGTCGTCCTGTTTCTGACGTTTCCGGCGATGTTCGGGCTGATGATCGGGGACGTCGGCTACGGAATCCTCTACATGGCGATGGGCTACGGTCTCTACCGTTCGGTCGAGAGTCCCGGGCTCAAGAGCCTCGGCGGAATCGCGCTGTGGTGTGGGATCTTCACGACGATCTTCGGGGTGCTGTACGGCGAGATACTCGGCTTTCACACCATCTCGACGGTGCTCTGGCAGGGGGCGGTCGGACTCGAACACGCCCCCATCGAGAAGGGGCTCGACAGCGAGTTCGCGCTGTTCTGGCTCGTGGTCGCACTGCTGATCGGGCTCGTCCACCTGACGATCGGCTACGTCTTCGGGTTCGTCAACGAACTCGAGACCGACGGGCTGGTGTCCGCCGCCGCGAGCAACCTCTCGTGGGCGGTGCTGGCGATCGGACTCTGGACCTGGATCTTCAGCACGAGCTACTCGTCGTTCAAGCCGGAGTTCCTCTTTACCGTCTTCGACGGGGAGCCGATGGCGCTCGGCTTCGGCGGCTTCAGCCCGACCATCGGCTTCGTCGGGCTGGGGCTGGCGGTCGTCGGGCTGGCCGGTGCGGTCTACGGCGAGTACCTCCACGAGGGTAACGTCGGGATCATCATCGGCGTCCTCGAAAGCCTGACCAACGGGCTCGCCCACGTCATCTCCTATACGCGGATCACCGCCGTGTTGCTCGCGAAGGCCGGCATGGCGTTCGTGGTCAACCTGCTGGTCGTGGGTGCCTACGAGGACGAGGACGGGTTCCACTTCATGACCGGCGGACACGGCGTCCCCGAGGGCGGCGAGCTCATGTTCGGGGGGATCGTCACCACCGACGCCGGGCTCGCCGTGGCCGCGGCGACGGTACTGGCGGGCGCGCTCGTCTTCCTCATCGGTCACATCGTCGTGCTGGGTCTCGGTATCACGAGCGCCGGCCTGCAGGCCGTCCGTCTCGAGTACGTCGAGTTCTTCGGGAAGTTCTACGACGGCGGTGGGGAGACCTACGAGCCGTTCGGAACCGATCGAACTCACACGACCGAGTAGCAGTTCCTCCCGGCGCGTTTCTTTCAAGCCCTATGCTACCAGTTTACGTAGGGTACAGCGAATCTTCGTCGTTTTTTTTAACAAGTTTTATGATGGCACTGGGGCGAACTACGGACTGTTCGGGTACGGAAACCCACTACACGAGATCCACCATGTACGAAATCGCTAACGCACTCGCGGACACAGTCGTATTGCAGCAGGGAGGCGGCGGCCCGGCGATCCAGAACTCGGGCGCAGCGGCGCTCGCCGTCGGACTGGCGGCACTTGGCGCGGGCTACGCCGAACGTGGTATCGGTAGCGCGGCCATGGGCGCGATCGCCGAGGACCGCGATCTGTTCGGTCTCGGGCTGATCCTGACGGTCCTGCCCGAGACGCTTGTGATCCTCGCGCTGGTCGTCGTGTTCGTCGCCTGAACACTCCTTCCCTTCATCAATGAGTTTAGAAACGGTCGTCGAGGACATTCGAGAGGAAGCCCGCGCGCGTGCCCGCGATATCGAGGAGGACGCGGACCAGCGCGTCGATGCGATCATCGCCGACGCCGAGGAGGACGCAGCGGAGATCCGCACCGAGCGCCAACGCGAGGTCGAACGCTCGATCGAACAGGAGCGCGAACAGCGACTCTCGAGTGCGAACCTCGAAGCCAAACAGAAACGCCTCGAAGCCCGCCGTGACGTCCTCGAAAGCGTCCGCGAGCGGGTCGAAGAAGAGATCGAAGCCATCGACGGCGAACGCCGCGAGGAGCTCACCGACGAACTGCTCGCGGCCACCGCCGAGGAGTTCGACGAGGACGCGTCAGTCGAGATCTACGGACGGGCCGACGACGAAGCGCTCATCTCGGCGCTGGTCGAGTCGTACGACGGCTACGAGTACGCCGGCGAGTACGACTGTCTCGGCGGCGTCGTCGCCG
>CAYVQH010000009.1:0-32339 GCA_964454105.1 uncultured Halobacteriales archaeon | reverse complement strand
GTCGGGCGCTCCCAGGAGATCATGCTCGTCCTCGAGGAGGCGATGCGCGAGGGGAGGATCCCCGAGATGCCGATCCATCTGGACGGGATGATCTGGGAGGCGACGGCGATCCACACGACCTATCCCGAGTACCTCAACGACGACGTTCGCGATCGGATCTTCCACGACGACCAGAACCCCTTCCTCGCGGACTACTTCAACCACATCGACCGCGGCGAGGACGAACGCCAGGAGGTCGCCGACGGCGAGCCCTGTATCATCCTCTCGACGTCGGGGATGGTCACCGGCGGCCCGATCATGTCCTGGCTCGAACACCTCGGACCGGATCCGGATACGACGATGGTCTTCGTCGGCTACCAGGCCCAGGGAACGATGGGCCGGCGCATCCAGAACGGCTGGGACGAGATCCCGATGAACGACGGGCGCGGGCGCTCGAACCGGCTGAGCCTGAAACTCGACGTCGAGACCGTCGACGGCTTCTCCGGCCACGCCGACCGACAGGGCCTCGAGAACTTCGTGAAGACGATGAACCCCCGTCCCGAGAAGGTGCTCTGTGTCCATGGCGACGAGCGCTCGGTACAGGACCTCTCCTCCGCGCTCTACCACGACTACAACATACGGACTTTCGCCCCCAAGAACCTCGAGACCTTCCGCTTCAAATGAAAGCCCTCGGCTGACCCTGGCGGATCAGCCTCGTCCTTTTCATTCCCCTAAGAAAGGCCGCTTCGCGGTCTTTCTGGATCCCGGAAATCTTCGATTTCTGAGGACCGCTAGGTACGGCCTAGTCGCGGCGCGTGATTACGTGCCGCTTCCGAGCAGACCAGCCCTTCCCCGTCCCGCTCACGCGGGCGGCACTTTCGCCGCCCGCGTTCGCCCGGCCACCGCGTCCGCGACGTGGCGCACCCATGAACAGTAACGGTTCTCACGGTGGGGTGCGAAACCCGCCCAATGCGCCGACCCGGCTCGCGCGAATGGCTCGCCCTCGGAACCCTCCTCGCGGCGGTCGCGACCGCCGGCAGCCTCTCCTTCAGCGAACTCCTCGGGCTGGTTCCCTGTGACCTCTGTTGGTTCCAGCGTGTGTTCATGTATCCGCTGGTCCCCGTTCTCGGGGTCGCGGCGGTGGAGGACCGACCGGAGGTCTACCCGACCGCGCTCGCGCTTTCGCTCCCCGGCGCGATGATCGCGGCGTACCACTCGGCCATCCAGCGGATCGGCGGGGGGACGTGTTCGCTCGGCGGCGGCTGTACGTCGATCCAGTACGAACTCCTCGGGTTGTCGATCCCCAACATGGCCCTGATCGCGTTCGTCCTCGTCACCGCGGCGGTGCTCGTCGCGCGCTGAACTGCCTCACCCCGATTCGGTCTCGGCCGGATCGACCACCGTTTCCTCGACCTCGTCGACGCCCACTCGATCGCAGAGGTCGTACAGCGGACAGGCTTCGGGACCGTCGAGACAGGCGGGCTTGCGCGCTGAACAGTACTCCCGGCCGAACTGGATGCTCGCGGTGTGGCCGAACCCGCACTTCTCGGCCGGTACCGCCTCCTCTAAGATCTCGCGGACTCCCTCGTGGTCGGCCTTCGGCGGCGCGATGCCCATGCGCCGATAGATCCGGTGGACGTGCGTATCGACGGGAAAGACCCCGCCGCGCCCGCCCGAGAACAACAGGACGCAGTCCGCCGTTTTCGGGCCGACGCCGTCGATGTCGAGCAGGCGCGAGCGCACCGCCTCCGGCTCCTCCTCGCGCACGAAGACGTCGAACTCGTCCTCCGAGCCGAACTCCTCGCGGATCTCCTCGGCCGCGGCGATCATCACCTCGGACTTCCGGTTGTACAGTCCCGCCGACCGAATCGTCTCCGCGAGTTCGTCCGGATGGGCCTCCGCGAGCGCCTCGACCAGATCCGCTCGCGGTTCCTCGCCGTCACCGCTCACGTTGGAGGCGCTACGCGCCTCGCGCTCACCGTAGTGATCCATCAGCGACTCGTAGGCCGGCTGGCTCGCCTTGTCCGAGGTGTTCTGGCTCAGGATCGTCCGGACCAGACACTCGAAGGCGTCCTGCCCGCCGTAGGTCTTCTGCCAGTAGAGTTCCCCGAGGCTGTCGACGACGGCCTCGGCGCGGGTCGTCGCCTCGCTCGGCTCGAACTCTCCCGCGATCCCGCCGCCGGAGGGGCCGCCGCTGATGTTCTCTACGGGTTCCGGGTCGTCGCTCATACCCGTTTCTGGTGCTTCATCGTACAAAAACCGTCGTCTACTCGGCGGGATCGACCCGGATCGTGACCACCAGCTCCGCACCCGCTGTCAGCGCCTCGACGAGATCGCGGTCGAACCCCGCCGCCGCCTTTCCTGCGCCGATCACGAACGTCCGCTCGTCGACGTACTCGCTGGTGCGCCCGACCATGCTGCGATCGCTCTCGAAGGTGAGATCGGGATGACCCCGTCCCGCCACCCTCTCGATGTGGTCGTCGGCCTCGAACGTCACGACGATCTCCGCCCCCTCATTCCGACAGGCCTCGACGAACGACGCGTCGAAGTCCGCGGGCGCGCGGTCGGCCTCGATCCCGAGAATGCAGTCGCCCGCGGGCGTGAGCCAGTCGTCGGTCGTGACCTCGAAGGTGCTCGCATGTTCGGCACTGACGTTCTCGTGTCCCCTCGCCCGGATGACTTCCTTCATGGGCGTCGTTTCTCCCCCCGTGGTTTCAATCGAGCGGATCCTCCCCGGACCGGGTCCATTCCTCGGAGGCGAACTTCCGCTCGGCGCGTTCGCGCGCGGCCTCGAGTTCCCCGTCCGTCCACTCGCCCTCCTCCGCGTCGGCCCACTCCCCGAGGGACTCCTCGAACGCCCGGACGGCCTCGTTCCGGCCCACGTCGGCGTGTTCCCGCAGGCTCGTCACCCGGTCGGAGAACTCCTCGGGGGTCGTTTCCGGATCGGCAAACACGCCGAGGTGGCGCTCGGGAAGCGACTCGAAGGTGATCGAACCGTGCTGGATGATCGCGTCCTTCCGGCGATACTGCGCGTTTCCGCTCAACTTCCGTCCGCCCGCGACCACGTCGTGGGCCGGGTGGAGTTCCCGGAGATAACAGGCCGGCTGGTGGATCTCCGGTCGGGACTCTTCGGCGAATCCCGCCCCGACGCCGAGCCGCTCGAAGGCAGCGAGTATCGGCTCGCAGAGCAGTTCGTAGGTCTCCATCAGGTTTCCCGGGAGTTCATCGGCGGGCGCGACGATCGTATAGGAGATGTCGCCGTACGAGTCGTGATAGATGCCGCCGCCGCCGGTCGGCCGTCGGGTGACGGTGATCCCCTCGCGATCGCAGAACGCCCAATCCACGGTGGCGGGGTCCTGATGGTACCCCAGCGAGAGGGTGCTCGGCTCCCAGCGATACACCCGGAGGGTGCGCGGGCCGCCTTCGGCGGCGGTCGACGCCGCGACCTCGTCCAGGGCCATGTTCAGCGGTCCGTCCCACGACTCCTCACGAACCAGCCGCCACTCACGCTCGGCTCGCTCCATACCCGTCGGTTTCGCCGAGCGACCCATAGCGGTTCCGAACGGATTCCGATCCTTACAATATAAATTCTACACTAGCAATACCTGAAAGCATTTACCCGGCTCGGGGGATGGTCGTCCATGGACCGACGCACCTTTCTCGCGACCACCGGGGTGGCTCTCGGAGCCACCAGCGGGGTCGCAAGCGCCGCCCCCTTCGCCGATCGCCCGCCGCTTCGGCTGTACTCGCCGGCGAGCCAGCTCGCCGCCGACGGCACCCCGTTGGCCGACGACTCGATCGTCGCGGCGTGGGCCGAACCGACCGCCTACAACGTCGACGCCAGCCGGGGCGATCCCGTCCGTTACGACGGGCGGATCCCGATGGCCTCGGTCGACGGCCGGGTCGCCGGATTCGGAGCGATGTTCGTCGCCGATCCTGCCCGCCAGGGTGGTCACGCGACCTACGCCCGCTCGAACGGGCGGGCGCTGCTCTCGCTGTGGGACATCCTCGTCGACGGCGACCGGGTTCGTTGGGACGCCTCCCATAACCAGTACTGGACCCTTGGGGCGTTCGAGCGCTTTCGGGAGTTCGCGGAGCGTGAAGGATACGAGGTCGGGCCGGCGACCGCCATCGACGATGCGACGCTCGCGGATGCGTCGGGTCTGGTGATCACGACGCCGCCGCGGGCGTTCGATGCCGGGGAGCTCGATGCGCTTGCGGCGTTCGTCGGACGCGGGGGTGCGCTCTTCCTGCACGATCAGGCGAACTTCCGTGGGCTCGACGAGACCGACAACCTGAACGCGATCGCCGAGCGTCTCGATCTCGACTTCCGGTTCAACGACGACGAGGTCAACGACGACGCCTCGAACGCCGGCGCTCCCTTCGAGGTGCTCACGAGCGATTACGACCCCGACTTCTTCGGGATCTGAGTCAGTCCGCGCTCACCCGACAGCCCTCCGCAGCGTACTCGACGTTCTCGATGGAGTCGATCGGGTCCTCGCCACAGACCGGACAGTCGGGGTTCTTGCTCACGGGGACCTCGTCGAAGCTCATGTCGGCGGCGTCGTAGACGAGCAGCCGTCCGTCCAGTACCTCCCCGAAGTCGAGGACGAGCTTCATCGCCTCGGTGGCCTGGATGCATCCTACCGTGCCGGGAAGGACCCCCAGAACGCCCGTCGTCGCACAGTCCGCGACCGCGTCCTCGGGCGGGGCCTCGGGGAACAGACACCGGTAGCAGGGCCCGCCGTCGGCGGGGAACGTGATCGCCTGGCCCTCGAACTTGTAGATCGCGCCGTGGGAAAAGGGCGTATTCGAGAGGGTGCAGGCGTCGTTGACGAGGTATCGGGTCCGGAAGTTGTCGGAGCCGTCGACGACCACGTCGTACTCCGCGATCAGCTCCTCGACGTTCTCGGGCTCCACACGAACTTCGTGTGTCTCGACCGTGATGTCGGGATTGAGTCGCTCGACGTATCTCCGAGCTGACTCGACCTTCGGCTCCCCGACGTCCGCGTCGCCGTGGACGATCTGTCGTTGGAGGTTCGAGCGCTCGACGACGTCGTCGTCGGCGATTCCAAGGGTACCGATTCCCGCCGCGGCCAGATACTGGATGATCGGCGCGCCCAGCCCGCCCGCGCCGATGACGAGCACGCGCGAGTCGAGCAACTTCGCCTGGCCCTCGGGGCCGATCTCGTCCATGATGATGTGCCTGGAGTAGCGATCCAGCTGGGTAGGGTCGAGCGAGAGATCCGCCATACCGTTTCTAGGGCCACGAGGGTGATAAACCCGTAGCCGACCGTTCACCAGCAGTTCTTGCTGGCGTCTCTGTGGATCATTCGTGTACAGACCTGTCCGTCCCGTCTCGGGATCCCGACCTCAGCGCCTGTAGCCGACGAAACGGCGGATCCCCTCCGAACGCGTCGATGGATCCTCGTCAACGGTCACGGCAGCGACGCCCGTTTGTGGGCGGCTTATCCTTCCGAGGCGGTTACTGAGGATCGCATGGTATCGAACCTCCTGGTGGCCGCCGTCGTCGGCGTCGGTCTCGGCGTCCTCCTGCAGAAGGGGCGCTTCTGCTTCGTCCACGCGTTTCGGGACCTGTTCGCGTTCAAGGACTCGCGCGTGACGAAGGGCGTCCTCGCCGCGACGACGCTGACGATGGTCTTCTGGAGCATCGCCTACGCCCTCGGGTTCTACCAGGGCTTCTGGACGCCCGGCTGGGGGCTGACCGGCCTCGTCGGCGGGTTCGTCTTCGGCGTGGGGATGACCTACGCCGGCGGCTGTGCCAGCGGCACGCTGTATCGGGCGGGCCAGGGCTACCTGCACTTCTGGCTCACGCTCGCGTTCATGGGCGTGGGATACGCCGTCTTCACCGTGTTCTACCCGACGATCGAGTCGGCGTACGTCGAGCCGCTGACGTTCGGCGAGGGCGCGACGCTGTTCCGTACCTTTGAACCGGTGCCCGCGCCCCTGATCGCCCTGGTCGTCGCCGGACTCGTCGTCCTCGCGTACTCGGCGGTCGTCGGCCGCGAGGCGGCCTCCGGGACCAGCGCGGACGACGCGGTGCGGGCCGACGGCGGCGTCAACTCCTCGAACTCCTCGACGCTCGCGGGCTTTCGCGGGCTCCTCGCGGGGACGAGGGCGTATCTCCGTGGTTTCACGGAGATCGACGACCCCGTCGCGGCCTCGAAGCGTCCGTGGGATCCCCGGACGGCCGCGCTCGGCATCACGGCGCTGGCGGTCGTCTGGTTCACCCAGGTCTCGATCGTCGGCGTCACCGGCCCGGAGGCGCGCTGGACGGGCTATCTCGCCCAGCAGGTCGGTATCGACGCCAGCGGCTACGAGTACTGGGGGTCGGTGCTGTTCCAGGGCGAGGCGATCGGGCTGACCGCCGACATGCTGATGATCGCGGCGGTGATCGTCGGCGCCTTCCTCGCGGCGGTCTGGAGCGGGGACTTCTCGATCCGCGTCCCGAAGCGAAAGCGCGTGCCGAACGCCGTCGGCGGCGGTTTCATGATGGGCGCGGGCTCGCGCCTCGCCCCCGGCTGCAACATCGGCAACATCTACTCGGGGCTCGCCGAACTCTCGATCCACTCGTTCATCGCCACCGTCGGCATCGTCGCCGGCGTCTACGCGATGACCCACTGGATCTACCGCGACGTGGGGTGTGCGATCTGACGGCGCCGCGACCCCGAGACGAATCGTTCGATGAACACATCAGACGCGATCGACAACACACGATACACGATCATGAGTGGACCATCGCTCGACGATTTCACGGACATGCCGGAGGAAGTGGACGACGGAACGGCCGAGGACCTGCTGCAGGGGGCCACGGAGACCCAGGACATGACCGGCGAGGTCTGTCCGTACCCGCAGGTCGAGGCGAAGAAGGCGATACAGGGGCTCGAATCCGGGGACCTCCTCGTCCAGGAGACCGACCACGTCCCCTCGACGGAGAACGTCCCGCGGGCTGTCGGCGACGACGCCGACGCCCGCGTCTGGCGGGGCGGGAACGGGCTCTACCGGATCTTCCTCAGAAAACGATGACCGGCGAGATCGATCCCATGGACGTCGAGGACGAGCGCGGGGAGGAGTCGGTCGACGTGATCGACGTCCGCGACCCCGACGCCTTCGCCGAGGGCCACATTCCCGGTGCGGAGAACGTTCCCCTCGACGAACTCGAGAACGTAGTCGAGGAGCGCGACTGGGCGGAGACGGTCGTCACCGCCTGCTACATCGGCGAGTCCTCCGTCCAGGCCGCTCGGCTGATCGAGGCCTACAGCGACAGCGAGGTCAGCTCGATGGCCGGCGGCTACGAGGACTGGACGTACGACCTCGAGTCGGACGACTCGTAGACCGCGTTACGAGCGGCGAAAAAACCGTTCGGCGTTCTAGCGGTCGCGGCTCGGGCGGGTGTGTTCGGTACCCTTGCCCTTCGTGCCGAGCCCACGGTTCTGCTGGCCGGCGCTCGTCAGTCCGCGCAGCGCGCGACCGTCGTGGCTGTCGCCGCAGATCCAGCCCAGGTCGTCGTCGTTCTCGATCGCGGGGTGCTCGGGGTCGACGAGGATCACTTCGAACCACTTCTGGGAGCCGTCCTGGCCCACCGAGTAGGAGTTGAGCACGCGCAGGTTGCGGAACTTCCGGGTCGCCCGTTCCTCGGCGACGCGCTGGAGGTTCTTGTCGCGGGTGACCCGGTTGACGCCCTGGCGTTTCGACCGTCGGCCGGCCTTGTGGCGCTGTTTTCGGGCGGTGCCCTTGCGGACGCTGACGCGTGCGAGGACGACGCCTTGCTTGGCCTTGTAGCCGAGATCGCGCGCGCGATCGAGGCGGGTCGGGCGGTCGATGCGCTCGATCGCGCCCTCCTCGCGCCACTGTTGTTTTCGCTGCCACTGGAGTTCGCCCAGTGCCCCTTCCTTTGGGTTCTTCCATGCCTCTCGGATGTGTGAGTAGAAGCTTCGTGCCATGGTCATCACCACGGGCGTTGGGTGGTTCAGTCCGCGGACGTTCGTGTCGTGCGGACCACATTCCGGCCTGTTCGTGCGAACAGGTGCCCGCTGGTGCCCGTTTCCCAGCGAGATACCCGAATCTACTGTCGAACCGCGTTTAAGCCCTTCGGATCACTCGACGACGGCACTCTCGAGCCAGCCGGTGAGGATCTCGACCAGCACCGTCGCGAACCCGCTGGACTCGCTCCAGAAGGCGGCCTCCTGTTCGTCGCCGTCGCCCCGAACGCTCAGAAGCACCGCTCGGTCGTCGACGACGGTCATCCGCGCGGCTCGCGCGTTTCGCAGGTTCTCCGGCGCGACGTGGACCTCGACGGGTTCGTCCCCGAACAGCGTCCGAACGTCGGGGTTCTCGCTGACGATCACGACCTCGATGCCGCACTCGGCGGCGTCGACGAGAGTCCCCCGGAGCGACTCCCCGATCAGGTCGGTCGAGCCGGCCCCGAAGACCACACGATGCTCGGCGTCGTGGATCAGGTGCTCGATCCGGTCGCCGACGTTCTCTGCGCCGTTTACCGACCAGATGTCCTCGCGCTCCTCGCCACCGGGATCACGCTGGCGGACCGATTCTAGATAGTCGAACGCCTGCGTCCGCTCGCGCTCGAAGCGTTCCTCGAGGAGCTCCTCGGCCTCCTCGAGGCTCACCGGACGGTACTGCATCGGCGTCGAGTGCTGGACCTCGATCAGGCCGTTCTCGGCGAGGCTCTCCGCGGCGCCGTAGACCTGCGAGCGCGGGATGTCGGAGACCCGATAGACGTCGCGTGCGGTTCCCGTTCCGAGCGCCTGGAGGGCGATGAATACCTTCGCCTCGTAGTTCGAGAGCCCGAGTCGTTCTAGCGCGTCGACCGCCGCCGTTTCGTCGCTCGTCATGAGACGTCGTTCCGTGTATGCACACGACGGGCATAGAAGGATATTTCGATTACTCGCGAACGGCCCGGCCCCGCAGGATCGGTGCGACCGGCGGGGCGCTCGCGTTCACGGGCTGGAGCGTCTCGATCCCGAGGATGGGGTTCGAGACGAACGCCCTCGGTGTATCGCCATCGAGCCGACGGTCAGTTCCACGGGGCGTAGTCGCGATCGATGATCCGGTGTTCGCGTTCGATACCGTCGATCCGTTCGATCTCCTCGTCGGTGAGATCGAGGTTCCGGGCCTCGAAGTTCTCGCGGATGTGCTCCGCGCTCTTCGAGCGCGGGACGGCGGCGACGTTCTCCTTCGAGAACAGCCACGCGAGCGCGACCCGTGCTTCGGTCGTCTCGTGTGCCTCGGCGATCGACCGGATCTCGGGGTCATCGAACACCTCTCCGCGAGCGAGCGGACAGTACCCGACGAGCCAGTGATCGTGCTCGACGGCGTACTCGTGGAGCTCCTCCTGCTGGAGGAACGGATGGCACTCGACCTGGTTCGCAAAGAGCGGCGCGTCGAGGACGTTGAGGGCGGTGTCGAGCTGCTCGGGCTCGAAGTTCGAGACGCCGACGTTGTGGACCTTCCCCTCGTCGTGGAGTTCGTCGAACGCCCCGAGCGTCGTTTCGGGATCGTAACAGCCCGCGGGCCAGTGGACGTACAGCAGGTCGACGTAATCGGTCCCGAGCCTCTCGAGGCTCTCCTCGACCGACCCGATGATCTCCGTGCGCTCGGGACCGGGCACGTCGATGTGGACGGTCTTGGTCGCGAGAAACACGTCCTCGCGGTCGACGTCCGCGCGTGCGATCCCCTCGCCGACGTACTCCTCGTTGCCGTACACTTGCGCGGTGTCGATGTGGCGATACCCCACGTTGAGAGCCGTCTCGACGCAGTTCGCCCACTCCTCTCGATCCGTGTCCGAGTACGTCCCCAGTCCGACTCGTGGCAGGTCTCCGACCATGTCTCTACAGAGCGCCAGTGGTGCAATCAAGCTACCGCCGGCTGGGCCGCCCCGACGTGACGAACTCCATTCTATATCGTATCATGAGGTTCATCGCGTACCTCGCGGGGCTTTTACCGGCGTCGCTCCTACCGGGACTAATGACACGGAACGTCGCGAGCGTCATGCGGGACCTCGACCCCGAGGACTTCCACCTGCTCTCGGGCGTCGAACACGGGATGCGTTTCAGCGAGTGGGTGAACCGAGAGAAGCTTCCACAGTTCTCCCGGCTCACGCCCGAGGAGGTCGATTTTCGCCTGAGTCGCTGTCTCGACCGCAAACTGGTCGAGCGAAAGACCATCCAATACGAGGGAATCCGCCTCCGGATGGACGGGTACGACGCGCTTGCGCTGCGGACCTTCGCCGAGCGCGACACCATCGAAGGGTTCGGCGCTCCCCTGGGGGTCGGCAAGGAGAGCGACGTCTTCGAGGTCCAGTCGTACCGGCCGATGGCGCTGAAGTTCCACCGGGAGGGGTATACGAACTTCCGCGAGGTCCACCGCGAGCGCGATTACACCGCCGAGAAGGAACACCTCTCGTGGTTCTACACCGCCCGGAAGGCCGCCGAACGCGAGCACGAGGCCCTCGAATCGCTCTATCCCGACGTTTCGGTTCCCCGTCCGGAGGACCAGAACCGCCACGCGCTCGTCATGGAGAAGATCGATGGGGTCGAACTCTCACGGACGAAACTCACCGACGAACAGGTCCGACCGATCCTCGACATGATCCTCCGTGAGATGGCCACGGCTTACGAGCTGGGATACGTTCACGCCGACATGAGCCAGTACAACGTCTTCGTAAGCGAGGGGGGAATCACGATCTTCGACTGGCCACAGGCGGTTCCCGCCGACCACGAGAACGCGGCCGAACTCCTCGGGCGCGACGTTCGCAACCTCTTCGGGTATTTCGAGCGCAAATATCCCGGCCAGGTACCCGATATCGACGAACGCGACCTCGTCGCCGCGGTGCGGGAGGGCACGTTCGAGCGGCTCGCGGCCCTCGAATAAATCCCATACGACGATATAAACTACTGAACGACTCAAGCGCGCATACGATTTTCACCTCGACGCGTGCCTCCGGAAGAGCCGTGATCGTCGAACCCCGCTACGAGCCGGAGTATCCGTTCGAGAAGCGGGGCCAACTCGCCACGTCCTCGTTTCTTCGATCATCGAGTAGATGCCCACCAATCGCTCGTGGGGACCGTCCAAGCGCCGTCCGATTCGTGGTATCCGTTCCCAGTACTTGCCCCTGAAACCGATGGGTATTCACCCCTCGCTCCCATAGAGGAATTCCAATGAGTCGGGATTTTATTGAGGTACGAGGTGCAGAGGAACATAACCTCAAGGACCTCGACGTAGCGGTCCCCCGCGAGGCGTTCACCGTCGTCACCGGGCTTTCTGGATCGGGTAAGTCCTCGCTGGCCTTCGAGACCATCTACGCCGAAGGGCAACGTCGGTACATCGAGTCGCTGTCGGCCTACGCGCGGAACTTCCTCGGACAGATGGACAAACCACAGGTCGAGTCGGTCGAGGGGCTCTCGCCGGCGATCTCCATCGACCAGAAGAACGCGGCGAACAACCCCCGGTCGACCGTCGGGACCGTCACCGAACTGCACGACTACCTGCGCCTGCTGTACGCGCGGATCGGCGTCCCCCACTGTCCGAACTGCGGCCGGGAGGTCGGCGAGCAGAGCGCCCAGAACATGGTCCGGCGGATCCTCGAGATGCCCGAGGGCACGAGGGCGAAGGTCGCCGCGCCGGTCGTGCGCGACCAGAAGGGCGCCTTCGCCGAGCGCTTCGACGAGCTCGCGAGCGAGGGCTACTCGCGGGTCGAGATCGACGGCGAGGAGTTCGACCTGACCGTCGATCGGCCCGACCTCGACGAGAACTACGACCACACGATCGACGTGATCGTCGACCGGGTGAAGATCAGCGAGGAGGCCAGAAGCCGGATCGCCGACAGCGTCGAGACGGCGCTGGAGGAGGCCGAGGGCGTCATCAAGGTGATCGTCCCCGACGCGCCCGACGACCTCGAACTCGGCAGCGAGAGTCGCTCGACGGGCGATCTGGCCGGCGAGGACGACGGCCGGCTCGTCGTCGAGTTCTCCGAGGAGCTGGCCTGTACCCACTGCGGGATCGACCTCCCCGAGATCGAGACCCGCAGCTTCTCGTTCAACAGCCCCCACGGGGCCTGCCCGGAGTGCGAGGGTATCGGCGAGACCAAGGAGGTCAGCGAGGATCGGGTCGTTCGGGATCCCTCGAAGCCGCTGAAGGACGTCTTCGAGGCTTGGAGTTACAACCGCTCGTACTACAGGACCAGGATCGATGCGGTCGCCGAGCACTTCGGCGTCGGCGTCGACACCCCCTTCGAGGAGCTCGACGAGGACGTCCAGGACGCCTTCCTCCACGGCACCGACCGCCAGGTGACGTTCGAGCGAAGCACCAGCAACGGCACCCGCCGCAAGCGGAAACGCTTCGAGGGCGTCATTCCGAACCTCCAGCGCCGGTACCTCGAGACCGATTCGGATTCGACCCGCGAGCACATCGAGGACTACATGTCGGTCACCGAGTGTCCCGCCTGCGAGGGCACCCGCCTCAAGCCCGAGAGCCGCGCGGTGCTCGTCGAGGGGACCGCGATCACCGAGATAAACCGGCTCTCGATCGGGGACGCCCTCTCGCACTTCGAGGGGATGGAGGCGGAGCTCTCCGAGCGCGACCTGACCATCGCCGAGGAGATCCTCAAGGAGATCCGCGCGCGGCTGGGCTTCATGGAGGAGGTCGGACTCGAGTATCTGACGCTGGATCGGGAGGCCTCGACGCTTTCGGGCGGCGAGAGCCAGCGCATCCGGCTCGCAACGCAGGTCGGAAGCGGGCTCGTGGGTGTGCTCTACGTGCTCGACGAGCCCTCGATCGGCCTGCACCAGCGCGACAACGACCGCCTGCTCGACACCCTGGAGGGGTTGCGCGACCTGGGCAACACCCTGCTGGTGGTCGAACACGACGAGGCGACGATGCGCCGGGCGGACAACATCATCGACATGGGTCCCGGACCCGGAAAGCGCGGCGGCGAGGTCGTCGCCCAGGGCGACTTCGAGGAGATCTGTGCCGAGGAGGAGTCGATCACCGGCGACTACCTCTCGGGGCGCAGGGCGATCCCCGTCCCCGACGAGCGTCGCGGGTTCGACGAGACGCTGACCGTCGAGGGCGCGCGCCAGCACAACCTCATGGACCTCGACGTCGAGATCCCGGTGGGCGCGTTCACGGCGATCACGGGCGTCTCGGGGTCGGGCAAGTCGACCCTGATGTACGACATCCTCTACAAGGCGCTGGCCCGCGAGATGAACGACAACACGAGCGTCATCCCCGGCGACCACGACGCCATCCGGGGGATCGAGAACATCGAGAAGGTCCGGCTTATCGACCAGTCGCCGATCGGTCGAACCCCGCGGTCGAACCCCGCGACCTACACCGGCGTCTTCGACTACGTCCGCGAACTGTTCGCCGAGACCAGCCTCGCGAAACAGCGCGGTTACGAGAAGGGACGCTTCTCGTTCAACGTCAAGGGCGGGCGCTGCGAGGTGTGTGGCGGGCAAGGTACCGTAAAGATCGAGATGAACTTCCTCTCGGACGTCTACGTCCCCTGCGAGGAGTGTGGCGGCACCCGGTACAACGACGAAACCCTCGACGTCACCTACAAGGGAGCCACCATCGCGGACGTGCTCGATATGAGCGTCGAGGAGGCCTTGGACTTCTTCGAGCACGACACCCGGCTCAAGAGCCGGCTCCAACTGCTCTCGGACGTCGGGCTAGACTACATGCAGCTCGGCCAGCCCTCGACGACCCTGTCGGGCGGCGAGGCCCAGCGCATCAAGCTCGCCGAGGAACTCGGAAAGCGCGACACCGGCGACACGCTCTACCTGCTCGACGAGCCGACGACCGGCCTCCATAGCGAGGACGAACGCAAACTCATCAGCGTCCTCCAGCGACTGGTCGACGGCGGCAACTCGGTGGTGGTGGTCGAACACGAACTCGACCTCGTGAAGAACGCCGACCACATCGTCGACCTCGGGCCCGAGGGCGGCGAGCACGGCGGCGAGATCGTCGCCGAGGGCACGCCCGAGGAGGTCGCCGAGATCGAGGACTCGCATACGGGCCGGTACCTCCGGGACCTGCTGCCGGCGGTCGACATCGAGGGTCCCCGTTCGGACGAGCGCCGACCGGCGATCGCCGACGACGACTGACCGACGGCCGGACCTTCTTCTCCCCGCAGTCCGTAGTTCGAACCATGCCCACCGTCTATGCGGCCATGCGGAACACGCTGCTCGTCGCCGGCGAGGAGGGAGGCTGGGAGGCCGACCGCCGCCTCGGCGAGCACGAACTCCAATGCGTCGCCGTCTCGCCCGACGCGCCCGATCGATCCTTCGTCGGCACCTTCGAGGGGGGCCTGCTCCGCGGCACCGACGCCAACTCCTTCGAGCGGGTCGGCGCTGACGCCATCGACTCGGACCGCGTGATGAGCGCGACGGTCAGCCCCCACGACCCCGATGAGGTATGGGTCGGCACCGAACCCAGCGCGGTCTATCGTTCGCGGGACGCGGGCGAGAGCTGGACGCGGCTGCACGGCATCACCGACCTTCCCTCCGAGCCGGAGTGGTACTTCCCGCCACGGCCCGACACCCATCACGTCCGGTGGATCGAGGTCGATCCCCACGATCCCGATCGGGTGTACGTCGGGATCGAACTCGGCGCGCTGATCGTGAGCGACGACGGCGGGGAGAGCTGGCGCGAGCGCCCGCCCGGGTCCCGTCGGGACAACCACTCGCTGGCGACCCATCCCGACGATCCGGGGAGAGTGTACTCCGCGGCGGGCGATGGCTACGCCGAGAGTACCGACGGCGGGGAGTCCTGGACCCATCCTCAGGAGGGGCTCGACCACCGCTACTGCTGGAGCGTCCGGCCCGATCCCGCCGACCCCGATGCGGTCCTCGTCTCGAGCGCGAACGGGGCACGCTCGGCCCACTCGGTCGATTCGGCTGAGGCGTACGTCTATCGTCGCCGCGACGGCCGATGGGAGCGCCTCGCGGATCGCGGCCTGCCGACCGGCGAAGGGGTCGTCCGCGCGGTCCTCGCGACCCACGACGGTGCGTTCTACGCGGCGAACAACCGCGGGCTCTTTCGCTCGGCCGACGCGGGCGACTCCTGGGAGCGCCTTCCGGTGGAGTGGACGGATGCCTTCGAAACGCAAGCCCCAAGCGGGCTCGCGGTCGTCTAGAGGTATCTGGACATTCGGTGGACCTGTCCGTAGGCGTTGACTGTGTCGAAGCCGTGATCGCTGTAGAACTTCCCGATCCCGCGCTTCCAGGGCTCGACGGTGAGCCAGACCCGCTCGACCCCCTCCTCGCGGGCGTGGCCGAATCCCGTCTCCACGAGCGAGTCGCCGATTCCGGCGCGCTGGTACTCCTGATGGACGAAGATCGCCAGCTCGTGTTTGCCGGTGTCGTCGGGGACGAACGCGACGTGGCCGACCGCGCGCTCGCCGTCCCCGCCCTCGGTCCCTGCCCACGCGACCACCGACGGCCCCTCCAACAGGGTCCCGGCGAGCCACTCGCGGACGGCCGCCTCGCCGACCGGGGGTGTCCCCTGTGCGCGCTGGGCGGGATCGAAGTCGACGTACATCCCCACCAGCGCCTCGAACGCCGAGTCGTCGTACGCGCGCAGGTCGATTCCCCGCCCCTGGCCGTCGACGATCGAGCGCGGCGGCGTCGGATACGTCCGCTCCCCGCCGGGAAGCGCCTCGCCGAGTCGTTCGCCGAGCCCCGAGAACGCCGCCCGGAGGCGATCGGTGAGGGCCGGGTCCGGGGATCGATCGGTCATCGCTTGACTCTACGGGTTCCGGGCCTAAAGCGACGCGGACCACGAGGTATTTACTCGCCGCCACGGTAGCACTCGGTGATGTACGACTTCGTCGTGGTCGGTGCCGGTCCCGCCGGGTCGCGCTTCGCCCGTCGTGCCACGGAGGAGGGCTACGACGTGCTCGCCCTCGAAGGGGGCACCGTGGGCGAGCCGCTTGCCTGTTCGGGCCACGTCAGCACCGATGTCTGGGAGTACACGACCGACGGTGCGCGCGCCGAACTCCTCCAGAACGAGATCACGGGCGCCCGGTTTCACCTCGGAGGCCCCGCAAGCGAGGACTACCCGTTCTACACCGACGAGCCGATCTCGAACGTGATCGACCGCGTCGGGCTCGACAAGCACCTCGCGGAGTCCGCCCGCGAGGCCGGCGCCGACCTCCGGGAGAACCACACCGTCACCGAGGTCTCCGAACACGAGGATCACGTCGTCGTCTCGGCGAGCACGCCCGACGGGAGCGCGCAGTTTCGCGCGCGGATGGTCGCCGGCTGCGACGGTCCGGTCTCGCGGACCCGCCGGGACCTCGCCATTCCCGAACCCGACGAGCTGCTCCACGGCGTGCTCGGCTTCACCGACGAGCCCGACCACGGCGACCGCGTCGACGTCCACCTCACGGTGCCGCGATTCTTCGCGTGGCGCATCCCACGGGGCGAGGCCGGCGTCGAGTACGGGCTCGGCGCCCCGCCCGGCCGGGAGGTCCGCGGACTGTTCGAGGAGTTCACTGAGGCGTACGGCGCCGAGACCACGAACGTCTGTTCGGGGATGATCCCGATCGGTCCTCCGGAACGGGTCACGAGCGATCGCGGCTTTCTGATCGGGGACGCCGCAGCCCAGACCAAACCCTTCACCGGCGGCGGCATCCTCTATGGCATGACCGCGGCCGACCACGCCGCCGAACGGATCGATCCCGCGGACTCGACCACACTGAAGGCCTACGAGAAGGCGTGGCGTGGCGACCTCTCGCGGGAGATCCGGATGGGAGGCTGGCTCCGGCGGGCCTACTCGCTGCCCGAATCCGTTCAGTCGGCGGGGCTGGGAGCGCTCTCGGGCGAGATCGGCGTCCACATGGATCGCCCGAGCTCGCTGTTCTCGCGCGCGCAGCTCCGGGCGCTGTTCTCGCGGTCGTGACCGGTTCGGCTATCCTCCGCCTTCGTCGCCGGCGCTGACGCTTACGGTACCACATGCGATCGCGCTCGGATCGACGACCTCCTCGCCGTCGATCGCGTCGGGATCGAGAAACAGGACGGTGTCCTCCGGCATCGACTCCTCGACCCGGACGTCCCGGCCGAGGCGCTCCTCGAGGGCGTCGACGCCGTCCGCGTCCACCCCTTCGAGGGCCTTCTCGGCGTTGTCCGGCGAGATGTAGAAGACGCAGGCCCCCGGATCGACGTTCTCCTCGTCGAGCGCGTCGAGCAGTTCGCGCAGCGACTCGTAGCTCACCTCGTCCAGATCGCGGATCGTCACCCGGCCGGTGTTCGACCCCGACGCCTCGGTCGAGTGCGTTCGGATCCGTTCTGCGATCCGTTCGAAGTCGGCGGCTCGGTCCATGCCGGGAGCATCGACGTCGACTCCCTTCAGGCTACCTCCGGCATGCGCGGCGTCCGGTTCGGCCCCGACGGATCCGGATTCGCCTATCCGGAATACTCCGGCAGGCGCGCCGAGCGCCCGCTTCCCTCGACGAAGGGGAGGTCGGCCACCCGTGCAGCGATCTCCTCCGATCCGACGGTCACCGCTCCGGTATCGAGCCCGAACTCCACGAGCGCGAGCGCGATCGGATCGTCGAGCGAGGGACTCTCCGCGACGCGAGTGACCTCGCCGACCTCCCCGTCGTCGAGGACGCTCGCCCCGTCCTCGGGAAGCGACTCACATTGCAGGCCGACGAGCCGTCGGCTCGGCTGGCCGCGGTTCTCGACCCGACTGACGGTCTCCTGGCCGACGAAACACCCCTTCTCGAAGTCGACGGCGTTTCGCAGTCCGAGCACGTTCGGGATCCGGCCCTCGAGTTCGCTCGGAAAGAGCGGCGTTCCGGCCTCGAGGGTGAGCGAGTCCCACGTCTCGGTGCCGAAGGGAATGGCGTTGGTGCCGTAGTTGATCAGCGTATCGAAGACCGTCTCGCTTTCCGCCGCCCCACAGACGATCTCGTAGCTGTCCTCGCCCGTGAGGTCGTCGCCCGCGATGACGGTCACGCCCACGTCGTTGATCGTCCCCCGATCGAAGACGAGCGAGCCCTCGGGCACGCCGATCCTGTTGAGCACGCCCGCGACCTTCTCGGTGGCCTTCGGGCCGTGGACGCCCAGCACCGCCAGATCGTCGCTCGCGACCTCGATCCCGACGTCCTGGATGAACACCTTCTCGCGCCACTCCTCGGCCAACCCCCGTGCTCGGCCGGGCGGGACAAAGAGCAACAGGCGTTCGCCGGCGTTGTAGACGTACAGATCGAGCTCGATCCGGCCCTGCGGGTCGCACAACAGCGCGTACGTGCCCTCGCCGTCGCTCTCGGGAACGCGGTTCGAGACGACGTTGTCGACGTACTCCACGCGGTCCTCGCCGGTGATCGTGAGCACGCCGTAGGCCATCTCGATGACGCCGACGCCGTTCCTGACGGCCTTGTGGGTGCGCTCGGGCCGGCCGTAGTGGCGCGGGAGGCGCCGGCCGCCGCGCTCCTCGAAGGTCGCGCCGTGTTCGGCGTGAACGGACTCGAGAACGGTCATCGTTGTCGACTCCTCTCCGGTGTGTTCATACCCCGACTCGGGCATCGCGCCGGTAAAGCGTGCCGCTTAGAACGGCAGTCGATCGCGGAGCCGCTCGATCATCGACGGTTCCTCCTCGTTCTCCGGATCGGGAACGACCGACTCGTCCGGTTTGATGACGGTCCGATCGCCCTCCTTCTCGACGATTATCAGGTTCGCGCCCTTCAGGTCGCCGAGCGCGGCCTCGAGTTCGTCGATGGTCACGTCCGCACGCGTCCGCAGTTCGAGGACCGTCATGCCGTGATCGGGCCGCTCGACCAGTGCGTCGAGGACCGCGACCTCGTCGTCGGTTCGGTTTCGGTACGCCCGCTTTGCCCCCATACCCCTTCATCCGTCGGGCAGGGATTTATACTGTGGGCCGAGCGCTCCGATCGGCTTGCCGAACCACGCCGCGAACGGTCGCGAGGACGGACGCGTAGGCCGGGCCCTACCCGAGAGAGCAGTACTCTTTTAGCCCTGACCCGGTAGATACAGCCATGAGTCTCCGCTGTTCACTGCTCGGTCACGAGTTCGGGGGGACCGAGATCGAGCGCGATCGAGAGGAACGCGGCAACGAGGTCGTCATCAGCGTCGTCGAACTCGAACGCTGTCGGCGCTGTGGCGAGACCAGAACGATCAGCGAGAACACCGAGGTCACCCAGCTCCCGCGAGCGGGATCGGACAACGCCGTGACGGGTCCGAGCGGGCCGCGGCCCGATCCGGCGGTGGGCGTCGACGCCGAGACCGAAACCGGAACCGGTGGCGACGACTCGGGAATCGAGCCACGAGTCGCCGCCGAACGCGGCGGTGGAGCCGATCCGAATCCGGGATCCGGTGCCGGCATCGAGCCCCGGGACGACGTCGAATCGAGCGGCGACGCCGGCTCCGCCCCCGACCGGGAGCGTGCTCTCGACCCCGACTCCGAGGACGCGGAGATCATCGAGGACGAACCCGGCGAGCGCGAGCAGGGGGCGTGGCCCGACGTGGAGGACCACGAGGCCCGCGGGGAGGAATCGAGCGCGTGGCCGAGCGTCGAGGGCGAGGACGAGGGGTTCGACGCGACGACCCCCGACGGCCGGACCGACGTCGAGTTCGGCGGCGGGCTCACCCCGCAGGCCGATCAGGGCGCCGAGATCATCGGAACCGGTGCCGGCGGATCCGATTCCGACGACGCCGACCGGGACGAGCCCACGTTCGTCAGCGCACAGCCATCGCCCGCGCCGGATCGACCGGCGAATTCGGGGGTCGAGACGGTGCTTTACTGTCCGAACTGCGGGACGTCGAACCTCGACGAGCGCGACTCGCTGCGGGCGGGCGACATCTGCCCGGAGTGTCACAAGGGCTACCTCGCAGAGCGCGAGCGCTGAGACGAAACCCGTAAATCCGACCCTATCGAACGGGGTCCAATGCGCGAATACAAGATGCGACGCGGCGAACACCTCGAGGAGCGCATCCCCGACATGGAGGGGACCATCGAGGACTACTTCGGCTCGATCACCGACACCGAGGAGTACAACGGCAGCGACCTCCACGTGGTCGACGACCCCGAGAACCCCGTCTTCGAGCGAATCGTCGCCGGCGCGGTGGCCTACAGCGGCAAGAAGGACAAGCTCGCGGTCCATTTCGAGGAGCGTCCCGCAGAGGACGTCATCGCCGAGGGCAACGCCGACGCCGCCGCCGACGCCGTCGACGCCAAGAACAGTTTCCTGCTCGAAGCTACCGGTCGGGACGCCAAATCGCGCCGCGAGTCGATGAAACGCGACGTCGAGGACAAGGACGCGGACGTCCCGGACGCCTAGGCCTAAGCGAGCGCGCGCTCGATCGACGCCGCGACGCCGCGGGCCTTCTCCGCGAGGGGTTCGCTTACGAGCCCGATAGCGACCGCCTCGCTCAGTTCCTCGCCATCGACGCGCTCGACCGTCCCGTCAGCGTGTTTGATCACGTCGACGTAGAGATCGACGTATCGCGCGCTCGTCGGGAACAGTTCGACGGGCGTACAGACGTTGACGTAGGTGCCCTTGCTCGCGCCCGCATCGTCCCGGTAGGTCGTCGGGTACCACCACCGTCCCTCCTTCAGGGTGGTGACGGCGACGTCGCCGTCCTCGCGGGGCATGTCGAGGGCGTCGTAGCTCCCCCCGGAGGTCATCTCGCGGCGCACGGTGACCGAGCCCTCGGGATCGTACTCGACGACCTCGCCGCGTCCGAGCGTGATCACCCTCCCGGTGGGCTTGCCGTGATCGATCGTGACTCGATCGCCCTCCCGGGGTCCGAACTGGCTCGCGACCGCGTCGAACGGGAACCCCTCGATTTCACAGAGCGCCTCCACGAAGTCCACGGCGTCGCTCGCTCGGTTCGAACCGGCCTTGATCCGATGGTGACCGGCCATCGTGGTCGCGACCTCTCGCCGGACGTCGTCGAGCGCGAATCGGCTCTCGCGGCCGAACCAGCACCACGCGCCCGCATACGGGGTGGCGTCGCCATCATCGAACTCCCCCGCGAGCGCCTCCGCACGCGAGAGCCCCGCTTCGAGGTCGGCGAGGCTCGCCTCCCGCGCGCGCCGTCCGAGCGAAACCCCCCATCCATCGGGGAGATCGACCGACAGCAGATCGACCAGCCCGGCGGTCTCGGCGTCCGGTGCATCGATGCCCGACTCGTCCTTCCGGAGCGTCGCCAGCCCGCCCGGCGTCGGCGCGCGGATCGCCGTCGACAGCCGCGGGTCGTCGTCGCTCCACGGCGGGCTCGGTTCGACGACCTGCGCGCGAACCCCGTCGCCCTCCTCGACGTACTCCTCGCTCTCGTCGAACGGGAGATAGCCTCGCCCGTCGTCGAGCGAGACGAGCGCGCCGCCGCCGCGCGTCCCCTCGACGCGCCCCTCGTGAATCGAGCCCAGCGGAGTCGGATCGTCCCAGACGAAGGTATCGCGCTCGACGGCGAGCAGTTCCTTCGCCTCCGCGAGCGCCCCCGGCGTTCCCGAGAGCCCGACCCCCTGCCGATCGCGGCTGGTCCCGCAGGCGAGGTCGGCGGGCCCGTTTTCGAACGCCGTCTCGAAGCGCTCCTCGATCGGTTCGGAGGCCTGGACGACCTCATGGTCGGCCTCGACGAGCAGCTGGGTGAGTGCGGTCGCGTAGATCCCCCGGACCGTGGCCTTCATAGCGCGTCGCGCGAGGCGGCGAACTTCACGCGGGCGTCGACGGTCGGGCCGAGCGAGAGCTCGACGAGGTCCCCCGAGAGGACCCGCCCGCCCTCGACGGGCACGCCCCACGAGTCGAAGCGCAGATACCCACGGATGTCGGCGCCGTGGGTGAACAGATCGCAGTACTCGACGGTGTGCTCAGGGAACTCCTCGCGGCTGTGAGCCCGGTCCATGTCCGAGTAGACCGTTCCGTTCTGGGCGAAGAACGATTCGAGGTCCGCGGCGTCCTCGTCGACGAGTTCGGCGACGCGGTCCGAGGCGGCGACGATCTCCTCCTGGTCCAGTCCGGCCTCGCGAAGCGCCTGCTGGGTGCGCTGATCGAAGTGCATACCTCCCCTTCGGACGCCGGTCTGTTGAGTCTGACTAGTTCGGACGAATCGATCGGGGTCCAAAGGATTAGGATATGCGTCCCCGTACATCGGGTATGCAGCGAGATCCGATCGAACGCGAGACGCGGGACGCGCGCGACCTCTACGACGTCTCGACCTGGGAGCGCCGGTCGGCGGTCGACGCGCTGGCGACGTGGCTCTACCGGCTCGGCGTCGCGGGCGCGAAGGCGTTCGTGGTGGTGTTGGCGCTCGTCTTCCTGATCGCGCAGTTCGTCCTCGGGGGGCTCGGGGCGGTCACCGACCCCGTCGTCGGCGTGCTCGTGGCCCTCTCGGTGATTCCCGCCCTCGCGCTTGCGGCCTACGTCCGACGCGTCGACGTGACGACGAGCGAACCGCTGTCGATGCTGGTCGCGACGTTCCTCCTCGCGGTGCTGTTCGCGATGTTCGCCGCCATCGTCAACTCGTTCGCACAGCCGCTTTTCTCCGCCGTTCCGGCGCTGGTCGGGCTCCCGCTGTTCTTCTTTCTCGTGGTCGGGCCCGTCGAGGAGACGGTCAAACTGCTCGCGGTGCGCCTCTTCGCCTACCGCGACGTCCGTTTCGACGCGGTCATCGACGGGGCGGTCTACGGGGCGGCCGCCGGGCTAGGATTCGCGACCATCGAGAACGCGATCTACATCACGCGGGGTCTGGAGACCGGCCTCGCCGGGATCGAGGTGATCGGTGCCGCCGGCGGTACCGCCGCCGTCCGGGCGCTCGCGGGCCCGGGCCACGTGCTGTACTCGGCGATCGCCGGTTTCTATCTCGGACTGGCGAAGTTCAACCGCGAGCACGCCGGCCCGATCGTCATCAAGGGGCTGTTGATCGCCGCGTTCTTCCACGCGCTGTACAACACGCTCTCGGGGGTCGTCCCCGGTCTGCTCGTCGGGGCGGCGACCTGGATCACGCCCCCCGTCGCCCTGATCGGCTTCATCGTCCTCTACGACGGGACCGTCGGCTACTTCCTCTATCGGAAGCTCTCGGCCTACCGGCGGGCCTACACGGACGCCGGGATCGACCGCACGAGACGGGAGGGTGAGCCGACGCCCGAACTCACCGAGTTCGATCCCGATACGGAGCGGTGACACGCTCGACGTACTTCGCGATCACGTCGGCCTCCAGATGGACGGGGTCCCCGACCTCCTTTTCCGAGAGGGTCGTCTCCCGGTGGGTCGTCGGAACGACCGCCACCGAGAACTCCCCCTTCGAGAGCGCCGCGACGGTGAGGCTGATCCCGTCCACCGTAATGGACCCCTTCTCGACGACGTACGCCTCCAACTCGGCGGGCAGCGAGAAGGCGAATCGCCACTCCTCGCCGACCGCCTTGACCGCCCGGACCTCGCCGACGCCGTCGACGTGGCCCTGCACGAGATGGCCGTCGAACCGGCCGTCGGCGGGCATCGCGCGTTCGAGATTGACCCGATCGCCCTCGACGAGTTCCCCGAGATAGGTCCGGGAGACGGTCTCCTCGGCGAGAAAGACCTCGAACTCCCGCCCGGTGCTCTCCTCGACGGTCAGGCAGGCGCCGTCGACGCTCACGCTCTGACCGCCCACGAGGTCGGTCGCGAACGAACAGCCGATCCGCAGGCGCAACCCGTCGTCGGTTTCGGTTCTCGCGAGGACCTCGCCGGTCGCCTCGACGATCCCGGTGAACATACTCCGGCTTGGGGGGGTCGACACGAAAGGGTTCCGCCGGGGGTTCGTCGACGCCGGTCGAACGGCCAGGTACGTTATGTTCGTCGGACGTCTACGGGCGTTCGATGGCGAACCTGGGGATCCTGGATATGATCGGGCTGGCGGCCTCGCTCGTCTTCGCCCTTCCGGTCGGCGTGTTCGGGCTGAACCGGCTTCTCGACGGCCAGACGATACTGGGCGGGGGGCTGGTCGTCGTCGCGGTGGCGATGGTGCTGCTCCCTCAGAAGCTCACGACGCCGATGGACGCCCCCTCGGACCTCGCCGGGGCCGCCGTCGGAAGGCTCGCCAAGACGCCCGAGGAGAACGAGGAACGCGACCGCTCGGAGTGATTTCGGCGAGTCGACCGCCGTGCCAGGGCTCGGCAGGGTTTTTGGCCGCCGGCGATCAACGCGGAGTATGAAACTCCCCGGCATCCTGAGCATGGTTCAGATGGGCTCGGGACTCGTCTTCGCCCTCCCGCTGGGGCTGATCGGCTTCGAGTTCCTCACCGCGGGCCGCACGGTCTTCGGGGTCGGCTTCCTGTGTCTCGCCGTAACGATGCTCCTGTTGCCCGAGTACGTCATGCGCCGGATCGGAAGCCCGCGGGACTGGGTGCGCGGGCTGTCGCCGTTCCGCCGCGGGGACTGACGTCCTCGGCCCCCTCGACCGGCCGTTCCGACGGGGGCGACGTGCCCTCGGGCAGCCGTATGCGGCTACCGGATCTGCGGCACCAGCGACCGGGGGTAGTCGGCGAGCACCTCGACGCCGTCCTCGCGAACGACCACGAGGTCCCCGATCCGCACGCCGCCCTCCCCGGGGTCGTGAACGCCCGGTTCGAGGGCGATGACCGTCCCGGCCGCCAACTCGTCGGCGGACCGCAGCGACGGTGCCTCGTGGCGGCTCATCCCGACGCCGTGGCCCGCCCCGTGGGGCAGGCCGGGCGAGTCGTCGGGCCGGAAGCCGTAGGTGGCGAGCTCGGCGGCGGTCTCCTCGCCGACCGCGCTCGCGACCGTTCCGGCGCCCTCCGAGAGCGCGGAGACCGCGGCGTCCCGGGCACGCTCGACGGCGACGTACGCCCGGCGCTCCCAGCCCCCCTCCGAGTCGACGACGAACGTTCGGGCGAGGTCGCCGTAGTAGCCCTCGGGGCCGCGCGGGGAGAGGGCCACCACCACCGTTTCGCCGAGCTCGATGGGGACGTCCTCCACGAAACGCCGGTCCGCACACGTCCCGCCGGCTCCGATCATCGTGTTGTCGGCGTCGCTGGCGCCCTCGCGGGCCATCGCGGCGTTGACTTCGCGGCGCAGTCGCTCGGTGGTGAGCGCTTCCCCACGTCGGTAAAGCACCGACTCCTCGACGTCGGCCTCGGCGAGGATCGTTTCCGCACGGGCCATCCCTCGCCCCGCGGCCTCCTGTACCGAACGGAGCCGCTCGATCTCCGCGTCCGTTTTCCGCGCCCGCATCCGCTCGACGACGGCGGTCGATTCGATCTCACAGCCTGCTCCTTCGAGCCAGACGGCCGCGTCGTGGGGAATCGACCGTGGGACCAACACGCTGCCCGAGACGAGCGCGGCGGCACGTTCCCCGGCGGTCGTCGCGTCCTGTTCGGCGGCGGACACCACCCGCCCCGAGAACTCCTCGCGGGCCCGCACCTCGAACGAACGGGGCGCACACAGGGTCGACTCGCCGTCGTAGACGAAGGCGTACTCCCGGTCGGGGCCCGAAAACCGGGTGAGGTATCTGAGGTCGTCGTCGAACCGGTCGCCGACGTGGACGAACGCGTCGGCCCCTCTCGATTCGAGTTCCGCGTCGAGCGCCTCGAAGGCCATTCAGTGGACTTCGGCCTCGGGAGTGTCGGCCCCCGCGATCAACTCCTCGGCCGACTCCTCGCGGGGCTCGTTGCAGAGCAACACGTCGATCGGCAGGGTCGGCGCGCCGTTGACGAGGTTCTCCAGCAGGACGAGACGTTCGCGCGCCCGGCTCATCCCGACGTAGAACACCCGGCGTTCGTTGTCCGTCAGCATCGGGACGGGGCTCGTCGTCCGGGTGAACTCCTCGTCGATCGGGACCGCCTCCTGTTCGATGGTGGCGGCCATCTGCTCGACGACCTTCTCGGTGAGGTCGGTCCCGACGAAGACGTGATCGGCCTCGCGGCCCTTCGCGGAGTGGATCGTCCCGACCCGGACGCGCTCGGGATCGGCCCCCTCATAGGTGCCCGTCGCGAAGTAGGCCTTCAGGCTCTTTCGCTGGAAGCTCGTGATCTTTCGCGACATGTCCGCCGCGGAGACCGGGTCGGGGACGAACGGCGCGTGCTCGCGGATCGTCTCGGGGTCGACGCTGATCTCGCTCACGTCGTCGACGCCGGCGGCCTCCTTTCGCTCGTCGATCTCGCCGAAGAGGTCGTCGCGTTCGTTCGAACTGAACGCCGAATCCGCGAGCATGTCCGCGAGCCGCCGGGCCTCCAGCCCGGTTATCTCCTCGTCGGCCTCGACCTTCTCGACCGCCGAGATGAACTGCTGGAGTCGATCGGTCCACATCCGCTGGTCGGTGAGCACCCTGAAGGGCATCCCCTCGCTGATGAACTCGTCGAGGAACTGAAACATCTGATAGCGCGCCCGGAACAACACCATCACGGTCTCGTCGGGAGTTTCCGCGACCGTCGCGCGGACGTTGCGAACCAGATCGAGCATCGAGGGGCTCTCGACGGCCTCGACGGTTCCGCCCTCCTTGCGGGGGTTGAGGTCCTTCTCCTGGCGTTTCTCGATGTGGCGGACCTCGCGGTTGACGACGTCGAGGATCCGGGAAGGCAGCCGGTAGGAGTTCGGGAGGACGACGTCCTCGTCGACGTGTGCGTCGAGCAGGAGGTTCGGGTCCGCACCCTGCCAGGCGTAGACGACCTGGTCGTCGTCACCCGCGATGATCACTCCCTCCATGTGGGGTTTCCACTCCTCGTAGACGCCGTACTGGAGCGTGGTGATGTCCTGGAACTCGTCGATCACGAGGTAGTCGACGTTCGGGACCAGCGAGCGCTGCTGGACGCGTTCGAGCATGTCCGCGAAGCCGACCAGCCCCTCCTCGCCCTTGTAGGCGCGCCATCCGCGGATCACCTCGGGGATGTCGACCCGGTCGTCGTCGCTCGGCCACGTCGGGGTGTACTTGTTCCCCGATAGCGAGTGCTCGTCGATCTCAGGGGGAAGACGAACCTCCTCGTCGTTCCACTGGAAGGGAACGTCGTACCAATCACCGACGTCCCGGTTGGTGCGCTGGAGCCACTGGCTCGTTGCGATGATCTTGTTTCCCAGGGTCGTCGACCGGGCGGTCCGGCGGCCCGCGCCGCTGTACTCGTCCTCGAACTCGACCCCGTAGTCCTCGCAGAACTCCTTTTTGTCCTTCTCGCCGACGACGTCCCCGCGAGAGAGGTCCAGTAGCTCGTAGGCCTTCGCGTGCATCGTACAGACGTTGCCCTGCAGCGAGCGCGGTGAAATGTCGAGTCGTTCCGCGAGCCGGTCGCGGACCTCCGAAGCCGCCGCACGCGTATACGAGACGACGAGGACGTCGTTAACCGGGACCTCGCCGCTTTCGAGGATCTCTTCGACGCGGTCCAGAAGTGCCGTGGTCTTCCCGCTGCCCGGCCCACCGAACAGCCGGGTCACCTGTGTCTCAGCCATTGCACGTCATCACGGCCCTATCCGTGATAAGCCCCGTGGATTCGGCCCGTTACCCGCCCCGTGAGGATCGTGCCTCCCGTATCTGTGCGCCGTCGCGAATCAGGTCCTCGCAGTCCGGGCATACGCGCGGGTCGTCGACGTTCGTCGGGGTGAAGACCCGAACGTACGCCTCCGTCACGAACGAACCACAGTTCTGGCACTCGGGCATTCGGTTCGCTCTCACACCTCGTACTCAATAAATCGTTCCGTTCGCGGGGGCTACCGTGGCTCCCATCCACAGACCGTACAGACCGTCGCCGACTGATCGTGAAGCCCTCCACAGTCTGGACACTGTTTCTTGTTGTAGTCGGTGTTCCAGCCCGCCGGTCCCGTCTCGTGCCCGCGCTGGGACAGGAACTGATCGAACATGTCGTCCGGATCGGGTGCGGTAGCCATACGTGGTACAGTATACCACGGTACCACATAACATTTCGGGTGGACAGACGATTTATACCGAGCGTTCATAGCGAACGCATGGACGATTCCCCGCTCGAACATGTGAGCAAGGCGCCGGAATCGATGGACGGACCCGCGCCGGCGGTCGTGCTCGTCCACGGCCGCGGCGCCGACGAACGCGACCTGCTGGCGCTCGCCGCGGAGCTCCCCGAGGAACTGCACGTCCTCAGCGTCCGGGCGCCCGACCGGCTCCAGGGCGGCTACACCTGGTACGACCTCCAGATGCCCGATGGGGACCTCCATGCCAGCCAGCCCGACGACGAGGGGTTCCGCCGCAGTCTCGACCTGCTTCACGAGTTCGTCGACTGGGCCGTCGAGGAGTACGACCTCGATCCCGACCGGATCGGCCTCCTGGGGTTCAGCCAGGGAGCGATCACGAGCCTCGCGGCGCTCTGTGAACGGCCCGGGAGCTACGCGTGGGTCGTTGCCCTGCACGGGTATCTCGCGGACTCACACGAGGACCGCGCGGACAACGCGGCCGGCGAGTCGGTGTTCATCGGAGCCGGCGAGAGCGACCGGATCATTCCGCCCGAGCGGGCACGGCGGGCCGCCGATCGCCTCGCGGGGGCGAGCGTCGACCTGACGTTCGACACCTACCCCGTGGGCCACGGTATCCATCCCGAGGAGCTCGGGGACGTCGTCGAGTGGCTGTCCGGCCGGCTCTGAAACCGCTCGGACCGGGATCGGACTGGTCCATCGCCCCCTGGAGACCTCGTCGGTTTTCCGACGCCCGATGTCGACCCGAAACCCCCTTCCCGCAGTTACCGCGTTCACAAGTCTTCTGGTCGACGCCCCGATCGGGACGATATGAACTACGTCGGCTGGACGCTTCTCGCGCTGCTCGCGTACACGGTCTTTCCGCCCCTCGTCAACGTCGCGACGCGAAACGTCCCCAGTGCGGTCGTGACGCTGGTCGCGGCGTCGACCTTCGCCCTCGGCGCGGCGGGCGTCGTCGTCCTCCGGGGCGAGCGCGTCGCCCCGTATCTGGTCTCGGGCGACGCGAGATACATGTATGCGGCCGCGATCGCGCTCACCGTCGGCCTGCTCGCGTACTACTACGCGCTCTCGGTCGGCCCGGTCAGCGTCGTCGTCCCCCTCTTCGGGATGTTCGTCGTGACGAGTTCGCTTCTGGGCATCGCGGTGCTCGGCGAGCCCCTCACGCTCAGGAAGGCGATCGGCGTGGTCTTCGCCGCGCTCGCGGTCTACTTCATCGCCGTCGAATGACTTCCCCCGTCTCGCGGGCCCCCGTGGCTATCGCAACCCGCGCAGTACCATGACGATCCCCAACAGAAACCCGGCCCCGACGAGGGCGATTCCCGCGATGCCGACCAACTCGGTGCTGTCGTACTCCGGAATCCGGTAGCCGTACTCCATGATGGCCGCCGAGAGCAGGAGCGAGAGCCCCGCCCCGAAAGTCGTGGTCGCCAGATCGACGCCGAACGGGCTGCCGATATCGGGCATGCTCCTTCTCGTGGTTCTCGACGGTTAACCCCCTTGCAGGCGACTGCACTGCGGTCGCCTCCGACTACAGGTCGTAGAGTTCGCCGTACTTTTCGGTGACGTACTCGAGGAAGTAATCGGCGGTGAACGGTTTGCCGGTGGCCTCCTCGATCAGGTCGGGGGTCGTATAGCGCGCGCCGTGGCGGTGGACCTTCTCCTCGAGCCACTTGCGAAGCGGGTCGAACTCGCCCTCGCGGATCCACCCCTCGAGGCCATCGATCTCCTCGTCGGCGTGGGCGTACAGCTGGGCGGCCAGCACGCTCCCAAGCGAGTAGGTCGGGAAGTAGCCGAAGGAGCCGTGCGACCAGTGGATGTCCTGCAGACAGCCCTCCGTATCGGTGTCGGGCCTGACGCCGAGGTACTCCTCCATCCTGTCGTTCCACGTTTCGGGCACGTCCTCGACGGCGAGTTCGCCCTCGATGAGCTCGCGCTCGATCTCGAACCGGAGGACGATGTGCATGTGGTAGGTGAGTTCGTCCGCCTCGACGCGAATGAGGTTGTCGTCGTAGACCTGGTTCGCGGCCTCGTAGGCCTCCTCGACGTCGACGCCGGCGGTCTGGGGAAACCGCTTCTCGATCCGCGGGAGAAAGAGGTCCCAGAACGCCCGCGAGCGCCCGACGTGGTTCTCCCAGAGCCGCGACTGCGATTCGTGGACCGTGAGATCGCGCGAGTTGCCGAGCGGCGTCCCGTAGTGCTCGTCGGGCAATCCCAGGGTATAGGTCGCGTGGCCGAACTCGTGGATCGTGCTGGTCAATCCCCCCAAGAGGTCCGTCTCGTCGAAGCGCGTCGTCACGCGGGCGTCGAACTGGTTGCCGGTCGAGAAGGGGTGGGGCGCGGTGTCGAGCCGTCCCCGATCCCAGTCATATCCCAGGGTATCGAGCGCGTCGCGGGCCAGCTCCTCCTGGACCGCGGGGTCGAACTCCCCCGCGAAGGCGTCGGTCACCAGTTCCGCGTCGGACTCGGAGACCGCCTCGATCAGCGGGACGAGCTCCTCGCGCAGGCGGGTCAACATCTCCTCGGCTTTCTCTAACTCGATGTAGGGCTCGTAGTCCGCAAAGAGCACCGCGTAGGGGTCGGCGTCGGGATCGATGTGCTCGGCGTACTCCCTCTTGAGCCCGATCAACTCCTCCAATACGGGCGCGAAGATCGAGAAGTCGTCTTCGGCCTTGGCCTCCTTCCACTTGGGCAGCGCCTCGGAGGTCGTCCGGGAGATCTCCTCGACCAACTCGGTGGGGACGCGGGTCTTTCGGTCGTACTGGCGTCGGATCTCGCGAACGACGGCCTCCTGCTCGTCGTCGAACTCCGACGATTCGAGGTCGGCGAGGAACTCGCCCATCTCCTCGTCGGTGAACTCCTCGTGGATCACCGCCGACAGGGTCGAGAGCTGTTGGGAGCGCGCCTCGATCCCGTCGTCGGGCATCTTGACCTCCTGGTCCCACTGCAGGACGCCGGCGCTGGCGCCGAGGTTCTCGATGCGTTTGACCTTTCCGAGAAACCGTTCGTAGGTGGTTGGTTCGGCGGTGGACTGTGCCATACCTTCGGTTCGAAAGGCGCCGCAATGAACGCGGCGGTTGCGGCGAGCGGGTCAGTCGCCGCCGATCGGGGAGGTTTCGTTGGCCCCTTGAGCCGTCGCCCCCTCGCCGTCCGAATCGGTCCCGTCGGTGGACGCGTCGTCGGTCGACTGGTTCCCGGCCGTATCGTCGCTCTCGGATCCGTCGGTCGGCGTTTCGTTCGCTGCTTCGCCACCCGCGTCGGTCACTCCGTCCGATTCGCTCGAACCGTTCGACTCGTTCGCGTCGTCCTCCTGGCTGTCGCCATCGCCGCCGTCCTCATTTCCCGAATCGGCCTCGGTTGCGTTTCCGTCGTCCCCTGTCGATTCGCTGGGCTCAGCCCCTCCGCTCGAACCGGTCTCCGTGCCGTTTTGCTCGCCGTCGCTCTCACCGCCGCTCTCATTTCCCGTCTCACTTCCCTGGCCGTCCGCTCCGGCGGTTTCAGAGGTGTTCGCGGCGGCACCGTCGCCGGATTCGGTTCCGGCATCGTCGCTTTCCGAACCGGTCCCGTCGTCCGTTTCGGCGCCCGTCGAACCGTTCTCGTCGGCACCGTCACCGCCCTCGTCCGTCTGGTCGGGTGCTCCCTCGTCGCTCGTGTCCTCACCGTCGGGTTCCGAGCCTACCGAGGTACCGTCGTCGTCGGCCTGCTGGTTGTCGGCTTGGCCGTCGCTATCGCCGCCGTTCTCATTTCCCGAATCGGCCTCGGTAGTGTTGTCGGCCGCTCCGTCGGTTCCGCTGGGACTGTCGGATTCGTTCGAATCGTTCCCGCCGTTGGACGCCGATCCGCCGGTTTCGCTCTGACCCTGATCGTCGTCCGACTGGTTCCCGTCGTTGGCGGCGTCTTGTTCGTTCGTTTGCTCGTCCTCGTTCGAGCCGTCGTCATCGGAGCCGTTCTGGGGTGACGCGGCGTCGTCTCCGCTCGAACCGTCGGTTGCGCCGTCGCCGCTGGTGTCCCCGTCGTCAGCCGAGCCGTCGCCGGACCCGGCCCCGGGGTCCCCGGTCCCGTCATCGGCCGCACCGTCGTCGCTCCCGCCGTCCGCCGATCCGGAGTCGTCCGCGGCGCCGTCGGTGTTCCCGTCCGACGAGCCGTCTGACGCCCCGTCTCCGGCCCCGTCGGCCGTGTCGTCCTCGGTGTCCGCCGTGCCGTCGTCCCCACCGTCATCGTCCGCGTTCGAGCCGTCGTCGCTCGATCCGGACGCGCCGTCAGCCCCGTCGTTCGACTGGTCGTCATCGGAGCCGCTCGCCGACCCGGCCGACGCGTCGTCGCCCGACTGGTCGGAGCCGCCCGAGTCGGACCCGTCGTCGGCGGAGCCCTCGATCGAGGGCGCGTCCTCGGACGAGTCGCCGTCGCCGCCATCACCGTCGCTCGTACCGTC
>CAYVQH010000008.1:0-32613 GCA_964454105.1 uncultured Halobacteriales archaeon | reverse complement strand
AGGGCGAGATCGACATGGACATGCAACAGATCCTCTCCGACGAGGAAGTCGAAGACCGCGACGTCCGCCTGACCTGCATCGGCAGCCCTGCCGCCGACGAGGTCAAGATCGTCTACAACGCCAAACACCTCGACTACCTCCAGAACCGCGTCATCTGAATATTAGCGTACAACGTCTGTATAACAAACAATCGGGAATGGGCTACCCATAATAGTCCAATTGGCTATCTTAGTGCCTGGGAACCCCTTAGTCGTCAGTTAGTTGCTCGTAGAAGAAAGTCACACTGAGACAATAATCTGTGATCAGCCCGGCTGTGAGATGTAATCTGCTGGGAACTCTTCTCGTAACAACTCTGCCAACATCGATTCCGCGCGTGCTGCCTCGTGATAGGAAGAGTACCACGACACATGCAAGACTCGGATAGGTGGAAAGACGGTCGTGAAGTGGGCAGCCCGATTATCGGCGTTATTGAGATGCTGGTCCAACCGCCGGAACAGATTGGCCCTCCAACATAGATCAACCGCTCTGCGGATTCTACGGTTCTCCAATGATTCTTACTCCGACCCAGTTCGACAGCCGCCGTCTGCTGATACGCTGAATTACGAAGACATTCAAGAACATAGACCGCATCTGTGCGCGGCGACCCGGTGCAGAATGGAAGGCAAGACCGGACGATGGTTACGAGGTCAGTATCATATCGCAGAGGGAGTGGATCACTTGTCTCCTTCCATGATTCGGGTGGGATCTCCGGCACAACCTCAGTCTGTAGTCGTTGACGGAGGGTCTGATGTAATTGGGTAGTAATGATCGGCTGTCCTTCGAATGTATAATGCATATACTGATTACAAATACAACATCAATAAATGATGTATTTGTTACGGATGACGACTTCCGTTTCAGATTTTTTCATGATATCAGTATTGACCACAAAACATTCACGCCCCCGCCGCGGCGATAGGAGTGTGCTCGCCTCGGTTCCCGACCTCCTGCGGCTCCTTTCGGTGCCCGTTCTCGCGTGGGCGGCCTACCACGACGTTCGGACCCGTCGGGTTTCAAACCGCGTCTGGCCACCGCTACTGCTCCTTGCGGTTGCCCTCCTCCTCTGGGAGGGCTGGCGCGCCCTCGCTGTCGGCGGGTTCACTTGGACGCTGTTCGCCATTGGGGCGGGGATCAGCCTGTTCGTGGTCGCCCCGCTATCCTATGCGTTCTGGCGGTTCGGTGCCTTCGGCGGGGCCGACGCCAAGGCACTGATCGTGCTCGCCGTGCTCTTTCCCACGTTTCCGACCTATCAAATCGGATCGCTCGTCCTCCCGGTCCAGACGACGCCGACGGGTGCGTTCGCGCTGACGATCCTCTCGAACACGGTGGTAGTGGGCGCGCTCTACCCGGTCGCGCTCGCTACCCGGAACGCCCTCGCCGGACGGGTAACGCCGGCCATGTTCGTCGGCTGGCCGGTCCGCTGGGACGAGGCAGAACGCACTCACGGCCGGCTGCTCGAAACCACCGTGGGGTTCACCCGGTCGGGGCTTGACCTCGATGCCCTGCGGATGTACCTGCGCTGGCGTGGGGCGACGCTTTCGGAACTCCGGTCCGATCCGGCGCGGTACCGCGACCCGGGATCGCTGCCGGCCGACCCCCTGCCCGCCGGCGACGGCGCGATCACTGACGGGGGTGAGCAACCCAAGAGGTTGCGATCCTCATCGAACCGCAGGTTCGATGGTGGTGAGCAAACCGAAGGTTTGCGAATTACGTCAGAGCAAGGCTCTGACGGTGGTGTAAGAATCAGGGATTCTCGCACGTCGAAAGACGAGCGAAGCGAGTCTTCCGGAGATGAGCGCGTCGAAAACGCGCGATCCTCGTCGGATCTTCGATCCGACGGCGGTGAGCGCGAGTTTCATCCAAATGCGGAGCGATCCGATGGCGGCTGGACCGACGAATGGGGAGCCGAGACGTTCCTCGCGGACGTCGGCTCGGCCTACGGCACCACCCCCGAGGGATTGCGCGAGGGTCTCGACGTGTTGACGATCCGCGAGCGGGTGTGGGTATCGCCGGGCATCCCGTTTATCGTCCCGATCCTCGTCGGGTTGATCGTCGCGTTGACCTACGGCGACCTCCTCGTTTTCGTTCTCGAAGGGCTGGAACTCGCGTAACTGACCCCTCCGTACTTCGCTCACCCACGAGGGGTTCGCTCGTAGAGGGAGGGGCTTTGATGTCGGACTCCCCCTCACTTGTCGCCGGGCGACGAAGGTCGTTCCTCGCCCGTACCGAACGACCGTCGGGATCGACGCCCGCACCATTCAGGGCCGGGCTACTGTGGCCCGTACTGTCCGGCACATGTGGCCGCACAGCACTATCCGAGGGTAGGAACCGGACGATACTAACTGTTGCGCCCTGCTATGGACGCGCTCCTCCCCGGCCTCACGGAGCGACCGAACGGGAGCGAGTAGGCCGGGGCTCCGCGCTTTCCGCCTTAGCTGATCGCGGGCGGTAGAGCTATATGGGTTCGACCGAACGCCCAAACGATGTCAGCGGACGAACGGATCCGCTATCTCACCGCCTCGGAAAACCGGGTGAATCTGCTTTCGGCCCTTGAGGACGGTCCCGTCCGGCCCTCGGCACTCGCCGGGGAACTGTCGATCTCGCGGTCGGCGATCCAACGCAACCTCCGGGCGTTCCTCGAACGGGGCTGGGCGAGACGCACCGACGAGGGGTACGTCCCCACCTTCGGCGGTCGGTTGGTCCTCCATCGCTACCGCGAACTGGTCGAGACGGTCGGGTTTGTCGAGGAGTATGGCGAATATCTCGACGGGCTCGCGGACGCGGGGCTGGCGCTCACGCCGGCGGATCTCGAAGCGATGACGACCATCACCGCGACGCGGAACGATCCCCACGCCCCGTTGCGCCGGTACGCGGCGCGGGTTGCCGGCCTCGACGCCACGAGCTTTCGGGGGATCACGCCGGTGGTCAGCCCGGTGTTCAACCGTGCCCATCGGGAGTTGCTCTCGGAAACCGTCGATGCCGAACTGATCATCGACGAGGACGCACTGTCGGCCTCGCAAACGGGCTATCCCGACGCGCTTGAGGACGCAATCGAAGCCGACACCCTAACCCTGTATGTCCATCCGGGGTCGCTTTCGTTCGGACTCTCGCTGTTCGACGGCCGCGCCTTTGTTGGGATCTACGACGAATCGGGCCAGTTCGTCGCCTGCTTCGAGAGCGGTGCGGACTCGTTTTGCGAGCGCGTTCGGACCGTCTACGAGCACCACCGCGAGGCGGCCCGCCCTATTGAGGCGGTCGGGATGAAATGAAGAAAATACGAGGGATGTCCCACGGTGTGGGACGTGTGTTGAGAGATACATATAAGTCCGTTCATCCCGGATGGTCTCATGGGTCGCACCGGTGCGTTCGACCATGCCACCGACGAACCGGCCGCGACCCACGCCCACCGTCGATCGTGGCTCCCTGACACGTCCCGACGGCGACCGTTCCCACTTTTCCGACACGGAAGACCTATTCGCGGGCGGGCGCTGGTTTCGCCCATGAGCGCCGACACCCCCGATCTGGCGTTCGACGACGACGGATTGATCCCCGTCATCGCCCAGGACGCGACCACCGACGAGGTGTTGATGTTCGCGTACGCGACCCGCGAGGCCGTCGAAACCACCCACGAGAGCGGGTTCGCCCACTACTACTCGCGGAGCCGCGAGCAACTCTGGAAGAAGGGCGCGACCAGTGGCCACACCCAGCGAATCGAGGAGATCCGGGCCGACTGTGATGGCGACGCCCTGCTCTATCGTGTCGATCAGGAAGTCGGGGCCTGTCATACGGGCCATCGCTCGTGTTTCTATCGCACCATCGAGGGCGACCACGTCGGCGAGCGGGCCTTCGATCCCGACGACGTCTATGAGTGAAACGGACCTCGAATCCCGCCTCGCCAACGCCCACGCCGACCACGAACGCGCCTGCGAGGCCGTCCAGGAGATCGGCGAAACGGATCTCGAACGCCTCGCCGACGCGCGTTCGGCCCTCGCCGACCTCTTTGCGCGCTACGAGGACCGCGCCACCGGCACCGGCGATTTCACGGGATTCATCGAGTTTCAGAGCGAACTCGCCGAGTTCGTCGAGGCCCTTCCTGATGATCTCCCCTACCGGGAGGCTTTCGAGGAGATCGAATCCATTTTTGACAAGCGCCGACTCGGCGAGGACGATTTCGAGCGCGCCCGCGAGGCGCTCGAACCCGTTGACGAAGTGATCGAGCGCCTCGACGACCGCGCCCACGCCCGCGAGGACTACCGGGAGGCCCGCCGGGCGGTCGAGGAACGGATCGAGGAACTGGACGGACGGATCGCCGAGCACGACGATCTGCTGGAACTCGCCGACGCCGATCTCGACGCGCCGATCGAGCGCCTGCGCGAGCCGATTTCGGCGTACAATGACGCCGTGACGGCGGCCTTCGAGGAGTTCCTCGACACTGCGAGCGCCCGCGAGGTGTGTGAATTTCTGAACGTCGCGGAACGCTACCCGCTGGTCGAAACTCCGACGGTACCGACTGATCTTGCCGACTACGTCGCCGCCAGCGAGGCCGGCACCGAATCGATTCCCGATTTACTGGAATACGCCGAATACTCCCGCTCGAAACTCGATCACTACGTCGAGGATCCCGACGCGCTCAAGCGCGCGGTCGCCACCCGGCGGACGGCGCTTGCACGGATCGACGCGACCCCGTTTCGGATCGAGTGGCCACCGCCGCCCGCCGCCGCGTTGCGGTGGCGGATCCGCGAACTCATCGCGCTTGTCGGTCGGTTCGCGCCCAAATCGACGGTCGCCCGGCTGCGCGAGGTGCGCGCGCTGATCCGCGATCCCGACTACGGGCGGCTCCGCCGGGCGGCGCGGGCCCGCGAGGGCCTCACCGACCGCCAGCGTGAGCGCCTCGCCTCGGGGGCGGTCGCCGACGACCGCGAGGCGGCCATTGCCGAGCGCGACCGGCTTCGGGAGGCGCTCGACCGTTATGCGGTCGAGACGATGTCGTCCTCGTAGCTCGCGATCTCGGCCATCACGTTCTCGCGGTCGCGGTCATCGACGTCGAACTCCACGAGGCTCTCGTCGAGGTGGGCTGCGACGATCTCGAAGTCCTCCTCGTCGATGTCGAGGTGGTCGTGGGCGTCGGCCATCTCGTCGCCGGTGTACTCAACGGGTCCGCCCGTGACCGCGCTGATGAACTGGGTCTGGTGGGCGATCTGGCGCTGGACGTCGATATCCTCGAAGAAATGACTCACTCGGTCGTCGTTGGTCAGGCGTTCGTAAAACCGGTCGACGACGGCCCCGATGGCGTCTTCACCGCCGAGTCGCTCGTACAGTGTCTGCTCGCTCATGGATGGGACTACTCGAGTGGAACGATTATAGGCTATGGTTCCGGCTGCTGGGGGGCCGTCGGGCGGGCCTCGCTCGCGGCGTCGTACAGCCGCGAGGCGAGTTCCTCGGCTCGGGGGTTCTCGCGGGCCTCGGCGTAGATCCGCACGACGGGCTCGGTGCCGCTCGGTCGGGCGAGCACCCAGCTGTCGCCGTAATCCAGTCGAACGCCGTCGGTGGTGGTTTGCTCGGCCTCGGCGTCGGCGGCGACCTCACGCACGGCTTCGAGCATCGCGGTTCGCTCGGCGGCGGTTTCGTAGGCGAGTTTCAGCCGGACGTTGTGATAGCTATCGAAGGGTGCGACGATCTCGCTTGCGGGCCGGTCCGCGAGCAGTTCGAGGAATCGCGCGCCGATGTACGCGCCGTCGCGGGCGAGGCTGTATCCGGGGAAGTAGACGCCGCCGTTGCCCTCGCCGGCGATCGGCACCGACGCGCCCCCGGCCCGAAGCTTCCGGATCCGGCTGGTGATGTGGGTGCTACCGATGGGGGTGAGCTCCAGATTTGCGCCGCCCTCTTCACAGACGTCGACCAGCCGCTGGGAGACGTTGACCGCGGCGACGGCGGTGTCGCCGGCGTCGAGTTCGGCGGCCGCGAGCGCGGCGAGGGTGGCGTCGCCCTCGATGTAGCTCCCCGTTTCGTCGAAGAAGATCGCGCGGTCGCCGTCGCCGTCATGGGCGATCCCGGCGTCGGCGTCGCTCGCCCGGACCAGCCGGCCCAAGTCCGCGAGGTTGTGTTCGACGGGTTCGGGATCGCGCCCGGGAAATCGCCCATCGGGCTGGGCGTTGACGGTGACGACCTCACACCCGAGCTGGCGAAACAGCTGGGGGCTGGTCGTGCTCGCCGCGCCGTGGCCCGGATCGATGGCGACGGTGAGGTCGGCCCCGGCGATGCGCTCGCGGTCGGCCGCTTCGAGAATGTCCTCGATGTAGCGCTCGGGAGCGTCCTCGATGGTGCGCTCGCGGCCCGTATCGCTCCAGCCGGCGGGCGCGGCCTCGTCGGCCAGAAAGGCGTCCTCGATGGCTTCGAGTTCCCCGATGGGGAGTTCGACCCCGTCCGCGCCGACGAGCTTGATCCCGTTGTACTCGGGGGGGTTGTGCGAGGCGGTGAGCATCACCGCCGGGACCGACTCGCGGCGGGCATACGCTTGCAGGCCGGGCGTAGGAAGCATACCGAGGCGGTCGACATCACAGCCGACGCTCATTAGCCCGCTCACGGCGGCGTTTTCGAGCATCCGTCCGGTACTGCGGGTGTCCCGGGCGACCGCGACCCGGTCGGCCCCCCAGACGGTGCCCGCCGTGGCCGCGACCCGGCGGACGAACCCCGGCGTGATCTCCTCGTTTGCCACCCCACGAGTGCCGCTCGATCCGAACACGTCCATCGCGTGGATCTGGGTGGTGCGCGTGCAAATGAGTTGCGATGCAAGCGAGGTCCGTTCGGACTCACTCGCCGTATTCCGCCTCGAACGCGTCGATGCTTTCGGTCGTTCCCGCGACGATGAGAGTGTCGTCTTCGGCTATCGTGACACCCTCGTTCAGCTCGGTGATCACATCCCCATCGCGTTCGATCCCGACGAGCATCGTGCCGGTGCGTTCCCGGATACCCGTGTCGTCGGGCGACTGGCCGACGAGTTCCGGCGCGGTCGTCCCGGTGAGCGTGACCTCCTCGTCGAGGGCCATCGCCTGGTCGTCGAAGAGATCCAGCGCGAGCATCCGACCGGCGACCTTCGGGAACGAGAGCACGTAATCCGCCCCGGCCCGGTAGATGTTGCCGGTTGTTTCGGTCTCGTTGGCCCCGACGATCACTTCGATATCGGGATTGAGATCCTTCGCCACGAGGGTTGCGAGCATGCTCTCGCGGTCGTCATCGCTGGTGACGATCAGGGTGTTGGCGGCTTCGATGTTGGCCCGGTACAGCGTCCGATCATCGGTCGCGCTGCCGACGATGTCGACCTCCTCGCCGTCCTCGGTGTCGATGCCGACGGTCGTCAGCCCGGCCTGTTCGAGGATTCCCTTCGCCGTCGAGCCGGCGATGTCGAGGCCGGCGACGATGGTGGTGCCGTGGGTCGGGGAGTGGGTTCCTGACCGGGTCATCCCCTCGATCTCCCGGAGCTCCGCGGGGTCGCCCGCGAGCAGGAGGACCGTGCTCTCGTCGATGTAGGTGTCGGGGGCAACCGGCGTCACGAAATCGCCCCTGACCCACGCCCCGAGCAGGTGGACGCCGGGGCGGTCGGTGATCCGCGAGGTCCCGAGGCGCTGGCCGTGGAGGTCGCTCCCGCGCTGGACGGGCAACTCGACGGTTTCTATGTCCTCGCCGACCGTTACGGCGTTGTCGAGATCGGTGGTGACGTGTTCAGCGCCTTATCGGCGAGGCTCTTGCCGAGGCGGTGGCGCGGCGTGAGCACCCGGTCCGCGCCCGCATGACGCAGATAGCTCGCCAGGGTCGGTGCCTCGACGATACTGATGATGTTGCAGTCATCGGTGAGCTCTGTGGCCGAGAGGACGGCATCGATGTTCAGCTCCTCGGTGGCGTCGACGATCATCGCGCTCGCGGTTTCGAGGTAGGCGTTGTCGAGCGTCTCGACCGAACCGGGATCGCCCGCTACGACCGGCCTGTCCTCGTTGTCGAGGTCGCGTGCGCGGTCTTCGTCGGGTTCAACGATGACGTACTCGATCCCCCGTGATTCGAGTTCCTCGACGAGGGTCGCCGCGAGCGGCGAGTAACCGGTGATGACGATGTGGCCCTCGACCGCGTCCGTCGTTTCGGGGGCATCGGGCTGGATGGCATTCTCGATCCAGGGACCGGCCAGCGCGGGTAAGGCGAGAAACAGGTACGCGATCCCGGTGGCCTGGATCGTCATCATCAACACGCCCATGTAGGGGCTTCCCCAGGGGGCGTCTTGCCCGTAGCCCGTCGTCGTCAACGATTGGACGACGATCTGGGCCGAGTGGATCAGCGTCCGTTGTTCGCCCTCGAAGGTGGCCATCGCCCACCTGTAAACGAGCGAGTACGCGACGACTAAATGGCTATCGTGACGACCCCAACCCTTTGGGCCGCCCCGCCGAACGCTACGGTATGAGCACACTCGCCGAAAAGCGCCTGTACTCGGGGAATGCCGGCGAACGGATGGCCTATCTCGCCACGGGGACCGGCGTCATCGCCGTCTCGACCTCGGACGACCACATCGGGGGGTTCGGGATCGAACACCGCTGTACCGCCCGCGATCTGGCTGTCGCCGACGGCCGTCTGGCGGTCGCCACCGACGAAGCGGTCCTCCTCGCCGGCGAGGAGGGGTACGAATCGACCGGCTTCGGCCCGGCGGTTGCGGTCGGGTTCGATGGCGATGGCGACCTGCTGGCCGCCGATCCCGAGGACCGGATCGCCCGCCACGACGGCGGCTGGACGACGGTCGGGACGCTCGATACCGAAATCAATGGGATCGACGGTGACCTGCTCGCCACCGCCGAGGGGGTGTATCGCGCCGGGGAAACGGACCTCCAAAGTGTCGGTCTCGACACCGTCGCGGACGTTTCGGCCTCGGGGGTGCCGCTCGCGGCGACCGACGACGGCCTCTACCGACTCGGCAACGGCTGGATGAACGAGATCGACGGGGCGTTTCGCGCCGTCAGCGCCCCGCCTGCCGATCCCGGCGTGCTCGACCGCGCCTGTGGCGCGACCGACGACGAACTGTTCGTGTACGCCGACAGCGAGTGGGCCGACGCCGAATTCTCCGGTTCCGGGATCGCTGATGTGGCCGTCGCCGAACCTGTCTACGCCGTCACCGCCGATGGGACGTTTTTCGTCAACGCCGGAGAGGGCTGGCGCTCGCAGGTGCTCGGGATCGGGGGCGTGGCGGCGATGACGGTGATGTAAGTTCGATTACCGCGAGCGAACACCGAAGCGCCTCCGCCGCTTCGAGCTCTCACTCTCTCGCGCTCGTGAGAACGAGGTGAGCGAGCGGCTTCTTCACGAGGGAACGAGTGAAGGCTCGTTACGGCGAAGCCGTGACGGTGTTTTTAGCGTAGCTTTTTGCGCCGAGCGGTTCGCTCCGGCGAACCCGAGGCGGAAAAAGGTACTACCACGGCTCGTGTTTGATCCCGAACAGGTAGGCCAACACGTTGGTGACGATATGCAGGATCGGCGTGATCACGAGCACGACAATCAGCACGGCGACGGTAAAGACCGCGGTGAACCATCCCCAGGCGAGGATCGCGGTCACGACGAGCGCCATCACGACGAAATCGAGCTGATCGACGCCGGGTAGGGGCGCGCCACGACCCCGGTCGAGCCGGCGTTTGAGAAACGAGGCGACGATGTCGCCCAACATCGCACCGAGCGGCAGTCCGATCATCGCCGCGAGCGGGAACGTCGGGACGGCGACGCCGAGCAGATCGGTGGCTGTCGGACGGATCTGGTTCAACAGGAATGCGAATCCGAACCCGATGAGGACGCCGACGAGAGTGCCCCGCCAGGTCTTGCCGTCACCGAGGATCCGGTTGCCACCCCAGGTTCGGCCGCCGTCGATGGGGCGACCGCCGCCGACGAGCACGGCGGCGTTGTTTGGCACGTAGGCGGGCAACATCACCCAGATGGCGATGGCGAGGAGTGCGAAGAACGTGGGCATACTGGATCGATTCGACCGGGCCGGTTAATGCTCCACGGTTTCGGTTCCGTACGGATCACTATTAAAAGCCAACACACTGAAGGGAGGGGTATGATCCCGCCCATCGCCACCCGATTCATCGCCGGCGAAACCACCGCGGAGGCCTTCGAACACGCCGAGCAGTGCAACGACCGAGGGATCGGGGCGGTCCTCAACCTGCTCGGCGAACACTACACCGATCCCACCGACGCCGACGACGACGCCCGCGCGTACGCCACCCTGCTCGAGGACCTCGCGGGGACCGCCCTCGAAGCCTGCGTCACCGTCAAACCCACCCAGATCGGCCTCGACGTGAGCGAAGCGCGGTTTCGGGACAACCTCCGGGGGATCGTCGACGTGGCCGACGACCACGACCGGTTCGTCTGGCTCGACATGGAGGACCACACGACGACGGACGCGACGCTGGACGCCTTCGAGGAGTTCGTCACCGCCCGCGGCGGCGGGATGGGAGTCTGCCTGCAGGCGAACCTCAAACGCACCCGCGACGACCTCGAGCGGTTCGCGGACGTACCGGGAAAGGTCCGTCTGGTGAAGGGTGCCTACGACGAGCCGCCGGCGATCGCTTACAGGAGCAGGGAACGCGTCAACGAGGTCTACGAGGAGTACCTCGAGTACATGTTCGAGAACTACGACGGCGGGATCGCGGTCGGCAGCCACGACCCGGTGATGATCGACCGGGCCCGAGAGCTCCACGACGCCCGTGGAACTCCCTTCGAGATCCAGATGTTGATGGGCGTACGGGAGGACGCTCAGGAGGACCTCGCCCGCGAGTACGACGTCCATCAGTACACCCCCTACGGGGGACGGTGGCTGTCGTATTTCTATCGCCGGATGATGGAGAGAAAGGAGAACGCAGGGTTCGCGCTGCGGGCCGTTCTGGGCCGATGAACAACTCTTTGAAGCCGGCCTCATAAGGGGCGAGCGATGTCGACATGGAAGCGGGACATGGCGAGCGGCCTGGTCGTCCTCGTCCCGATCATCGTCACCGTGTGGGTGGTCTACTGGCTCTTTCGCTTCATCGCGAACCTCCCGCTGACCCAATCCATCGGCAACCCCGCGCTGCGCGTGTTCATCACGCTCGTCGTGTTCGTCCTCCTCGTCTTCGCCGTCGGCTACCTGATGAGGACGGCAATCGGCTCGCTGGTCGAGTCGGCGATCGACGGCGTGATGAACCGCGTGCCCGGTCTTCGGGTGGTGTACAACGCCTCGAAGATGGCCGTCGAGACCGCCCTGACGGGAACGAGCGACCTTCAGACGCCCGTGAAGGTGAACACCTGGCGGAACATCCGCATGACCGCGTTCAAGACCGGCCGGGAAGCGCCCGACGGCCGCAAACTCCTCTTTTTGCCGACCGCACCCAACATCACCAGCGGGTTCGTCATCGAGGTCGACGAGGAGGACGTCATCGAGACCGACGACACGGTCGAGGAGGCGCTGACACGCATTCTGAGCGCCGGCTTCGGCGAGCGCGACGAGACGCCAGCAGGGGTCCCGATCGACGTCGTCGAGGAGAAACGGGGACGAGAGTCCGAGTCCGACGAGCGTCCCACGACCGACTGATCACTCGGCGGTCGGGTACTGGGCGTCGAGCAGCTCTTCCTCGGCGGTCGACTCGCTCGTTTCCTCGGGGCTGACGCTCCCCGTCCGGTAGCCGTGCAGGTCGAGGGTGACGTGCTCGAAGCCGAGGTCCTCCATGTGGGCGCGGGTCGCCCGCACGAACTCCATGTCCAGCGCCTCCTCCAACTCCTCGGGTGCGACCTCGATGCGGGCCAGCCCGTCGTGATCGCGCACGCGGAACTGCTCGAAGCCCCAGCCACGCAGCAGGGCCTCTGCCTTGTCGACGCGGGTGAGACGCTCCTCGGTGACCTCGATCCCCGTCGGAATTCTCGAAGAAAGGCAGGCCATCGAAGGCTTGTCCGCGACCGAGAGATCATACATGTCCGCGATCCTCCGGACTTCGTCCTTGGTGATGTCGTGATCCAGAAGCGGCGAACGGGCGTCGAGTTCGGCGACCGCCTGGAGGCCGGGGCGGTGGCCCTCGCCGGGATCCGAGGCGTTGGTCCCGTCACAGACCACCGGAACGCCGAGCTCCTCGGCCCGCTCGAACATCCTCCCCAGTCGCATGGATCGGCAGTGATAGCAGCGATCGCCGTCGTTCTCGACGAACTCATCGCTACTGAGCTCCGAGAACTCGACGATCTCGTGGCGGATGCCGATCTCCTCGGCGACCCGCTTTGCGTCCTCGAGTTCGGCCTCGGGCAGCGTCTCGCTTTTGGCGGTACAGGCGACCGCGTCCTCGCCCAGCGCGTCGTGGGCGATGGCGGCGACCGCGCTGGAATCGACCCCGCCCGAGAAGGCGATCAGGACTCCCTCACGTCCCGCGAGGTCCGCGCGGGCGGCGGCCAGTTTCTCCTCGACGGACATGTCCGCCCTTGCGCGCCCGCGGACAAAAGCCGTGCGGGTCCCCGCCGACCCCGGCGATCTCCGGCCCGGCGTTCATGATCGTGGCGGCCCACATTCCGGACATGACCGATTACGCGCTTCACGAACCCGCGTACTCGGGCACGACCGACGAGGACTGGGACGACCCGCAGTTGAACGACTTCCCCACCGACGACCTGAGCGAGGTCACAGAGCACTTCCTGCTGTCGGCGTCGGGCTTCCCGCCGGAGAACTTCTCGGACCTGAAGGCTGCGGTCGTCGATCCCGACGGGAACCTCAATCTGAACGCGCTGCAGACCGCCCACGGCGGCGCCCACAGCGTCGAGGCGATCGAGGGGATCGATGACGGAACGGTCGAGGAGGCCGAGGGGATCCTGGAGGAACTGGCACGCGAGGAGTTCGATCACGATCTCGGCACGTGATCGCGGCCGGGACGTTTTTGCGTTCGCGACGGTATCCGACCTACTGATGGAGTTCGAGTCGATCCCCGGCGTGGGCACGAAGACCGCCAGCGCCCTCGCCGAGGTCGAGGACGCCGAACGAGCGCTTCGCGAGGGCGACGTCGCCCACCTCGCGGGCGCGCCGGGGATCAGCGAGGGCCGGGCCGCACGGATCGCTCGCGGCGCGATCCGCCGGGAGCACGACGACTCCTCGCGGCTCCTCCGGACCGACCGCGCCCGCGAGATCCACCGGGAACTGCTCTCCTTGCTGCAGGACCGGGCGGTCACGGGCTACGCGAAACGCCGTCTGGAGACGTTCTATCCCAGCGCCGCCCCCTCCCGGATCGAGGAGGTACAGTCGTTCACGACGCGGGCGATCGAGCGCGAACCCGCTCCCACCGTGCGCGATGCGCTGTCGGGAGTCCAGCCGCTCGAAACCCCCCACGACGTGCGGGTGCGCGATCGCTGTCTGGTCACGAGCGACGCCGAGACGCTGGCCGCGGCGCGCGAGGCGGTCCCCGAACTGCCCGTGGAGGTCGTCGAGGACGCTCGCGGGCTTGCGGACCTCGCCCGGGGCTACTCGACGGTGATCGCGCTCGACGAGGCCTTCACCGGGGTCGAGGTCGACGGCGACGTGCGGGTCAGGCCCGAGGCACTCTCCGATCCCGCCGAGGTCGTTCCCGAACGGGTCCTCTCGTTTTTCGCCGCCAACCGCGAGTCGATCCGGGCGGCGATCGCGGTCCACCGCGCAGCCGACACGGAGCCGCCCTGCGACCTCGCGGCGCTCGACGCCGCCCTCGCGCGGCTGGGCCCCGACGGAGAGGTGCAGGACGACGCCGAACTCGATCGGCTCACCCGTGCCGTCTCCGACCTCGATGCAAGCGTCCACACCGCCGAGAGCGTCGCAAACGACCGCCTGCGGGACGCGATCGAGCAACGGGACGTGACCATCGAGGGAACCGACCTGCTCTCGCTGGCCGAGCGGGGCGCGGGGATCGACTCGCTTCTCTCCCGGGAACTGGCCGACGAGTACGCCGCCGCCGTCGAGGCGGCCCGAGAGCATCTGATCGACTCGCTCGCGCTCGATTCGGGCGAGTCGGAGATCGCACGGAACGCCTTCCCCGAGGAGCCGACGTTTCCGGTCGAGCGCGACGAGGACGTCGTCTCGCGTCTGCGCGAGGAACTGGTCGCGGCGAAGGATCGACGATCGACCCGCGGCAAGCGGGAACTCGCCGCCGATCTCGCGGAACTACGGGGAGCGGCCGAGACGCTGGTTCGGTCCGCCCTCGATCTCGACGTCGAGCTGGCGATCGCCCGATTCGCACGGGATTTCGACTGCACGATGCCCGGGTTCTCCGAGGAGGGCGTGAGCATCGACGGCGGGCGCTCGCCGCTGCTCGCGGAACCGATCGAAGCGATCGAGCCCGTCGACTACTCGGTCTTGGGCGTGACGCTGCTCTCCGGCGTCAACAGCGGCGGGAAGACCTCGACGCTGGATCTGGTCTGTTCGGTTGTGATCCTCGCGCAGATGGGCTTGCCCGTCCCCGCCGACCGCGTCCGATTGGAGCGGTTCTCGGAGATCCACTACCACGCGAAGACGCAGGGAACGCTCGATGCCGGCGCGTTCGAGAGCACGGTCAGGGAGTTCGCCGACCTCGCCTCGGGCGGCTCGGGCCGGCTGGTGCTGGTCGACGAACTCGAGAGCATCACCGAACCGGGCGCGAGCGCGAAGATCATTGCCGGCATCCTCGAGGCACTCGCTGAAACCGACACCACGGCGGTATTCGTCTCGCATCTCGCTCGCGAGATCCGGACGGCCGCCGACTGCGAGATCGCGGTCGACGGGATCGAGGCGGTCGGACTCGAGGACGGCGAACTCGTGGTGAACCGCTCGCCGGTCAAGGACCACCTCGCACGTTCGACGCCGGAACTGATCGTCGAGAAGCTCGCCGGCGAGGAGGGAACGGCGATCTACGACCGCTTGCTGGAGAAGTTCGAGCCATGAACCGTGAGGGGACCCTCTACGAGATCGCCCACTTCGCCGCGGTCTTCGGCCTCGCGTATTTCGCACTGTCGGCCGTCCGTGCCCTCGGCGTCACCGCACTTCGGGGTGAGCTGTTCGTTGCACTCCTCGTCGGCATCGGCTACGTCCTCCTCGTCCTTCGGCTCGGGATCGCGCCGCCCTCCTGGCGCGGGGAGTGAACCCTGGCGAACGATTAAATAGGCCGGCGAGCGTGGTGAAAGTGATGGTCGACGACCCCGAGGAGGGGATGCTCTCGTGGGACGAGTCGGTCTTCCGGGACGAGCGGGTCTTCGAGATCGACTACCTCCCGGAGACGTTCAAACACCGCGAGAGCCAGCTCCAGAGTCTGCAGTACGCGCTTCGACCCGCCGTCCGGGGCTCGCGTCCGCTGAACGCGCTGGTCCAGGGCCCGCCCGGCACCGGCAAGACCACGGCGGTCCAGAAGCTCTTCGGCGAGCTCTCGGGCCGGTCCGGCGTCCGCACGGTACGGGTCAACTGCCAGGTCGACTCGACGCGGTATGCGGTGTTCTCGCGGCTGTTCGAGGGCATCTTCGAGTACGAACCGCCCTCCAGCGGCGTCTCGTTCAAGAAACTGTTCGGCCAGGTCGCAGACCGGCTGGTCGAGGACGACGAGGTGCTCGTGGTCGCGCTCGACGACGTGAACTACCTCTTCTACGAGAACGAGGCCTCCGATACGCTCTACTCGCTGCTTCGTGCCCACGAAGCCCACGCCGGCGCGCGCATCGGCGTGGTCGTGATCTCCTCGGACCTCGCGCTCGACACGGTCGAGGAGCTCGATACGCGCGTCCAGAGCGTCTTTCGCCCCGAGGAGGTCTACTTCCCCGTTTATGACGCCGGCGAGATCGTCGACATCCTCAAAGAACGCGTCGAGCGGGGCTTTCACGACGACGCCGTCCCCGCGACGGTCCTCGATCGGGTCGCCGAACTCACCGCCGACAGCGGCGACCTCCGAGTGGGCATCGACCTCCTGCGCCGTGCGGGGTTGAACGCCGAGATGCGCGCGAGCCACGCGATCAGCACCGAGGACGTCGAGGAGGCCTACGAACAGTCCAAATACGTCCACCTCTCGCGCAGCCTTCGAGGCCTATCGGACAGCGAGGCGGCGCTCGTTCGCGTGCTCGTCGACCACGACGGCGAGCAGGCGGGTGACGTCTACGAGGCCTTCGCCGAGGAGACGGATCTGGGCTACACCCGGTATTCGGAGGTCATCAACAAGCTCGACCAACTCGGGATCGTGGAGACCTCGTACGCCGGCATGGAGGGTCGTGGTCGATCGCGCACCCTCTCGCTCGCGTACGATCACGAGGCGGTGTTGGATCGACTGGAGTAGAGCCGCCGGTCCCGGTCCCCGCGGATTCACGGGGGGCCGTCGCCGGCGCCAGACTCCTCGGCGTCCATTGGTTCGGCGGTCTCGGCGACGTGTGAACTGCCGCCGGCATGCCCGTCCTCGATCCCGTCGTGGTAGCGCCACGTCTCGCCCTCACGAACCACTCCCGGCAGCTCTTCGAGCAGGGCACTCACGCGGTCCCACCACTCCTCGACCGATCCGAACCCCGCGGGATGGTCGTCGTAAACGGCGTCGACGATCTCGTCCCCGGTGGCGTCGTCCCGGTCGGCGAGCAACGCGAACACGGCGTGGACCGCCTCGCGTTCCGAGGAACGCGGATCGAGGGCTTCGAGCGCGTGTTTCACGCTCGCGTAGGGCGTGGTTCCGGGATCGGTGGCGCCGTGTCGGCCGTCGTCGGTGGGGTCCTCGACGCCCGGCCGGCCCGCGTACCGCCACGTTTCCCCGTCGGACGGCGCCGAGACGTCGGGCAGGTCGGCGAGCGGATCGCGGACGAACCGCTCCCACCACGCCTTCGAGGAGTCGTACCCGATCGGGTGCTCGCTGTAGATCGCGTCCCGGATCTCGTGGGCGGTGGCCTCTCCCCAGTAGGAGAGAAAGGCGAACGCGCCCCGGATCGCCGCCGCCCGGTCGGGCGGCAGGTCGGCACGTTCGATCGCCCGTTCGACGTGATCGGGTACGTCGATCCGGTCGTCCGCGCTCGTGTCCCCGGGCGCGTCGAGCACTCGACGGCCGCTGTCGGTGAGTTCGTGTCCCCCCTCGGGGACGACGAGTCCGCTCTCGGCGAGCGCGGCCAACCGGTCGTCCACGTCCACGTCTTCGTCTCTCCCTCCTTCCCCGGCGCTCTCGAACTCCTCCGCGAGATCGGCCGCTGACCGTCCCTCCGCGAGGCCTTCGAGGATCGCCCTGTCGGTGTCGTCGAGTTTGGGTGTGTTCATGGCTGGATCGATGGCCGCGTCTCCGGTGGCCGTATGACTTCGTCCTCCATCAAAAACCCTTGACGTGCGGACGCAGGTCGAGTTCGAGCGTCCACGCGCTCTCGTCCTGCTCGACGAGGTGCCAGTAGCTGTCGGCGATCGCGTCGGGATCGAGAAACGACGCCTCGTCGCGATCCCCGTAGCGCTCGCGCGCGTTCGGCGTGAGGATCCGGCCGTCGACGACGACGTGGGCGACGTGGATCCCCTCGGGACCGAGTTCGCGGGCCATCGACTCGGCCATCCCTCGGCACGCGAACTTCGCGGCGCTGAAGCCGATCGCACCGTCGTTTCCCCGCACCGCGCTCGTCGCGCCGGTGAAGACGACGGTGCCCCCGTCGCCCGCGAGCATGTCGCCGACCGCCTCCTGCGAGCACAGCAGCGCCGCACGCGGCCCGGCGTCGATCGCGCGCTCGAACTCCGAGAGCTCCTGTTCCATCAGACCGCTCCAGGCGGCGCTGCTGGCGTGGTTGACCAGGACGTCGACGGGTCCCACCGCCTCGCGGACGCGCTCGAACCCGCGTTCGATCTCCGCGGCCTCGGTGAGGTCCGTCGGCACCGCGAGTCCGCTTCCGTCGGTGGCGTCGAGGTCCGCGGCCAGTTCGTCGAGGTACGCCTCGGTCCGGGCGAACAGCGCAACGTCACACCCCTCGCGGGCGAACTTCCGGGCGATCGACTCCCCCGACCCGGGGCCGACGCCGGCAACGACGGCGGTTCGTGACATGCGTCCTCCAACGAGGCGCTCGAATAAAGAACTACTCGATGGCGACGCCGGATCGGGGAGCGTTCGAACGATTGAAACGCTTTTCCCCCGGGGACCCGACCGCTCGCGCATGAAGACCACCGGCGGCAGCGAGGAGGCGAAGCGACGGGCGGGCGAGCGCGCCGCCGATCTCGCGGAGGACGGCATGGTCGTCGGTCTCGGAACCGGCTCGACGGCGGCCCACGCGATCCGAGCGCTCGGCCGGCGGGTCGACTCGGGTCTCGACGTCTCGGGGATCCCCACCTCCTATCAGTCGGCGGACCTCGCCCGTGAATCGGGCGTTCCGATCGTCACGCTCGACGATTCCCTTCCGGACCTCGCGATCGATGGTGCGGACCAGATCGCCGGCTTCGACCTGATCAAGGGCGGCGGCGCGGCCCATGCCCGCGAGAAGCTCGTCGACGACGCCGCGGAGCGGTTCGTCGCCGTCGTCGATCCGTCCAAGGAGGTCGGAACGCTCGATCACGCCGTGCCGGTCGAGGTGCTCCCGTCGGCGCGCGATCCGGTCTCGAAGGCCGTCGAGTCCCTGGGCGGCGAGCCGGAGCTACGAACCGCCCAGCGAAAGGACGGCCCCGTCGTCACCGACAACGGGAACCTCGTGCTCGACTGCGGGTTCGGGCCGATAGCCGAGCCCGCCGGCCTCGCTGGTGCGCTGTCGGCGATCCCGGGCGTGCTCGAACACGGTCTGTTCGTCGATCGTGTGGACGCCGTCTACGTCGGAACCGACGGCGGCGTCGAGGAGAGGCGCCGCTGATCGGCGGAAAAATAACTGAGAAGGGCGTAACAGCCGGCTTACAGGTCGCGGGGCTGCACCGTCTTTCGGTCGTTGTCCTCGGCACGGCGTGCCGCGTCGTCGAGGAGCTCCTCGACTTCCTCGTCGAGCGCGTCGTAGAAGTCGGAGGAGACGTTGTGGTCGGACAGTGCTTCCTTTACGGCGGCTTTGACGATCAGGTCTGCCATACGAACGGGCCTTTTCCGGCCGCCTTTATAAGCTTTCGTAAATCGACACGCTTCGAAGGCGATGAATAGGAATAGCTGGGGGTCTACCCCTCGAATATGGAACTTCGCGCCATTCTTGAAGAAGTTTCGTCCGGTGAATTAAGCCCGCAGGAGGCTCAAGCACGCCTCGCGGGATACGCGACGACCGACGCCGGCCGGTTCGACGCCGCGCGCGAGCGCAGGCGCGGCGTCCCCGAGGGGATCTTCGCCCCCGGGAAGACCCGCGAGGAGGTCGTCGCGCTCGCCGAGGCGGCGATCGAGACGACGGGACGGGCGATCGTCACGCGGATCGACGGCGAGGACGCGACCGCCGTCGGCGGGCGGGTCGACGGGGAGGCCACCCACCACGAGCGCGCGCGCTGTCTCGTCGTCCACGGCGAGGGGTTCGAGCCGCCCGAACTCGACGCTCGGGTGGGCGTGGTCACCGGCGGCACCGCCGACCGCGAGCCCGCGGGGGAGGCGGCGGTGATCGCCCGGGAGATCGGTGCGTCGGTCGAGCGAATCGAGGACGTGGGCGTCGCGAACCTCACCCGGATCGTCGACCAGCTCCCTCGGCTGCGTGAGACGGACGTGGTCGTGGTTGCCGCCGGCCGCGAGGGGGCCCTGCCGACCGTGGTCGCCGGCCTCGTCTCCGCCCCGGTGATCGGTCTCCCGGTCTCCAGCGGCTACGGTCACGGCGGGGACGGAGCGGCCGCGCTTGCGGGGATGCTCCAGTCCTGTACAACGCTCACGGTCGTCAACGTCGATGCGGGCTTCGTCGCGGGGACGCAAGCGGGACTGATCGCCCGAGCGATCGCGGCCGCACGGCCGCGATCTTCCGATAGCCGAAACTGAACTGAATCCTACCGGATCTCGAATTCCGTTTATCACCAGTGAGGTTTCCGAAACGGAAACGGAACTTCCCGAAATCAGAATTTCGGACTGATTTTGGAAAGGGTATTTAGGGTCCCTTCCCGTACTGCTAACTACCGGCATGGCGGTCTGCCGGTTGAACGCGATGCCACACTGTGACCACTGTGAAGCGCACGTCTCCGAGCGGTTCGAGCGCGTGTTCGCCGACGAGAACGGGCATATCTTCGCCTGTCCGAGCTGTTCGGCGAACGCGGGCATAGCCGAGGCCGCGAGGCTCCGTGCGCGAAAGGCATAACTGCCCCTGACGTCATCCGTATCGCAACGCAATCACCACGCGAAGTCCCCTTCTATGAGCCACTACGTCTACGTGCTGAAGTGTGCCGACGGCAGCCTCTATACGGGCTACACCACCGACGTCGAGCGACGAGTCGCGGAGCACGACGCCGGCGAGGGCGCGAAGTACACCCGCGGGCGCACGCCCGTCTCGCTGGTCCACACCGAGTCCTTTGGAAGCCGGTCGGAGGCGATGTCCCGCGAGCACGCGATCAAGCGGCTTTCGAGGGACCAAAAGGAGGCGCTGGTCGGCTACTGAGCCGTGGTCGTGTGTTCGGTGATCGGCTCGGGGTCGATGAAGGCGTACTCGACGGCCTGTCGGCCGAGCTTCCTGACCCGTTTTTCGAGCGTCTCGTCTACGAACTCCCCCCCGTCGTCGAACCGGTCGCTCGCGTTGCGGATCCCCACCTCGTGGGGCAGCGTCCAGCCGTGAACCGCACGAACGCTCGCCCGCAGGTGTTCGAGGGTCGGCCCGTAGGTGCCCCCGCCCGCGACCGCGAGCAGGCCGACCGTGGTGTCCTCGAACTCGTCGAACCCGCAGTAGTCGAGCGCGTTCTTCAGCGCCGAGGAGATGGTGCCGTGATAGACGGGCGTCCCCAGCAGGACGGCATCGGCCTCGCGGATCTCACGCATCAGCGCCTCGGCGTCGGCGGTGTTCTCGGTGTCGGGATCGTACACCGGGAGGTCGTACTCCCGGAGGTCGAGCAGTTCCACGGACGCGCCGGCCTCGCGGGCGGCGTCGAGGGCGTGTTCGAGCGCGAGGCGAGTGTAGCTGCCGTCCCGGAGGCTGCCGGCGACCGCGACGACGCGTGGTTTCTCCATGCCGACCATGGGAGATGCGGGAAGAAAACGACACCGACACCGGAGACCCGCCGATTTTTCTTCCCCGGTCGTGACTGTCCGGTATGGACGAGATCAGCTTCGGGACCGACGGGTGGCGCGCGACGCTCGACACCTTCACCGCGCCGCGCGTCCGGATGGTCGGACAGGCGGTCGCCACCCACCTCGACGAGGAGGGCCTCGCCGGCCCCGTCGGGGTCTGCTACGACGCGCGCGAGTCCTCGCCGGGGTTCGCAAAGGAGCTCTCGCGAGTCCTCTGTGCGAACGGCTTCGACGTCGTGATGCCCGAGCGCGACCGGCCCACCCCGCTTCTGTCGTGGAACGTCGTCGAGCGCGACCTCGCCGGTGGGTTGATGATCACCGCCTCGCACAACCCACCCGAGTACAACGGCGTGAAGTTCATTCCGGACGACGGTGCCCCCGCCCTGCCCGAGGTCACGGAGGCCATCGAGGCGAACCTCGCCGAACCCGACCCGCTCCCCGAGGAGGAGTGGGGGACGGTCCGCCGGGCCGACTTCGTCGCCTCCCACGCCGATCACGCGCTGGAACTCGTCGGAGCCGACCCCGACCTCGATCTGGCGGTGGCCTACGACGCGATCCACGGCAGCGGGCGCGGGGTCACCGATCGGCTGCTCGACCGGGCGGGCGCGGACGTGGTGCGGCTGCGCTGCGGGGACGACCCGACCTTCGGCGGGGTCTCGCCCGAACCCACCGCCGAGAACCTCGCGGAGCTGATCGAGCGCGTTACCGGGGGCGAGATGGATCTCGGGGTGGCCAACGACGGCGACGCCGACCGGATCGCCGTGGTCACGCCCGAACGAGGCCTGCTGAACGCGAACCTGCTGTACGCGGCGCTGTACGACTACCTGCTCGAGAGCGACTCGGGACCGGCCGTCCGCACCGTCTCGACGACCTTCCTCGTCGACCGGATCGCCGAGGCCCACGGCGAGCGGGCGATCGAGGTTCCCGTCGGGTTCAAGTGGGTCGCCGGATCGATGATCGAGGAGGACGCGCTGATGGGCGGCGAGGAGTCGGGTGGGTTCTCGATTCGGGGCCACGTCCCCGAGAAGGACGGCGTGCTGACGGCGCTGCTGGCCGCGGCCGCCCACGACGCCGAACCGCTGGACGACCGCGTCGACCGACTGCTCGCCGAGCACGGCGAGATCCATCAGGACCGCGTGAGCGTCGACTGCCCCGACGAACAGAAGGCGCGCACGCTCGACGCCCTCTCGGAGGCGATCCCCGAGTCCGTCGCCGGCGAGCGCGTCGAGGACGTCAACACCGCCGACGGGTTCAAGCTCCTGCTCGAAAGCGGCGCGTGGCTGCTCGTTCGGCCCAGCGGCACCGAGCCCAAACTGCGGGTCTACGCCGAGGCCGCCGACGAGGGCCGCGTCGAGGCGCTTCTGGACGCCGGGCGCGACCTCGTACGCGAGGTCCGTTGAGTACAATCGAATGATATCAGCGGGTTATATCATCGACGAGGACGCAGTCGGCCCATGGCGTTCAGCGACGAGCTGCTTGAGGCCGGTGAATCGATCTGGGCCGCCCAGAGGGAGCACCCCTTCGTGACGGAGCTCGCGGCGGGCACCCTCGACGAGTCGGCCTTCCTCCACTGGGTGGAACAGGACTACCGGTATCTGCTCGACTACGCCCGAACCTTCTCCATCGCGGGCGCGCGGGCCCGCGACGAGGAAACCATGACCCACCTGATGGGCGTCGCCCACACCGTGCTGGACTACGAGATGGACCTCCACCGGGAGTTCGCCGCCGAGTACGGGATCGATCCCGTCGAGCTCGAAACGGTCGAGAAGGCCCCGACCTGTCAGGCCTACACGGACTTCCTCGTGCGGACGGCCCACGAGGGATCGCTCGCGGAGATCGCCGCCGCGATCTACCCCTGCGGGCAGGGATATCTCGACGTCGCGGCCCACATGACCGAACTGGCCGAGGAGGACCACCGCTACACCCCCTTCATCGAGAAGTACACCGACGAGGAGTTCGTCGAGGCCGTCGACTGGATGCGGGAGTTCGTCGACCGCTGTGGCGAGCGCCACCCCGGCGAGCGCGAGGCGATGGAGGAGGCCTTCCTCACCAGTGCCCGGCTCGAAGGCGAGTTCTGGGAGATGGCCTATACGGAGGAGGACTGGGGAATATGAGCGGTTCCGAGACGTTCGACGGCGAGGGGCGGTTCAGCGACTGGCTCCGCGAGCGCTCCGAACCCGTCTGGGAGGAGGCGACCCGTCACCGGTTCGTCGAGGAACTCGGCGACGACGCCATCGAGGACGCGGTCTTCGAGCGCTACCTCGTCCAGGACTACGCGTTCCTCGAACTGGGTGCGCGTACGACCGCGCTCGCGGTCAGCCAGGCCCCCTCGATGGACGAGATGGCACGCCTGAGCGAGCAGCTCTCGGTGCTCACGGGCAGCGAGAGCGACTACTTCGAGCGGGCGTTCGCGGAACTGGGGGTCTCCGAGGCGGAGTGGCACGAGCCTGATCTCGAACCGACGACCCACGCCTTCGCCGACTTCATGCTCCGGGCGGCCCACGAGGGTGATTACGAGGGAACGCTCGCCACCACGCTCGCCGCCGAGTGGGTCTACCTCGAGTGGGCTCGCCACGTCGCCGACCGCGAGCCCGAGCGCTGGTACCTCGCCGAATGGGTCGAGATCCACGCCGTAGAAGAGTTCGAGGAGTACGTCGAGTGGCTCCGCGGGCAGCTCGATACGTATGGTCCGGTGCTCCCTCCGCGTAGACGGCGCCGGGTGGCCGAGCTGTTCTCCCGAACCGTCGACCTGGAGGTCGCTTTCTTCGACATGGCTTACGGCGATGAGTCCTGACCGGCGAGACGACCCCGACACCGCTTCTCATCGCCCTCGACGCGTTCGATCTCGAAGCCGAGCGACTCGTAGAAGGGCTTGACGGCGGGGCGAAAGTCGGCGGTCAGCGGACCGCGCTCGGCCGCACGCTCGACCAGCGCCGAGCCGGTTCCCGTCGCACGATGCGTTCGCGCGACCGCGATCGCCTCGACGTGGGTCCCCTCGAGCACGAGTGCGCCACGCGTGTGGCCGTCCGAGCGCGCGACCAGCACGTCGCCCCGCGCGATCGCCTCGCGGACGGCGTCGGAATCGATCTCCAGGAGCGCGCCCTCCAGTATCCGAACCACGTCCTCGAACTCGCCCTCGCGGGCCTCGCGGATCATCCGCCCTTGATCAGCCGCAGGACCTGTACCCGGTCGGCCGCGACGCGCTGGTCCTCCGGGACGGGCCGCCCGTCGACCATGACGCTGACCTCGTGGGGACTCAGATCGAGTTCCGCCAGGAGGTCAGCGTAGGTCGGTTCCGAAAGCGAGAGGTCGTGGGTGTCCTCGCCGACGACCTCGACGGTGACGTCCATACCTCGACTACCCCCGCGAGGGGTTTCAGCGTGTCGTCAGGCGGTCCGGTCGGCGCGCCGCGCGGTCCGGCCGGAGTACCACGCTCGGAGCGAGAGGACGAGTGCACCGAGCCCGAGCACCAGGACGACGAACCCGACGATTTCGCCGAGGATCGGCACCAGTCCGAGGAGCGCGACGACGACCAGTCCGACGACGAGCGCGACCCAGCGGTTGTCGTACTCGGCGAGCGAGAGCAGCCATCGACCGACGGCGAACCCGCCGTAGATCGATCCGATCCAGAGGAGAAGGGCGAACACGAACGCCCCGACGATCGACAGCGGAACTCCGATCAGGGTCAGCGCGATCAGGACGAGTACGATCGGAATCCCCACGAGCGCGAGCAGGCCGACGCCGCCGCTTTTGGGTGCCTCCTCGCGGACGGTGGCGGCGATCTCCTCCGAGAAACGGGGGAAGACGGCGAGCAACACGGCACCGAACACGAGGTTCACGACGAGCCAGTAGCCCTGACCCACCCACCACGGGATCGCGGGCACCTCGACGACGGGTGCGGGCGTCGCGGTCGCCTCCTGGCTGACGGTCCCGGCGACCCGTGCGTCGGGATGACGGTTCAGTTCCCCGTCGTAAGTCAGATCACCCTCCACGACGGCGGCCGGACCCAGCGTCACCGAGCCGGCGGCGGCCTCGGCGTCGCCCGCGACGGTGCCCTCGATCGCGACGGTGCCGCCGGCCGCCGAGAGCGATCCCACGGTCGCGCCCTCGCCCACGACGACGTTCCCGGCTGCGGTGCTGGCCTCCCCGTCCACGTCGCCGGTGATCCGGACGTTGCCCGCGAACGCCTCAACGTCGCCGGTCACCTCGCCCTCGATCAGCACGTCACCGCCGAAGGCAGTCAGATCGCCGTCGACGGTTCCCTGTACGACGATCGTCCCGGCGGCGGTCGTGAGGTCACCGATGGTCTCGCCCTCCTCGACCACGATCCGGTCACCGGTTCGTACCTCCTGGGCGGCTCCGACACCGGTGAACAGCGAGAGGACGAGCAGTACGGTCAGTACGGTCGTGAGGCGTCTCATATCGTCTTCAGGTCGTCTCGGGGAATATAGATGTTGGGTGTGTTACAACTGTGTGTCTCGGGGAGTTTATCACCCGAGGATTCCGTTGTTCGGGTATGAGCGAGACAGAGGGTGTCGAGGCTGCGGCGGGACCCGGTCGCGACGAGATCTGGGTCGAGAAATACCGTCCCCAGACGCTTTCGGAGGTGATCGGCCAGGAGGAGATCACCGACCGGCTGAAGCGATACGTCGAGCGAGACGACCTTCCCAACCTGCTGTTTTCGGGATCGGCGGGGATCGGCAAGACGACGTGTGCGACCGCCATCGCCCGCGAGGTCTACGGCGACGACTGGCGGGACAACTTCCTCGAACTCAACGCCAGCGACGACCGCGGGATCGACGTCGTCAGGGGTCGGATCAAGGAGTTCGCGCGAGCGAGCTTCGGCGGCTACAACTACCGAATCATCTTCCTCGACGAGGCTGACTCCCTGACCTCGGACGCCCAGTCCGCTCTCAGGAGGACGATGGAGCAGTTCTCCTCGAACACGCGCTTCATCCTCTCGTGTAACTACTCCTCGAAGATCATCGACCCGATCCAGTCGCGGTGTGCCGTCTTTCGCTTCTCCTCGATCCCCGACGAGGCGGTCGGCGACCGCATCAGGGAGATCGCCGCCGAGGAGGGGATCGAGCTGACCGACGGGGGCGTCGAGGCGCTGGTCTACGCCGCCGACGGCGACATGCGCCGGGCGGTCAACTCCCTGCAGGCCGCCGCGGTCATGGGCGAGACCGTCGACGAGGACGCCGTCTACACCATCACCGCCACCGCCCGCCCCGAGGAGATCGAGGCGATGGTCACGAGCGCGCTGGAGGGCGACTTCACGACCGCCCGCGCCACCCTCGACGACCTGCTCTCGAACAAGGGGCTCTCGGGCGGGGACGTCATCGACCAGCTCCACCGGTCGGTGTGGGACCTCGGACTCACGGACAAGGAGGCGGTGCGCACCCTCGATCGGATCGGCGAGACCGACTATCGCATCACCGAGGGCGCAAACGAGAAGATTCAACTGGAGGCGTTTCTCGCCTCGCTCGCGCTGGCCGACGAAGCGTAGTCAGTGTTTCTCGAAGTCCTCGAGGTCGCCCTGCGGGTCGCCGATCTCGATCTCGACGCCCTCGACATCGGCCTTGATCGGGCCGTCGCGACACCACTCGATCATCGCCTCGACGTCCTCCTCGCTGCCCTCGAAGATCGCTTCGACCCGGCCGTCGTCGAGGTTCCGGACCCAGCCGGTGAGGTCGTGGGCGCGGGCGGTCTCGTGGGCGTTGTCCCGAAAGTGGACGTCCTGTACGTTCCCCTCGACGAAGACGTGAACGCGTGACTCGGGCATACCACCGGTTTTCACCTCTCCGTCGCAAAACCCTTCGCCCGTCATTCGCAACCCGTCCGCGCCACCGAATCGGCGGATACGGATCGGCTCACATGTGCAAGCCAACCGCTTATTGAACTATCGCGTGTCGTTCGAAGTGGATCACACCATGACCGTAGACAACACCGAGGACCTGCTCGTCGAGGGGCTACAGCACATCTACTACACCGAGCAGCGGCTGCTCGACGCGCTCGAGGAGCTCGAGAGCTCCTCGAGCGAGGAGGAGCTCCAGGAGGGCTTCTCCGAGCACCGCTCGGAGACCCAGGAACACGTCGACCGGCTCGAACAGGTCTTCGAGGCGGTCGGGCAGGAGCCCGAAGCCGCCGAGGACCCCGTCGTCGAGGGCATGATCGAGGCCCACGAGGAGTTCGTCGAGAAGGACCCCTCGGAGGGCGCTCTCGACCGGTTCAACATCGCCGCCGGCCAGAAATCCGAGCACTACGAGATCGCCTGCTACGGGAATCTCACGCCGCTGGCCGACCAGCTCGGACTCGACGAGGCCGCCGACCTGCTCGAACAGAACATGCGCGAGGAGCAGGACGCGCTCGACGAGCTCTCGCAGCTCGGCGAGCAGTTCGACTACGGCCGCCTCGAAGCGTAAGTCGACGGTCGATCGGTAGCGACAAGTTCTCCCGTTTTTGTGCGGCGGATTCCAATGGTGGTTGCGCAACAGTTTTACGCCCAGATTCGCCACCTAGGGTATCATGAGTACCCTTGAGCAGGAGTACCGCCTCGAGTATTTCGAGGACAACGACTTCGCCAGACGGGAGTGTCCCTCCTGTGGGGCCCACTTCTGGACGCGCGATCCCGACCAGGAGCTCTGCGGGGAGCCGCCGTGTGTCGACTACTCGTTCATCGAGAACCCCGGGTTCGAGGGCGAGTACAGCCTGGAGGAGATGCGCGAGAACTTCCTCTCCTTCTTCGAGGAGAACGGCCACGAGCGGGTCGAGCCCTACCCCGTCGCCGCCAACCGCTGGCGCGACGACGTCCTTCTCACGCAGGCCTCGATCTACGACTTCCAGCCGCTGGTAACCAGCGGCAAGACGCCGCCGCCGGCCAATCCTCTCACGATCTCCCAGCCGTGCATCCGGATGCAGGACATCGACAACGTCGGCAAGACGGGCCGACACACGATGGCCTTCGAGATGATGGCCCACCACGCGTTCAACACGCGCGAGGACGTCGACCCCGACGAGTACGCCTACCACGGCGAGGTCTACTGGAAGAACGAGACCGTCGAGTACTGCGACGACTTTTTCACCTCCCTCGGAGCGGACCCCGAGGAGATCACCTACATCGAGGACCCGTGGGTCGGCGGGGGCAACGCCGGACCCGCCATCGAGGTCATCTACAGGGGGGTGGAGCTCGCGACGCTCGTCTTCATGTCGATGGAGCAGGACCCCGACGGCGAGTACGAGATGAAGGACGGCAACCGCTACTCGAAGATGGACACCTACATCGTCGACACGGGCTACGGGCTCGAGCGCTGGGCGTGGGTCTCCCAGGGCACCCCGACGGTCTACGAGGCGATCTACCCCGAGATGATCGACTTCCTCACCGAGAACGCCGGGATCACCCACACCGACGAGGAGGCCGCCCTGCTCCACGAGGCCTCGAAGCTCGCGGGCCACATGGACATCGACGAGGCCGAGGACATGGAGAGCGCCCGCGGCGAGATCGCGGCCGGCGTCGGCGTCGAAGTAGGGGAACTCGAGGCGCTGATGGAGCCCATGGAGGCCGTATATGCCATCGCGGACCACTGCCGTACTCTCGCCTACATGCTCGGCGACGGGATCGTCCCCTCCAACGTCGCGACGGGCTATCTCGCGCGGATGGTGCTGCGACGGACGAAACGGCTCTGTGACACCGTCGGCGTCGACGCCCCGCTCGACGAACTCGTCGACATGCAGGCCGAGCGACTGGGCTACGAGAACCGCGACACGATCAGGGACATCGTGCGCACGGAGGTCGAGAAGTACCGTGAGACCTTGGAGCGCGGCGGCCGGCGGGTCGAGGGACTCGCGGAGGAGTACGCCGAGCGCGGCGAGCCCATTCCCACGGAGGAGCTGCTCGAACTGTACGATTCCCACGGCATCCAGCCCGACATGGTCGAGGAGATCGCGGCGGAAGCCGGTGCCGCGGTCGAGGTGCCAGACGACTTCTACTCGCTGGTCGCGGGCCGCCACGACGCGGGCGAGGCGATGCGCGACGTCGAGGAGCGCGACGAACGCGCCGCGGACCTCCCCGACACCGAGAAACTCTACTACGACGACCAGGCGCGAATGGAGTTCGAGGCGGTCATCCTCGACGTGATCGAGTGCGCGGAGGGATACGACGTCGTCCTCGACCAGACGATGTTCTACCCGGAGGGCGGCGGCCAGCCCGCCGACCACGGGACGCTGACGACCGACGACGGCAGCTACGACGTCGTCGACGTACAGGAACGCGAGGGCGTGGTGCTCCATCGCGTCGGGAACGAACCCGAGAAGGGCGCGTTCGTCCGCGGTCGGATCGACCCCGAGCGCCGGCGCAGCCTCATGCGCCACCACACCGCGACCCACATCGTCGGCCACGCGACCCGCGAGGTGCTGGGCGAGCACGTCCGGCAGGCCGGCGCACAGAAAGGGACCGACAGCGCCCGGCTGGACGTGCGCCACTACGACCGGATCGGCCGCGAACAGGTAAAGGAGATCGAGCGCATCGCCAACGAACTGGTGACCGACGACGTCTCCGTGACCGAGGAGTGGCCCCACCGCAACGAGGCAGAGGCCGAACACGGCTTCGACCTCTATCAGGGCGGGATCCCGCCGGGCGAGCGGATCCGGCTGATCCACGTCGCCGAGGACGTCCAGGCGTGTGGCGGCACGCACGTCTCCCACACCGGCGAGATCGGTGCGATCAAGGTGCTCTCGACCGAGCGGGTTCAGGACGGCGTCGAGCGGCTGACCTTCGCCGCGGGCGACGCGGCGATCCGCGCGACCCAGCGAACCGAGGACTCGCTGTACGAGGCCGCCGCGGTGCTCGACGTCTCGCCGGCGGAGGTGCCCGCCACCGCCGAACGCTTCTTCGAGGAGTGGAAGGCAAGAGGGAAAGAGATCGAGGCGCTCACCGAGGAGCTCGCCGAACTGCGCGCCGGTGAGGGCGAGGAGGTCGACGTCGGCGGGGCGACCGCCGTGATCCAGCGCCTCGACGCCGACAGCGACGAACTGCGGGCGACCGCGAACGCGTTGGTGAGTGAGGGGAAGGTCGCGGTCCTCGGCAGTGCCGCGAGCGGCGCGCAGTTCGTCGTCGCCGTCCCCGATGGCGTCGGGATAAACGCCGGCGAGGTCGTCGGCGAGCTCGCTGCGACCGTCGGCGGCGGCGGCGGCGGTCCCGCGGACTTCGCCCAGGGCGGCGGGCCCGACGCGGCGAAGCTGGACGACGCGCTGGATTCGGCCCCCGGGATCCTCAGACAGGTGCTGAACGCGTAGGCTACCCATGGCCGTGTTCCGGCGTCACGAACGTCTCGTCGTCCCTCTCGGGTTCACGCCACCGTCCATCGTCGCGTCGCTCCCTGATCCGCCATCGGGAGGCTTACCGTGCCACGCGGGATAGCCCCGTCCATGCCGACCGCACGGAGGGACGAGGTCTCGCTGTACTACGAGTGTGAGGGATCCGGCGAGACGGTCGCGTTCGTTCCCGACCTCGGCCTCGGCGCGTGGCAGTGGGGCTGGCAGCACGCCGCGCTCGCGGGACCCTACGAGACCCTCGTCTACGACGGGCGAGGGACCGGACGCTCGGACGCACCGCCGGGTCCGTACTCGATCGAGGGACTGGCCGCCGATCTAGAGGCCGTTCTCGCGGATCACGGCGCCCGCCACATCCATCTCGTGGGGGCTGGACTCGGCGGGATGGTCGCGCTTCGATACGCCCGCGAGTACGGGCGAGCGCGGAGTCTGGCACTGATCGGGACGAGTTCGGGCGGACCACGGTCACGACTGCCGCCGGATGCACGCGAGCGTCTGTTCGCTCCCCCCGGGAACCGCGAGGCGATCCGCGAATCGCTCCGTGCGCTCCTCTCGGATGCATTCCTCGAAGGACGGTCCGAGGTGATCGAGGGGCTCGTCGAGTGGCGGGCTGGGAGCGACGCCGACCGCGCCGGCTGGGAGGCACAGAACGCGGCGTTCGAGGTCTTCGACGCGAGCGACTGGCTCCACGAGGTCACAATCCCGGTGCTCGTCATCCACGGCGAGGCGGACGCGATCGTTCCGGTCGGGAACGGCGAGTCGCTCGCCGAGGGGCTGCCGAGAGGGAGATTCGTCAGTTATTCCGGGGCGGGACACGGCGTCTGGATCGAACGCTCCCGGCCGGTGAACGACCGGCTCGCGGCGTTTTTCGGGGAGCGGGAACCCTGAACGTCCATCGTCTATCAGGCGATAACTGTCCGATCCGCAACCGTTTTTGCCGTGGGTTCCATAAACGCGGTAGTGAGTCCTCCCCGCCTTGCCGTTCTCGACGCTTCACATAACGATAGGGATACGAAACGAAACTTCCGACGCGAACTCGACGCCGATCTGGCCGAGTTCGACGTCACCGTCGGTGAGCTCCCCGACTCCTTCGAGTTCGACGGCGTGGTCGTCACCGGCTCGCGCTCGTCGGTCTACTGGGACGAGCCCTGGATCTCCCCCCTCAAGGAGTGGGTGGCCGACGCGATAGACCGGGATCTCCCCTTCCTCGGGGTCTGCTACGGCCACCAGCTGCTCGCGGACGTCCTCGGTGGGTCGGTCGAGGGGATGGGAACCTACGAGATCGGTTACAACGAGATCACCCGTACGGTCGACTCGCCGCTCCTCTCGGGAATCGACGAGCGGTTCCTCGCCTTCACCACCCACTCCGACGCCGTGGTCGAGCTCCCGCCGGGGGCCGAGGCGCTCGCGGCCAACGAGTACTCGAACCACGGGTTCCGAAAGGACCGCGTCTTCGGCGTCCAGTTCCACCCCGAGTACGACATGGAAACCGCCGAGGAGCTCACCCGCCGCAAGGATCTCTCCGAACAACGCCGCGAGGAGGTGCTCGCGGGGATCACCGAGGAGAACTACGCTGACGCCTGCAGGGCGAAACGGGTCTTCGAGAACTTCACCGACTACGTCAACCAGCTCCGCCAGCAGCCGATCGCCGCGGACTGACGACCTCCAGTTCGATTCCGAGCCTCCACCGCCGAACGTTGGAGTTGAGTCTCAGTCCAATGGTTTCGGTCAATAATATTATAACGATTATAGTTACCATCGTTAACTCACTGCCGACGGAATAGGAGCGTTTTTTACGGTCGGGTCCGACCTTTGGACATGCTCGATTATGTGGAACTGGAGGCGGAGATCACCGACGAGGAGCGGGAGTTCCGCGACGACGCCCGCGAGTTCGTCGACGAACGCGTCAGGCCCGTGATCGCGGAACACTACGAGGCCGGCACCTTCCCCGAGGAGCTCATCCCGGAGATGGGCGAACTGGGCTTTTACGCCCCGAACCTGGAGGGCTACGGGCTCCCGAACGTCAGCGAGACCGCTTATGGCTTGCTGATGCAGGAGCTCGAAGCGTGTGACTCGGGGCTGCGCTCGATGGCGAGCGTCCAGGGCGCGCTCGTGATGTACCCCATCCACGCCTACGGCA